>JBMDXS010000208.1:0-7276 GCA_048595045.1 Acidimicrobiia bacterium
GTAGTGGTCGAGGTTACCGACGTCATCTTCGCGGTCGACTCGGTGCCCGCGATCCTCGCCGTCTCTAACGAGCCATTCCTCGTGTTCGCTGCGAATGCCTTTGCGATCCTTGGTCTACGGGCGATGTACTTCCTGCTCGCAAACGCCAAGGAGCGGTTTCACTATCTATCCCATGCTCTCGGCGCCATCCTGATCTTCGTTGGACTGAAAATGACGGCCTCACATTGGTATCACCTGAACACATACGTTTCGTTGTCCGTCATCCTGGTGATCCTCACAGCATCGATCATGCTCAGCGTGCGAAGGACCCGACTGAAGGAGGCGACGGGGGCCGGGGTTGGTCAGGGCCGGGGTTGAGACACTCAACCTTGCGCGCCTTTCAGGGGTCACTCGCTCTAGCGAGTGCTTGGATGTGAACCCCGCCGGCGCTAGAGCACGTACCACCTCACGTCCTGAGACGACCGGGAGCGCTGAGTTCACGCCGGAATACCGACAAGAGCGATGCTCGGAGGCTCGATCCCCTCAGGGAACGGCTGATCATGGAAATAGGGCTCAAGAGCTTCGCGCAGCTTGGCCAGCGCCGAATCCACGTTATCCACTTGGGAAGTCACCTCCACCAGCGAGCCACATACCAGGGACTCCCGTGACAGATGGCTGCGGTAAGACACGAAGCCGTATTAGACGGCTTGGCGAATATCCCTGGACCACCGCGTAGCCGGCGGGACCCCCTGGCGCGCTTGGCCATCCCTCGATCCGACCTCTAGGTCTGGCGCCATTCGAAGTCGTCGAGACCCTGGCTCAGGATCGAGAAGCCGTGTTCGGCTTCCCGTGCGACGCTCACCGCAATCTCCGAGCCAGGGACGTCTTCGCTGGCGAGCGACCGGACTAGATCGACCAGGGCTCGGTGCACCCCCATCATGGCGTTGGCGATGACTTGAGGTCTGATATCACCATGTTCCAGTCCGCTTTCCTCAGCGAGGAGCGCAGCGAGGACGGCGGTGTATCTGGCGTAGATCTCGAGCTCTTTTCGTTGGAGCGCCGGGCTTTCTGAGATGAGCCGGGCTCCGAGTGCCGCACCTCTTGTCCCTTGGGGAGAGGCAAGTCGCTCAGCCCCGTCGACGATGAGCTCCTGAACTGCATCAACGACCGATTGTCCCTCGGCACGGTGACGCACCGTGGCGATCAAGGCGTCTTCGAAGGTCTCCAGGCCGATAAAGAACAGGTCTTCTTTGGATCCGAAGTAGTTGAAGACCGTGGCTTCGGCAACCTCGGCTTCGGCCGCGATGTCTGCAACGGTCACCCCATCGAAGCCGCGCTCCGCGAAGAGAAGTCGGGCGGTCTGGGCGATCAGATCGCGCGTCCGTTGCTTCTTGAGTTCACGTAATCCGGGCGACTTCATGCCTGCAGTGTATCGAGCGAAGATCTTGACACTCTAAATTTAGAGCTGTTATATATTTGGTGGGACATGAAGATTTACAACATCGCTCTCTTCGTGCACCTCATCGGGGTGATTGTCATCTTCATCGCATTGGGTATCGGGCAACGTGCCGGAGCTCGGATGCGCGGCGCCGGATCCATCGAGCACGTTCGCCTATGGCTGGGACTGCTCAAGGTGACAACTCCTATGTTTCCCACCGCGCTGGTGCTCCTGCTCGGGTCGGGCTTGTTCATGACCGCCGATTCATGGTCGTTCACCACGCCGTGGGTTGGCGTCTCCATTGTCGCAGTGCTGATCGTTGGTGCCGTGGGCGCCGGTGTGGCGATTCGCGGCTTTCGACGGATGGAGACGGCTGTCGAGGCGGCGACAGAGATGACGGACGCGACCAGATCGGTCCTTCATGACCCTGTGACGTGGGCCGCGCTGTTCGCCGTGAATGGCATGTCACTGGCGGTGCTGTGGCTCATGGCCGTCAAGCCGGGCTGGATGCAGTCGCTTGTCCTCCCAACGGCGTTCACTGTGGCCGGATTGGTCCTGGGATCGATGACGGCACATCGCCAGATGTGGTCGGTTGCCGAAGCGGAGACCGAGAGGCGATGAGATCCTCCGCTCTGACCAGGCACAGCCAGGGGCAGGAGCCGAGCACGTCAGGCTGGCGGCTACTGGTCGCGATGATCGTTTGGATTCTCGCATCGGCGGCCACCGGTTTGGCCACGTACGCCATCGCCAGGTCCGTCGCACCGGATTGGGCTTCGGACCCGCACAACCTGGCAGTGGTCATCACCGCCGAGGTCTATGCGATCTTGGTGGCCTCGCTTCTGCTGGTGGTGGGAGGGGGAGATCGCAACCGGACCGCCCTTGCCATCAACCCCGTTCCCGGGAGACAGGTATGGGTCGCGCTTGCTGCCTTGGGATCCGTCTACGTCATCTCGGGTCTCGGATATGTACTCGTCCACGCGCTTGCCTCGCCCCAGCCGTCAGCGATGGACGTGATCCTGGGAATCGGATCCGATGCGGGAAGACTCGGCAGCGCCGGCTTCTGGACCAGGTTGTTGATCATGGCACGGATACTGGTCCTGGTCCCGCTCGGCGAAGAGCTCCTGTTCCGGGGCGCGCTATTCGGATGGCTGCGTCGAAGGCTCTCCATCCGGTGGAGCATCGCCATCAGCTCTCTCCTGTTCGCCCTGATCCATCAGATTCCGATCATCCTTCCCGCGGCCTTCCTCGGGGGAGTCGCTCTGGCTTGGGTGCGTGAACGCACCGGGTCTGTGGTTCCAGGGATCGTCGCACACAGCATCAACGGGCTCCTGTTCATGCTCCTGTCCTATCTCGCAACCGGATGGGCAGCGCCGCTGCCCTTTTGATCCGTCAGTCACACGGCGAGATCCACGAGGGGTCGATCGGGCGCGCGCTCGGGCGGGATCCTCGGCCCCGTCCTGGTTTGTCTTCCTGCATTTCACCGGACGCTTGCTTCCCATCAGGGATGGGGCGGGGAGACCAGAGCCGTCACAATCTCGTCGCGGTGGTTGACGATGACCGAGAGGTGCCCCTCGGGATAGAACCTCGCAGTGCACCCACGGAGCTTCTCTGCCACCGTGCGACCCATCGAGACGGGAACGTCCTCGTCGAGGTCGCCGTGCCAAAGGAAGAGCCTCGGAAGCTTGATGTCAGCGAGATCGAAACCCCAGTGGCGTCCTGCTACCAGCACGCTGTCATAGCTCATCCCGCGGCTCCCCTGACGGAAGGATTCCGCCAGGGAGGCCGCCCACAGCTCACAGACCCCGGGAACGAGGAGGGTGTTCCTGTCTGACTCCGGCCAGCCCTGGGTGAAGCGCGTCAGCGACTTCCCGGCCCGGTCGGCATCCCGAAAGAAGCCACTCATCAGCCACATCATCGAATTGAGTATCCACGGAACCCGCTTGTAGAAACGAAGCAGTAGGGGCCCCACTCCCGATACGATGCCGCAGGCCGTCAGCCGGTCGGGGATGGCATGTGCGCACGCCAGAGCATGAGGGCCTCCAGCGGAGACGCCGACCACTGCGAACCGGTCGATCTGCAGACGATCAGCCAGGTCGACCGTATCGCGAGGCCAATCCAGAAGACGACGACCGGGCTGGAAATCGGATAGGCCCATCCCAGGCCGGTCGAGACCGATGAGCCGAATCCCGGCTCGCTCCGCTGCATCCGTCAGTAGACGAGCCTCCAGGCGGGATGTGCCGAAATAGAGCAGTGCATCCCCGGACGCCTGTCCGTACTCCGCGTACCCCAGGGTCCTGCCGTCGCTCAGGCGCATCGTACCGTCAGCCATGCCGCAGCTCGCCATCACGCCTGTTCGAGTACGAGGAGGAACTCGGCTGTCCCATTGTTGGCAACCGACGCGAGCGGACCGTATCCCTTCGGCCCCTCGATTGCCCAGTCCTTGAACGCGATCGGCATCGACCCGGCGACTTGGATGGTCGACCCGTCGCGGCGACCCGAGATGCTCACGGTCGCCTCATGCGTGATCTCGCGCATCGTGAGCTGTCCGGTTACTTTGGCGCTGCCAGCCGCGCCCGTCACGAACCCAGGGGGCAGCACGATCGGCTGGGGAATCGTGAACGTCGCCGTCGGATAGGCCTTCGTGTCAAGGCTCAGATCGAATTGTGCCAGGGACCCATCGCCGGAACGGACGGTCGTGAGATCAATGATGAACGTCGCGCTCGTGACCTGATCGCCGGAGACTACGAGGCTACCGTCGACGTCGTTCGTCCGGCCCACGACATCGCCGGTCATGAACATGACGGTCTGCTCTACCCGGAAGCCAACCTCCGAGCCCGTGGCGATCGCCCAGGTGCCGTCGAGCGGGCCAACAGGCGTGCTGACGACATTCGTCGGCAGTGCGAGCGGCGCCTTGGTGAGAGTTGCGATGTAGACCTTGGCCGTCACGACGACGAGCACCCCGAGCACCAGGATTGCGCCGAGGATCCATCGTCGCCAGTGGCGCCGACGAGATCGGCGAGGATGTGTCTCAGGAACTGGTTGGGATTGGCCGAGTGTGGCTGCAGCAAACATTTGGGTCACTCTTCCCATAGTGACAGTCAGAACATACTGAGAGTGACCCTCAGAAGCAAGTGACCATCTATTCTTCGGTGCCGAGTTAGCCTGAGAACCGTGACCACCAGACCGGGTCTTCGGGAGCGAAAGAAGCTGGCCGCCATGAGACGTATCCAGGAGGAGGCCCTCGACCTGTTCGACGAGCGGGGGTTCACCGACGTCACCATTGAGGAAATCGCCGAGGCGGCTGAGGTCTCACCGAGCTCGGTATATCGGTACTTCGGAACCAAGGAGCAGGTGATCCTTTGGGACGACTTTGACGTGCAGCTCCTGGACGCTGTTCAGGTCGAACTGGCGAGCAAGCCTCCGGTGCAGGCGATGCGGACCGCATTGGCCGAGGCGATGATCCAATTCTACGAGCGGGACGAGATGCTCTCCCGACGGAAGACGCAATATGCCCTCGAGGAGCCGGCTCTACGCCCTGCCCTCATGGAGGCAGGGGATGAGTTCGCCCGACGTGTTGCCGACGGTTTGCGTCGCGCCTCAGATTCCCACCTCGACGAACTCGAGGCCGAGGTCATCGCAGCAGCGATGGTGTCAGCGATGATGTCAGCAGCTCGACATTGGCATCGCTCAGGACACAAGAACCCGCTCCGAGAGGAAATGGAGCGCGCTCTGGACATCGTCGAACGCGGGCTCCGATAGTTCGCTCACGACCATCACCGGCACGTCGCCAGGATCAGGACAACCACCCACTGCAAACCGATCCCGGACTGAGCCCAACGACATGAGACCCCACGCGAGGCATTCGCCACAGCACGGACGCGATTCCCCGTGGAGCGGGGTGTGGCGAGAAAGGCCGAAAACCCCATCCGTGGAGCTGACGGGATTCGAACCCGTGACGCCCCTCCTTGAAAGATGCAGTCAATACGCCCTGACCAGGGGACACGGCTGGCTTTGGGGGTTCTGCGGAGCGCCTGTGGGGTTAGCCACATGAGATGAGGTGAGACTCGACAGCTCTAACAACATTCCAATCATCCCTCCGCCCACTGGTCCAAGCCACGACTACCTGTGAACCCCTTTCGTCTCGAAGTCGAACATGGGCTCGCTTCTTTCGAACCCTCGCCTTGACCCGCCGCCGAGGTACAGGCCGCAAGCGCGACCAACAGCGTCGCAACGATGAGGCCTTCGGTCCTGGTGACCATGTCCCCCTCTCTCTTGGTCAAACCAATAGCCGCCCCTGTGTCGCCCTCACCCGGTGTGGAACTCGATCGAGTCGATGATCGGTTGGGCCGCTTCGATCACTTCCTCGAAGCGTTCCTCGGGCGCCCTGACGGTGATCGCCAGTGTCTCGAACGACATGCCATCGGGGAGGTCGACGAGGTACAAACGCTGGCGCTTTCCTGGTTCGAGCGAGTTGACCCACTGGTGAGTGTCGGTGCGGAACGGTCCGCAAACGTCGCCGGTCGGGGACAAAGCAACATCCATCACCACGGCCTCGACCCCACCGATGCGTGTGGCGACCGGCTGAGTGGTTTCGAAGTTGGGGTCGGCGATGACCGCCTGTGCGAACGCCGCAGCATCGGCCGGCACCGGGTCCTGGCGACAATCCGACCAGTAGATCGCTGGATCGGTGAAGTCGATGAGGGTGGAACTGTCGTCTAGAACCTCAAACGAATTCGGGCTCGGCGACGAGTAGGTGACTTCACCGTCGAACTGCGCATGGACCATGGGGATCGGCCGGCCACTCTCGAACGTCATGGCTTCCAGCGCCAACCCTCCCTCGATCCCCACCGAAGCGCCTCCGTCCCAGTGCGAGTAGATCGCCTGCTCGACCACGGCCCCGTCCTCGGCGAACAGACGGATCTCGAAACCGATGTAACCCCCGTAGGGCCACGTCGGCGCCGATACCCGCTCGAGCTCGAATCGCTCGTATGGGGCGCCGGAGGTGGTGGCGTACAGGAGAGGAAACTCTTGCCCGAGCCAGCCGGCATAGACATCCACGTACCCTTCGGCGCCGTTACCGGCGACCCGTGCTTCGAGGAACTGCTCCAGGCGCTCGGTTGCCTGCGTCTCGGCAACCACGGGGTCGACCTGAACGAACGTCCTCGGGCGCCAGTTGCTCACCACCCAGATCCCGTCACTGCCCTGGCGGATCGGCTGGACGAGGTCGAAGCTCACCGACTCGTAAGTAAGGTCATCGACCGTCGGCGCACACGCCTCGCCCCCCGCTTCCGAGCCAGGCTGCGGCGGGTAGAGCGGGTTGGTGCGGTCCGGGGCACAGCGTAGGAACCGCTGGTCGTTGAGAGAGGAGTCACCGCTACCTTCGTGAAGGTTCTGTCGGTATGCCTCCCAGCCCAGCACCTCACGGAGGAACCGGTCGACGAGCTCGACCTGACCGTCGTAGAGGCGATCCCACGTGCCGGGGTAATCGTCCGCAGCGAGCCCGGCGTCCACCTGCCACGTGTAGTCAGGGTCGCCGGCATCGGCCAGCTCCTGCGCCTCCTGCGCTTCCTCGAGGTCAGATTGGGGCCACATGGCCGTCGACGCCGTCGGTGGGGTCGGATTTTCCGCGCCTTCTCGTAACCAAGACCCTCCAAGGTTGTCCCTCAACGTGTCGGTGACAGGATCAAAAGTGAACGTCAGGTTCTGGAGCTGCACTTGGAGCGGCGGTCCGCTCAATGCCTGCGGCTCGGTGCCGTCGTCACAGGTCAGGATGGGATCGGGGATCACCACCACCGTTTCGCTGTCGAGACGTCCGGTTCCGGTCATCGTCGAGGGGGCACCCGAGCAAACGGATGCATA
>JBMDXS010000209.1:0-5231 GCA_048595045.1 Acidimicrobiia bacterium
AATTGGTCCTCCCGATCGGGTGCATCAGACCCGGCGAGGTTAGGCGGGCGGATACCCCTACGACGAACCGCCAGAGCGGGCCCGCGCCACGTCTTCGAGGTATTGCGTGAACACCCCGCCCTCGATGGCGTCGCCAGCGCCGTTGATCAGGTCGAGGGTGTAACGAAGGTTGTGGATAGTGAGCAGCCGATGAGATGAGAGCTCCTTGACCTGGACGAGGTGGCGCAGATAGGCCCGGCTATGCACCGCGCAGGTGCGACATGGGCACTCCTCATCGATGGGCCGGTCGTCGGTCTCGTATGCCGCGTTCCGCAGGTTCATGTCGCCGTTACGGGTCAGGGCTTTGCCGTGCCGGGCGAGACGGGTGGGGATGACGCAATCGAACATGTCCGCCCCCCTGGCGATGGCATCGAGCAGGCCCTCGGTGTCACCCAGCCCCATCACATACCGGGGCTTATCTTCGGGCAGCTCCTGGAAACTCGCCTCCAGGGCGATCAGACGCTCCCCGGCGGTCTCTCCGACGGATAGCCCGCCGATCCCGAAGCCGGGGAACCCAAGAGCCGCGGTCTGCGCGGCACTCTTCGCCCTGAGATCGGGGTCGACCCCACCCTGGACGATCCCGAACAGCGCCTGATCGACCCTGCTGTGGGCTTCCAGGCAACGCTCTGCCCAGCGCAGGGTCCGCTCCATCTCGGACTCGACCAGCTGGCGCGGGGCAGGGAGTCCGACACAGACGTCGAGCGCCATGGCGATATCCGGCCCCAGCTCCTCCTGGATCCTGACCGCCGCCTCCGGGCTGAGCTCGACCTTTGCGCCGTCGTAGACCGACTTGAACCTGGCGCCGTCCTCATCGATCGTTGGAACGAGGGAGAAGATCTGAAAGCCACCGGAGTCGGTCAGGATCGGGCCACCCCAGCCCATGAATCGGTGCAGCCCGCCCCGGTCCGCGATCATCGGCGACCCGGGGCGGAGCATCAGGTGATAGGTATTGGCCAGCACAATCCCGGCTCCGGCCTCGACGAGATCCCGGGTGTCGACAGCCTTGACCGCCGCTCGGGTCCCGACGGGCATGAAGGCAGGTGTTCGCACGGGGCCATGGGGGGTATCGAGCACCCCGGTGCGGGCCGACCCGTCTCTAGCCGCCAAAGTCCATCTGACCGAGCCCATGAGGCGATTATCGCTCGGCGTACATCGCATCCCCGAAGGAGAGGAAGCGGTAACCCCGCTCCAGGGCGGTTCGGTAGGCCTCACGCCAACGCGGCCCCATGAATGCAGCCACCAGCACCACCAGTGTGGAGCCGGGGACGTGGAAGTTCGTGACCAACCCGTCGACGACCTTGAACGGGTCTCCGGGCTTGAGGAAGAGCTCGGTCTGACCCTGAGTGGCGAGCACCAGGCCGTCCTCGTCGGCGAACGACTCCAGGGCCCGGACCACGGTCGTGCCGATCGCCACTACCCGACTCCCGGACCGACGTGCCTCCCGGACGGCTGCTGCGGTCGCCTCGGGGACGGCACACCATTCCGAGTGCATCCGGTGACCCTCGACCTCTGGTGTGGTCATGGGTCGGAACGTGTCGATCCCGACATGGAGGTCCACGGTCGCCATGGCTACACCCGCCTCGTCCAGTGCCCGGACCACTTCCGGTGTGAAGTGGAGGCCGGCGGTGGGCGCCGCCGCCGAGCCGGTGTCACGGGCGAACATCGTCTGATAGCGGGAGCTGTCCTCGAGGGTGCCTTGGAAGTAGGGGGGTAATGGCACCTCACCAGCGGCTGCTATCGCCGACTCCACGTCGGGAGCCTCCAGGTCGACTACGACCATCCCTTCGCGAGGCCCATCGACCACGGTGGCCGCCAATCCCTCGAAGTCGATGATGACCCCAGGGCGAAGACGTCTGGCGGGGCGGGCCAGGGCCTCCCAGAGACCGCCCGGGCGCTCCGACAGGATCAGCAACTCGACCGATCCTCCTGTCTGGCGTCTCGTGCCCGTGAGACGCGCGGCCCTCACCCTCGTCTCGTTGACGACGACCAGATCGCCGGATCTGAGGAGAGAGGCCAGATCGATGAACCGGTGATCGGACAGGTCGCGGGTGTCGAGGAGCCGGGAATCGTGTCGTGGCTCGATTGCCTCCTGGGCGATGGACGAATCCGGCAGCGCATATGTGAACTCCTCGACCCTCATCCAGCCGTGAGGCTAGATAAGGGTGCCCTGAGCGTCGGCTGGCGGCTCCTGGCCGAGATGGGCATAACCACGCGGGGTTGCCATCCGGCCCCTCGGGGTCCGCTTGATCAGCCCGGATTGGAGCAGGAAGGGCTCGTATGCGTCCTCGACGGTCTCGGGCTCCTCCCCGACCGCGATCGAAAGAGTGGACAGGCCAACCGGCCCCCCACCGAAACGCTCGATGATCGACTCCAGGATGGCCCGATCCACTTTGTCGAGGCCCAGGTCGTCCACCTCGAAGACCCGTAGCGCCTCGTCTGCGACCTGAGGGTCGATGACACCCGACGCCCGTGCCACCGCGTAATCCCGCACCCGGGCGAGCAGCCGGTTGGCGATACGGGGCGTAGACCGGCTGCGACCGGCGATGATCCCGGCCGCATCGGCGCTGATCTCCACCCCGATGATCCCGGCCGATCGCTTGATGATCGTCGCCAGCTCTTCTGGCTTGTAGTAGTCGAGCTTCTCCTCGATTCCGAAGCGGTCGCGAAGCGGTGCTGTCACCGTGCCCTTCCTGGTTGTGGCTCCCACCAGGGTGAATCGGGGGAGATCGAGCCGGATCGACTGCGCCGTCGGCCCCTTACCCAGCACGATGTCGAGTTGGAAATCCTCCATGGCCGGGTACAGCACCTCTTCCACGACCCGTGGGAGGCGATGGATCTCGTCTATGAAGAACACATCGCCCACGTCGAGATTGGAGAGGATCGCCGCCAGATCGCCGGGGCGGTCCAGCGCGGGACCCGAGGTGACGCGCACCTTCACCTCGAGCTCGTGGGCGATCACGCCGGCCAGGGTGGTCTTTCCCAGCCCGGGGGGCCCGGAGAAGAGGACGTGATCGAGCGGCCGACCCTCCTTGCGGGCGGCCTCGAGCGAGATCTGAAGACGCTCCCTGACTCTGTCCTGGCCGATGAACTCGTCGAGGCGCTTCGGGCGCAGTGTCACCTCTTCCTCGGTCTCGACCGCGGGGTTGAGCAGTGAGTCCTCCCGCATGGCTAGCCCCGGCCCAGGGCACGGAGAGCGGTCTTGATCTGTGTCTCGATGCTCGTCTCGGGGTCGAGCTCCCCGATGACTGCATTGATCTCCTCGGTCGTGTAACCCAAACCCTCCAATGCCTGGCGCACGGTGACGGTGTTGGTCGAAGTGCCCACTTCTGCTTCGACGCCGGCCAGCTTGGGAGCGAGCTCGAGGACGATCTTCTGCGCCCCCCTCTTCCCGACTCCGGGGACGACGGTGAGGGCGTCGGAGTCCTCGGTGACGATGGCGCGGACCACCTCCTGATGGGTCATGGCGCCGAGTATGGACATGGCCAGCTTCGGGCCCACTCCCCCGGCGCCGAGCAATATTCGGAAGAGGTCGCGGTCGGCTTCCGTCTCGAAGCCATAGAGACTCATCTCGTCTTCACGGACATGGGTGTGGGTGTGGACCACGACTTCCTCACCGACACCGGGCAGCCCGCCCAGGCTGCGGGGGGTCATGGTCACCTCGTAGCCGACACCGCCGACTTCCACACAGGCCATGTCTCCCCGTCTGGCCACGAGGACTCCCCGGAGCCGGCCGATCACCTGGCCCGCTCCAGCGGGGCGGCCCTTAGATGGCACAGTGCGATGGCCAGGGCGTCGGCGGCGTCTGCAGGCTTCGGGGGGTCGGTGAGCTTGAGCAGTCTTGCCACCATTGACTGGATCTGGGTCTTATTGGCGGCACCGTCGCCGGTGACCGCGGACTTGACCGCGGTCGGGGCGTATTCCGATACGTCGACACCGGCCCGAGCGGCGACGAGCAGGGCGATTCCGGAGGCACGTCCCACCGCGATGGCCGTTTGCAGGTTCTGGTTGGTGAATACCGTCTCCAGAGCCACCGCGTCGGGTCGTGACTCCTCGATCACCTGAGTCAGACCCAGGAACAGCTCGTGCAGTCGTACGGCCATGGTCGCCCCGGGATCGGTCCGGATCACCCCGGCCAGCCGGGCGATAGGGGGGTGCCCGCCCTCGACCAACCCGTAACCGGTGGCGGAGAGCCCCGGGTCGATGCCCATGACGAACATATGTTTGGTGAGAATAGGCAACGACGACCCGGTTGCCCGCCATTTTGCATTCTCAAGACGCGACAGGGGGCGCCGTGGTGGCGCCCCCTGTCCATCAGCCAGTGACTCGGACTATGTGGCCGCGCTGGACGACTGCATTGCCCGGTAGACGAGAAGGGCGATGATCGCACCGATGATCGACCCGACGATCCCGGCTGCGGTCACATCCCATTGCCCATCGAAGAACAAGTTCCCGAGAAAGCCGCCTACCAGCGACCCGATCAACCCGAGGACCAGCGTGCCGAGCACCCCCATCGAGTCGGACCCGGGCACCAGTGCCCTAGCGATCAGACCGGCGATGAGGCCGATGAGCAGCCATATGAGGATTCCCATGTCTTTCCCTCCTGGTGGGTGTTGGGAAGCCCACTTACCACTACTCCAGTGCGCCGAAACGTTCTTGCCCGCACGCGTCGGCATGTGATGCGTAGGGTGTCATCAGTCCCAGAGAAGGAGCACGTGCATGGATTGGCTCTCGACGATCATCGGAGCATTGATCGCAGGCATCATCATCGGCCCCCTCGCTCGACTTGTACTCCCAGGCAGGCAGAACATCTCGTTGGGGATGACCATCCTCATCGGGGCGGTCGGCGCCTTTCTCGGAGGTCTGGTCGCCGACTGGATGGAGGTCGGAGACACCGCGGGCATCGACTGGATCAAGCTCGCGATCCAGGTCGCCGTAGCCGCGGTCTTGGTGCTGCTCTACGGCTCGATGGCCGGCAGGAGGCCCACAACCGGCACCACCCCGCCAGCGACCTGACACACCGGTCGAATCGATCAGACTTCTTCGAGGACGCGCTCCATGACGTCGTCGTCGATGTCGTAGTTCGAGAACACGGCCTGCACGTCGTCGAGGTCATCCAGGGCGTCGATCAGACGCAGGAGTTTGCGCGCCTCGGTCTCGCCGACGGGGACGGTTGAGGACGGAAGCTGGGTCAC
>JBMDXS010000021.1:0-45712 GCA_048595045.1 Acidimicrobiia bacterium
AACGGCGGGGAGACGTTGACAGAGCAGATAGGCCAGATCGACATGCATCTCCGCCGAACGACGGGTCAGAGATAAGGCGGCGGATATTTCGGAACTGGTGGCGTCATAGATCCTCTGATCATCCGGCAGAGGATCATTGACCAGTGTTCCGATCGCTTCTGCGATCGAATCGATATCGGCCAACAACTCGGCCTGATCATGAGCGATCTGCCGGGAACGAGCCTTCAACAACAAGACCCGGTCATGACCAGACAATTGTGACCGGTCGACCCGTTCCAGAGCAGCCGCCAACAACACCCCAGCAGGCAGCCAACCCAGATCAGAGATCAGATCATCGATCATCGGTTCCGGTCGGACACGATCCGTGGGAAGCAGATCGAACGGGGTCTCCGTATCGCACATCTCTGTATCGAACATCTGTTCGATAACCTACCGGGTGGGTAGGACAAGAACCACCCCCCTGTGACCGCGAACGAAAAAAATCTGCGGGCCCGGTGGCCCTCAGGTCGGATTCGATTCCGGGCGCCCGACGTGTTCCTCGTCGATGGGCGCGCCACAGACACAGATGCCGGCAAGACGCTGAGCAGACTCGAGGACCCGGCCGCATGTGAGGCAGGTCTGGTCGAGGAAGCAGGCCGGTTCACCCATGACGACCGCGCTTGCGCCGGTCCGAAACCGCCAGACGCCAGAGGTACGCGCTGAAGCGCGGAATCCGGTTGGGGACGGGGTCAGGTTCCTCGATGAATTCAGCCGTCTCCTTCTCGACCGGGGCAATGACCGGGTCGGAGTCGGCAGGCGGTGCCATCTCACGGAGCTCGGCCAGCCTCTCCCGGAGGAACACTGCCTCCGTCTCGGCACGAGCCGCTCTCTCCCTGGCCTCCGCCAGCTCCTGTCCGGCCCGATGGAGGTTCCCCAGTTGCATCAGCATCTTGTCCCAGGCTGCGATCGGAACCAGCATCGTGCCCGGTGGGGGCGCAACTTGTTCCAGCTCGATCCCGGACGCATCGGGTTCATGTCCCCGAGGCTCCGACCGGGGGGTCGCGTGACCCATCTGGCGGGCCCGGGACTCGACCGCTGCCAACGAGACGATCCGACGTGTCCCGTCGGGGGACTCCTCCAGCGCGGTGGGCACCCGGCCCTTTCGGGCCCAGTTGCGCACGGTGGAGAGCGGGATGCCGGCGGCATCACTGGCCTGACGTAGGGTCATCCAGTCGCCACGGTGTGCGCGGGCAGTCGGGGGGCTCTCTGGCGTCGCCGGGCTCGGCGAGGTGCGGAGCGCCTCGGTCTCCCAGAGGAAGGCGGGGTCCCGATTGGCCATCACTGCATCATAAGAACATCGGATGGCTCCAAGCCGGGGGCAGGGGGATCCTTTATAGGATGGGTCGGGTGAGGAGGCCCCACCCGATCAGATGACATCGCCAACCGGGCCTCAGTCACCTTCGGGACAGTCTCCATCCGAACAGGAGGTTCGCTCGCTCGTCGAACGTGTCCTCGATGGAGTCGTCGCCTTGGAGACCACTTCCCCCGCTCCGACCGGGCCATCCTCGGGACCCGCTGGTGCACGGGAAGGCAGCCCACCCAGGATCGCGATCGGTGCCGACCACGGCGGGTATGCCCTCAAAGAGCGAATCGGTTTCCGGCTCAGGGAGGCCGGCCACGAGGTCGTCGACTTTGGCACCGACGGCCACGAAGCCGTCGACTATCCCGACTTCGCCCATGCCGTGGCGCGTGAGGTGGCGTCCGGGGCATGTCGATACGGGATCGTGGTCGACGGCGCCGGCATCGGCTCGGCAATGGTCGCCAACAAGGTCCCCGGCGTTCGTGCCGCCCTGTGTTACGACATCTCGTCGGCCCGAAACAGCAGGGAGCACAACCATGCCAACGTGCTCACCCTTGGCGCCGGGCTGATCGGCGAGAGCCTCGCCTGGCAGATCGTCGAGGAGTGGCTGTCGGTCGATTGGGGCGGCGATCGGCACGCCCGGAGGGTTGCCAAGATCGACGAGATCGAACGGCAATACTCCAAGCCCGAGATGAGACAGCCCGAGATGAGGCAGGGTCAAGAGTGAATCGAGAAGCCATCGTCGAGGCGGTAACTCGCGAGGTCCTGGCTGCCCTCACTGCCCGCCAGGACGTCTGCGACACAGGGGACAAGGTCCGTGAGGTGGTAGCCAACGGCGCCGACCGTGTTGCGTTCCACGGCGAGGCGGCCGAGGTCCCGCTCGACATGGCCCGTTACATCGATCACACCCTGCTCAGGCCCGACGCCACTGCGGCGGAGATCGACCAGTTGTGCCGGGAAGCCGAGCAGTACCACTTCGCCTCGGTCTGCATCAATCCGACCTGGGTGAAGCGGGCCGCGGAGAACCTCCGCGGGACACGGGTCCCGGTGTGCTCGGTGATCGGATTTCCCCTCGGGGCCACGACTCCGGAGATCAAGGCGATGGAAACCCGTCGCGCCCTCCGAGACGGGGCACGGGAGGTCGACATGGTGCTCAACATCGGCGCCCTCAAGTCGGGTGACTACGACCTCGTCCGGACCGATATCGAGAAGGTCGTGGATGCCGCGCACGACGGCAGCGCGGGGTGCAAGGTCAGACTGGAGACTGCGATGCTCACCGTCGAGGAGAAGGTGATCGCCTCCTCGCTGGCGAAGCAGGCAAAGGCCGACTTCGTCAAGCCCTCGACCGGGTTCGGGCCGGGTGGGGCCACTGTCTATGACGTGGCCCTGATGAGGGAGACGGTGGGTCCGGAGATGGGTGTGAAGGCGTCGGGCGGGGTCCGCACCGCCGACGATGCGGAGGACATGATCGCGGCGGGTGCGAGCAGAATCGGCGCGTCGGCCGGGATAGAGATCGTCGGAGGGAAGGACGGAGGCAGTGGCGAAAGGTATTGAGCTGAGGTCGTTCGCGTTCCTGGACAGCCTCCAGCCGCAATACGCAGCCTTTCTCGGGACGGTGGCCCAGGGCTTTCTCCCACTGGCCGGGGACGCCTCTCTCTGGATCGAGGTTGCGCCCGGCATCGAGATCAATCGACTGACGGACGTGGCCCTCAAGGCGACCTCGGTCAAGCCCGGGTTGCAGATCATCGAGCGCTACTACGGGGTCCTGGAGGTGCACTCGCCGGATCAAGCCGAGACGAGGGCGGCCGGCGCCGCGATTCTCGACGGGATAGAGGCGACCGAGGACGATCGGATCAAGCCGCGCATCCTCTCCTCCCAGATCATCCGTCGTCTCGACGACCATCACGCCCAGCTCATCAACCGGACCCGGCACGGGCAGATGATCATCCCGGGCCAGACCCTCTACGTGCTCGAATGTGAGCCCGCGGCATATGCATCGCTCGCCGCCAACGAAGCCGAGAAGGCGGCCGAGATCAACGTCCTCGAGGTGCGCAGCTTCGGCTCGATGGGCCGGGTTTACCTCGGCGGCGAGGAAAGGGACATCGATGTCGGATGGCAGGCGGCGGTAGCGGCCCTCGAGGGCCTCTCCGGGCGGGACGCCGGTCAGAACTGATACACGGTGTCGAGCCATACGAATCCACGAGGAAAGGAGGAGCTTCATGGCTGAAGCTCTGGGAATGATCGAGGCGCGGAGCTTCCCGGCGATGGTCGAGGCTGCCGATGCGATGGTCAAGGCAGCGAAGGTCGAGCTCGTGAGCATGGAGAAGACCGGTGGCGGCTACGTGACGGCGGTGGTGCGCGGAGACGTCGCCGCGGTCAAGGCGGCAGTCGATGCCGGCGTGCGCGGTGCGGAGAAGGTGGGCGAAGTCATCGCCACCCATGTCATCGCGCGTCCCCACGTCAACATCGACCTGGTCCTGCCGCTCGGTCGTCAGGATCAGGCGTCGGACGACCTCGGTTAGGAACCTCCGGCCTGCGTCGGGACGGGAGATGGCATCGTGCATCTAGGTCGTGTCGCCGGGACGCTGGTCGCCAGCCGCAAAGAGCCCCTGATGGAGGGGATGAAGCTGCTGGTGATCCGGCAGCTCGACGTCGAGAACACGGACACCGGGAGCTATGTGGTCGCGGTCGACGCGGTGGGGGCCGGTGTGGGAGAGGTGGTCCTCTACGCCTCCGGCAGCTCGGCGCGTCAGACCGAGCTGACCCGTGACCGCCCTGTCGATGCCGTGGTGATGGCAATCGTCGATTCTTGGGACATCGGAGGAGAGGAGCGATACCACAAGGGTCGTGAGGAGAGCAAGGCCCGTTGACCATGCTGAGCGACGCCGAGATCCAGGAAATCATCGAACGGGTCAAGGGCCGCGTCGCCGCCACCGGGTCCGGTCGGGCCGCACCTGCGTTGCGGGCGACCGACGATCTCGCCGCATCAGATGTCGAGCTGGGCGATGGGATCCACCCGGACATCGACCAGGCGGTGACAGCAGCACGGGCCGCGTTCCTCGACTACCGCGACATGGGGCTCGAGAGGCGCAAGACCATCGTCGACGCCATGCGGGCCGCCATGCTTCGGGAAGGCGAGCGTCTCGGCTATATGGCTGCGGAGGAGACCGGGCTGGGTCGTGGTGAGGACAAAGCCATCAAGAACCGTCTGGTCACCACCCGGACCCCCGGCCCCGAGGACCTCGAGCCGCAGGTGGTCACGGGCGACGCGGGCATGATGGTCACCGAGTACGCCCCCTACGGAGTGATCGGCTCCATCACCCCAACCACCAATCCGACCTCCACCATCATCAACAACTCGATCGCCATCATCTCGGCGGGCAACGCAGTGACGTTCAACGTCCACCCCAACGCACGAATGGTCTCGGTAGAGAACGTCCAGCTGCTCAACCGCGCCATCGTCGCAGCGGGTGGCCCCCCGAACCTGGTCACGGCGATTCCCTCTCCCACCCTCGAGTCGGCCAAGGAGCTGATGAACCACCCCGAGGTCCGTGTCCTCCTCGTGACGGGTGGTCCGGGAGTGGTCAAAGAGGCTTTGAAGACGAGCAAGAAGGCGATCACAGCGGGGCCGGGCAATCCTCCGGCAGTGGTCGACCAGACCGCCGACGTCGAAGCGGCCGGGCGGGCCATCGTCAAGGGCGCCTCGTTCGACAACAACGTCATCTGCACCGACGAGAAGACGACCATCGTGGTCGACACGGTGGGCGATCGACTGGTCCAGGCGATGGTCGGGTCCGGCGCCTACCGGCTCAAGGAGCACGAGCTGAAGCGGCTGGAGCGGGTCATCTTCAAGGAGATGGGGCCCCCGGGGAAGCCCGGGATGATCAATCCCGAATGGATCGGTAAGGACGCGGGCAGACTCCTGGCCGAGATAGGGGTGAGCGCAGGGGAAGATGTCCGGCTGCTCGTGGCCGAGGTGCCCCGCGATCACAGTCTGGTGTGGACCGAGCAGATGATGCCGGTGATGCCCGTGGTGAGGGTGAGCAATGTCGACGATGCCATCGATCTCGCGGTGCGCTCGGAGCACGGGTTCCGGCACACCGCGTCGATCCACAGCACGAATGTCGAGACCATCACGCGAATGGCGCGGGCCATGAACTGCAGCATCTTCGTGGCCAACGGCTCCAACTTCAACGGCCTGGGGGAGGGCGGGGAGGGATTCACGTCCTTTTCGATCGCCAGCCCGACGGGGGAGGGACTGACCCGGCCCCGCACCTTCTCCCGGGTGCGGCGGGTGACCGTGGTCGGAGCCCTGCGCATTGTCTGAGCACGGCCCGGCCATCGCCTTGTTCGAATTTCGCTCGGTCAGCGCCGGGATCGTCGCAGGTGACGCGATGGTCAAGGTGGCCCCGCTCGATGCCATCTATGCGGGGACGGTGCACCCCGGGAATTATCTGGTCCTGGTCAGCGGGGACACCGCCAGCGTCGACGAGGCGGTCCGGGTCGGCAGCAATGCGGAAGCCCTCACCGACATGGTCTTTCTGCCCGACATCGATCCGGCCGTGATCGGTGCGGTCACCGGGAACGCGCCCGCCGCGGCGTTGGGGAATGAGGCGCTGGGGATCGTGGAGACAACGACGGTGGCGGCGGCCATCGATGCGGCCGATGCGGGTGTGAAGGCTGCAGAAGTCGACCTGGGAGCGATCCGGCTGGCCGATGGACTCGGAGGCAAGGGTTACGTGCTCTTCTCAGGGGTGGTTGCCGAGGTCGAGGCCGCCATCGACGCCGCGGTGGTCAGGGCGGAGGGCCACGGAACCCTGGTCCGCTCCGACCTCATAGCCCAACTGCACGGTGAGATGGCGGACAATCTTCGGGAAGACCTCCATTTCCTGAGCCGTTTGTCTGGGGGAAGCTGACATGCAGCTGGGCCGGGTGATGGGCAGCGTTGTCGCAACGGAGCGTGTCCCTGGTCTCGATGGGGTGCGCTTCCTCATCCTCCAGCCTCTGGACCGGGCCAGTCGACCCACGGGTGACACCCTCGTCGCCGCCGACGCGGTGTCGATGGCTGGGCCTGGCGAGCTGGTCTACTTCGTGGCTTCACGTGAGGCGGCCGAGGCCCTCCCCGAGAGATTCGTGCCTGTGGACCACGCCATCGTTGGAATCGTCGACGCGGTCCACGTGCGGTCGCTCGAGGATGAGGAGGAGTGATGAAGGTCGGGACCGTCGCCGGGACAGTGATCTCCACCATCAACATCCCGCTTCTCGACGAGCACCGGTTGCTCCTGTGCGATCTCCAGGACGTGGAGGGAAAGCCCGCCGGCTATACGATCGCCGTCGATGTCGTGGACGCAGGCGTCGGCGACACCGTGCTCATCCTCGACGAGGGGAGCTCCGCGCGCCAGATCCTCGGGCTCGAGCACGGAGCCATCCGCGCCGTCGTCGTGGGCATCGTGGATGAGCTGGTCGTCGACGGGCACGACCGCGTGCTCACCTAAGGCCCGGGCGCCGATTCCACCGTCTGCGGTGGCGCTGTCGTCGAGCCCCTGTCCCGGAGCCTCGACAACCACCACAGGGCCGCCGCCAGGATCAATCCGATGACGAGCACGGGCACCCAATCGATACCGGTGATGAAGAGCACGAGCAGGGCGAGCCCGGCCAGGCCGATGCGAATGAAGTCGTAGTTGACGGCGACCCACGTTTCGAGGCCTCCGGCCCCGGGCTCGCCAGGAATGAGGTCGTCCAGACGCTCACCAGGTGCAGATACCCACTTGGGGCGCCCGGCGATGTGGAAGCCGAGAGCAACCAGGGCGGAGACCACGATGACGGCCACTATGCCCTGGCGAAGCCCGGCGAGGAGATGTCCCAGGATCCCGACAGCGGTCTCGGTGCGGGCCGGGCTGGAGATCTCTCCGATGACGGCGGCCTCGACCCGGCGCAGCACGAGGACGCCTACGACGAGGGCGATGATGACCCCGATGCCCAGCTGGATGGCGGTGCGACGTCTGGTCGGCGAGACCAGGATGGTGATCACCACCAAGACCAACGAGAGGATGACCAGCCCCCAGGTCAATCGGTCGATGGTCGTAACCGTGTCCTGGACCTCCACCAGCTGGTCCTCCGACATCAGGGTCACCTGACCGAAATCATCGGGCACACGCTCGCCCAACGCCTCCTTGAACTGGGCGATCGCCTCGTCGGCGCGGTCCGAGAGGGAGTCGGGGAGGTTCAGGTCAGGCAGCAGCTCGCGCAGCTCCCCGATGACGGTTTGGAGGACCCGGGCGATGATCGGCAACGTGTTGAGCCGGACCTCACCGTCTTCGAGCGAAACGTTGGGGAGCGCCTCCAAGTCGCCCCGAGCCAGGGCCACGGCCGCCTCATGCCCACGCCGGACGAGCTGTGGGATCAAGGTGGTGACCTCGGGCGAAGCCATCACTTCGTCGACGGTGTTTGCGATCCTCTCGTTGAAGCGGTCTGCGATCGGCCCCGCCAACGCCCCGAGTGTCGGCCGGTCGAACTGATCGAGGAAGTCCTGACCTTGCTCATCGATTCCGAGAAGGCCGAGAAGCGCGGCGGAAAGGAAGGCGTCGAGGTTGGCCAGAGGCTCCTGAAGTCTCTGCTCGAGATCGAGGGCGCCGGTCACTTCCTCGGTTATGTAGTCGCCAAGGGCGGCGTTCAGCGCCGGGTCCTGCAGCACCGGCTCGATGGTCTCCATGAAGGCATCGGTGTCGAAGACCGTCTGGTGGACCCAGAGCGCCATCACCGAGACCATGATCGAAATCGAGGAGACGACTACGAGCAGGGCGGCGGTCCATATCCGCTGCCGCAACCTGCCCGACCCTAGTTCGGACCTCGGCCCCTCGCTCTCGGCTGTCGACTGTGGGTCAGACACCGTCCACTATGTCGCGGCCATGGGCGGTGAGGGCCCAGATCACGAATATGGCGGAAGCGGCGATCAGCCCGCCCCAGATCGGGTAGTAGGGCAGCCAGGCGAAGGCAGCCACGGCGCTCACCACCGCCAGGATCACCCCGATGGTCCGGGCCCATGTCGCCCCGCTGAAAAGGGCGACCCCGGCCAGACCGACCACGACACCGAGGATCAGGTGGATCCAGCCCCAGGTGGTGACGTCCAACTGGAACACGTACTCCTGTCCCACGACGTAGAACGTGTCCTCGAAAAGGGCTACCAAACCGGCGATCGCATGCCAGAAGCCGATCATGATCATCATCAGAGCGGCAAAGGTGGTCCATCCGACAGCCCAGCCGCTCGTGGTCCGCTGTGTCATTTGCTCCTCCTCTTCGGCCAAGGCCGATTCTCGGTCTGCATCCTCTAAGAGTATTCGCCCGATATGGGTGATTCGGGTCAAATGGGGCCGTTAGCATCCAGATATGCACACATCGAGAAAGGTGACGTAGTGCCTCTATTGGATCTGTTCTGGGCCATGTTGTGGTTCTTCCTGTTCTTTGCCTGGATCTGGCTGCTCATCTCGATCTTCGCGGACATATTCCGCAGTGACGACCTGAGCGGCTGGGCGAAGGCGTTCTGGACGATCTTCGTCGTGATCCTTCCCTGGCTCGGCGTCCTGGTCTATCTGATCGCTCGGGGCGGCAGCATGCAGGAGCGAGCCATGGCCGATGTCGCGGCACGGGAAAAGGCGACCCGGCAGTACATACAGGAGGTCTCTGGTGGGGGCGCCTCGACCGCCGACGAGTTGGAGAAGCTTGGGAGGTTGCGCGATCAGGGGGTGATCACGGCCGACGAGTTCGACGTCCAGAAGGCGAAGCTCCTGGCCTGATCCGCCGCTCCTCGATGCCCGATCCTTGTGGTCGGGCATCGTCGCGCCCCGGGCTTGGGTCCCCATGGCGTCGACGAAGGAATTCCGACAAAGTGGTTTAGGAAGTCTCGAGGGGGGGTACCGGAGCCGGGCTGAAGTCAAGAACATGGGACGGGCCTGGAATCGCTCCCGCCTCCCTCGGCGAGCATATAGCCCCACCCCGCCCGGTCCGTCCCGGTTCTTGAACACCACTTCCCCGCTCCACCTGAGTCGATGCGGTCTGTATCAGTAGTACTCCAGGTACTCGTCGATCTCCCAGTCCGTCGTGTGACGGCCATACCGTTCCCATTCGGCACGTTTCACCGCCAGGAAGCCCTCGACGTAGGCGGGGGAGAATGCCTCGACGAACTCCTTGTCTCGTTCCAGGGCGTCGAGCGCCGCTCCCAGGTCCGGGGGCACCGTTACATCGGCATCCACGTCGGTGATGCAGTCCTTTGTCTCCGCCGGTGGGCATTCCAGCTCGTGGGTGACCCCGCGCAGGGCGGCCAGCAGGGTCGCCGCTGCGGCCGTGTGCACCGCGGTGGCGCCGTCGGCCAGCCGGTGCTCGAGACGTGTTCCCTCGCCACGAGCCGGCGGGACCCGGACCGCCACCCCGCGGTGGTCATAGCCCCAGTTGGCGTAATACCCATTGAGGGAGGCGGGTTTGAGGCGTTTGTAGGCGTTCACGGTCGGAGCGACGATCGCGGTCATCGACACGTGATCGTTGACGAGCCCGGCGAGGCACCGTCTCGATAGGGGGCTGAGGCCATCCGCAGCCGTGTCGTCGGCCAAGGCGTTCCTCCCGTGGGAGTCGAGCAGGGAGAAGTTCACGTGGATCCCGCTGCCCCCGCGCCCCGTGATCGGCTTTCCCATGAAGGAGAGGAGATGGCCTCGCTTCGCTGCGACCTCGCGGGCCATGACCTTGAAGAGGAAGGCGTCGTCGGCGGCGCGAAGGGCCTGGTCGTAGCGCAAGGTGAGCTCGAATTGCCCGTCGTCGTACTCGGAGTTCACCGACTCGAGCTCGATGCCCATGGCATACGCGGTGTCCATGATCTCCTCGATGGTCCCGCTCGGGTCGACGGCGGTCCCGGTGCCATAGACGTACGAGCCGGGAGTGTGGATCGGCTGCCATCCCCGGTCTCCATCCGGCTCGAAGAGGAATGCCTCCAGCTCGAACCCCACCATGGGCTCGTAGCCGGCCGCATTCCAGTCGGCCACCACCCGCTCCAGGACAGACCGCGGCGCCAGCTCGATAGGGACCCCGTCTTTGACGATCGAGGCGACGACGACGCCGGTGTCCCGCTCCCATCCCGGGCGGACCATGTCCAGGTCGAAATGGGCCTCGACGTCGGGGAAGCTCTCGTGATGGGCTCCGGGGAAGGGGATCATCTCCCTGTTCAGCTGGAGGGAGAAGAGGGCGACACAGTGATTCGACCCTTCGGCGGCTCGAGCCGGCGACAGGTACTTGCCTCGGGCCAGCCCGAGATGATCGGGCCAGAGGAATCGAACGCGGCGGTAAGGGACCTCGCTCATTCGCCGTGACACAGTATCAATCACACCATTGCTGCAACAGGGGGAGCCGGGCCCACTGATACGCTCCCCGTCGTGCGAACACTCGTCGTCGAACACGACCCACTGTCCACCTCGGAACGGGTGGGTGCCCATTTGGAGAGGCGCGGGGCGAGGTTGGAGCCGTTCGTGGTGGTGGAGGACATCGGGGACCCATCCGCTGGCAACGTATTCCCTGACGACGATTACGACCTGGTGGTCCTGATGGGATCGCCCTGGTCGGTCTACGAGGATCGGGTGCAGGGCTGGGTGCAGCCCGAGCTCTCATTCATCCGCAGACGTGTCGAGGCCGGCGGCCCCTTGCTGGGGATCTGCTTCGGCGCCCAGGTCATGTCCTCCGCGCTGGGAGGGTCGGTTCGGTACGCGGCCCGACCCGAGTATGGATGGACCGAGATCACGCCCAGCACGAACCACATCGCATCCGGCCCCTGGTTCCAGTTCCATCACGACGAGTTCACCCTGCCGCCAGGCTCGCTCGAGCTCGCTCGAAACGAATCCGGTGTTCAGGCCTTTCGCACCGGTCGAGCCCTGGCCACGCAGTTCCATCCCGAGATGACCGGCGACCTGTTGGCCTCATGGTGTGAGATAGAGGACGGGGCGAAAGAGCTGGTCGATGCGGGTCATGACCCCGAGCGGCTGATCGAGGAGAGCAGGCTCATGGAGATCGCGTCCCAGCCGGCCCTGGAGCAGATGCTCGACTGGTTTCTCGATGACGTGGCCGGCAACGCCGTCCCCGTGACCCGGGTGGCCACATCACAGGATTCCGCTCAGGCTGCCGGGTAGGCCAGATCCGCCATGACGTCCTCGAAGGGCAGGTCCAGCTCCAGCAGATAGAACGGGGGGGTGGGTTGGCGACGTCGTCGTCGCAGGTTCCGGAAGAATCTCATGAAAGCCTCTCGTTTGCGGACCAGACCCGGGCTCCACCCGAAGTCGGTTTCGGATTGCTACTGAAAACGTACCAGGCTGGGTAGTGCATTGCAACTTGAAACTCGCTAGACTGGTGGCATGCCCCGGAAGTCGCTCCAACACCTCGAATGCGCAGTGGCCAACACCGTGGAGATGGTCAACGACTCCTGGACGATCCTGATCATTCGTGACGCGTTTCTCGGTGTCCGTCGCTTCGACGACTTCGTCAAGGACCTGGGCATAGCCCGCAACGTCCTCAGCGACCGCCTCGAGCGTCTCGTTGCGGATGGGATGCTGGAAACCAGGCAATATCAGGACCGCCCGCCGAGACACGAATACCGGCTCACCGAGCAGGGCAGGGACCTGTTCGACTTGTTGATGACGCTGTGGAGCTACGGGGAGCGATGGAAGCCGCCCTCGCCAAAGCTTCGGCAGAGGGTGATCCATGTCACCTGCGGCCAGGAGGCCCAGGCGGTGGCCCACTGCGCCAACTGCGGAGAGAGGCTCACCCGGCGAGAGGTGAAGGTGGAGCCCGAGCTTCCGGTGGTCAGGGAGCGGGCCGAAGTGGCCCCGGCCAGGGCATGACCGTCTCGATCGCCTACAGGACATGCCCCCTGTGCGAGGCCACCTGTGGGCTCGAGGTGACCCATGAGGATGAGAAGGTGGTGAGGATCAGGGGTGACCGCGACGATGTCTTCAGCCGCGGTTACATCTGCCCCAAGGGATCGACTCTCGGGAAGCTGGACGAGGACCCGGACCGTCTGCGCACACCCCTGATCAAGAGAGACGGCGCCCACGTCCCTGCCTCCTGGGAGGAGGCCTTCGAGCTCATCGAATCCCGGCTGCGACCGGTCATCGCCGAGCACGGGCCGAATTCGGTGGCGGTGTACCTGGGCAACCCGAACGTCCATTCGATGTCTGGCACCCTCTATCCCCGGGTCCTGCTCAAGATGCTGGGGACCAGGAGCATCTTCAGTGCGGCAACGGTCGACCAGATGCCCAAGCACGTCTCCTCTGGCCTGATGTTCGGCCACCCCGATCTGATCCCGGTCCCCGACATCGACCGGACCTCTTACCTGCTGATGTTGGGCGCCAACCCCTACGAGTCCAACGGCAGCCTGGCCACGGCCCCGGACTGGCCGGGACGTATGCAAGCGATCAGGGACCGCGGGGGAAGGGTGGTGGTGGTAGACCCGAGGCGGACCAGGACCGCAGCCGCGGCCGACGAGCATGTCTTCATCCGCCCCGGCGCCGACGCTCTGTTCCTGTTCGCTGTGGCCAATGTCCTCTTCGCCGAGAAGCTGGTCGGCCTGGGACGACTTGGTGATCACATCGAAGGTCTCGACGCCCTGGCCACCTCGGTCGATTCCTTCACGCCCGAGCTGGTGGGAGCCGCCACCGGCGTGGGTGCGGAGCGGACCCGTGAGATCGCCAGAGCCCTGGCCCGAGCCGAGTCGGCAGCGGTCTACGGCCGCATCGGGACTCACACCGCCGAGTTCGGGACCATGGCGTCCTGGATGGTCGACGTGCTGAACGTCCTAACCGGGAACCTGGACCGGCCCGGAGGCGCCATGTTCCCCGAGGCGGCCCATGAGCAGACCCGCGAGCGGAGAGGGTTCCGGCTGGGCAGATGGCAGTCCCGGGTCAGCGGGATCGCCGAGGTGAGGGGCGAGCTACCCGTCTCGGCGCTGGCGGAGGAGATGCTCGAGCCCGGTGATGGCCGGATCCGTGCTCTGATCACCATCGCCGGCAACCCTGTCCTGTCTACCCCGGCGAGCGACCGCCTCGACACCGCCCTGGCCGGTCTCGATTTCATGGTCTCGCTCGACATCTACCTCAACGAGACCACGAGGCACGCCGACGTGATCCTCCCCGGAGCCTCGCCGCTGCGGCGGCCCCACTACGACTTCGCCTTCAACCAACTGGCGGTTCGGAACGTGGCCAACTACTCGCCCGCGTTGTTCCCGCTTCCTGACGGGACCCCCGACGAGTGGCAGGTGCTCCTCCGGCTCGGCGCCACCTTGTCCGGGCAGGGTCGCGACGCCGACGTCGACACCCTCGACGACGGTGTCTTCGGGATGATGGTCGGGTCGGCGACGGCCAACCCCGCCTCGCCGATCTACGGCCGGGACCCTGAGGAGATCTTCAACGCCACCACCGGGGTTCGGGGACCGGAGCGAATCCTGGACCTGTTGGTCCGCACCGGGCCCTATGGAGATGGATATGGGGCGACGACCGACGGTCTCACCCTGCAGCTGCTGAGCGAGTCGCCCCACGGCATCGACCTGGGGCCGCTTCGCCCTCGTCTTCCGGATGCGCTCTGCACGCCGTCGGGCATGATCGAGCTGGCGCCGGATCGTCTCGTTGCCGATGTGCCGAGGCTTCTGGCCTCGGTAGAGCGCATGCTGAACGGACGGTTCCTGCTCATAGGGCGACGTCATGTCCGCTCCAACAACTCCTGGATGCACAACATCGATGTACTGGTGAAAGGCAAGGAGCGATGCACACTCCAGATCAACACCGTCGATGCGGAGAGGATCGGGCTGGAGCCCGATGGTCGGGCCAAGGTGTCATCGGAGGCCGGGGCCCTTGTCGTCCCTGTCGAGATCAGCGACGACATCATGCCTGGAGTGGTCAGCCTTCCCCACGGCTGGGGCCACGACCTCGATGGGTCTGCGATGTCGGTGGCCTCGGAACGGCCCGGAGTCAACACCAACCGTCTCTCCACCGGCGCCATGGACCCCGTCTCGGGCAACGCCATCCTCAACGGGATCGCGGTGGACGTGGTTCCCGCCTGACCGCACCGGCTGGCTAGGTTGGCCCGATGGAGACATGGGATGCCATCACGGCGCGTCGCTCAACGAAGGAATACGACACCCGGCCCCTGGCCGACACGGATCTGGAGAGGATCCTGGAAGCGGCCCGGCGCGCCCCGTCGTCAAGCAACAACCAGCGATGGGACTTCGTCCTGATCCGGGACCGCGGCCAGCTGGAACGGATCTCCAAGGTATGGCCGGGGGCGGCCCACATCGCGCACGCGGCGGCCGCGGTCGGCCTGGTTGCACCATTCAGCGATGATCTGCGGCTCACCGCCTCCATCAACTACGACCTGGGCCAGGCTGCGATGTCGATGATGATCGCGGCTGCCGACCTCGGGATAGGGAGCCGGACTGCGTCCGTGCAGGACTACGCCCTGGCCGCCGAGGTGCTCGGCCTCCCTGACGATCGCAGGCTGACCTGGCTGCTCGGTCTCGGCTATCCCGGGGACCGGCCCTTGAAGCCGATCAAGAACCCGGCAAGGAAACCGCTCGAGGAGATCGTGCATCACGACCGGTGGTGACATGATGGGATGGTGGATGGACCGGTCAGACGCACGATCCCAATCGAGGGCCCCCTCGATCTGAAGGCGACTCTCCGCCCGCTCCACGGGCTCTTCGCCGACGACGGATGGTGGATCACGGCACATACTCCGATGGGGCCCGCATCGCTTCGCATCACCCGCACCAGAGGGGACGTCGTCGGGGAGGCGTGGGGTGAGGGCGGGCGCTGGATGCTGGATGGGCTGGGATCGATGGCGGGGCTCGAGGACGACCCGGCCAGTTTCGAGACCGACCATCCGTTGCTGGCCGATCTCCATCGTCGTAATCCTGGTTGGAGGTTCGGGAAGACATCACAGGTCTTCCCGGCGCTGATCCATGCCATCTGTGGCCAGAAGGTGACCGGTCAGCAGGCCATGGCGGCCGTCCGCGGTCTCCGTCAGCGGTTCGGCTCCCCCGCCCCCGGACCGGTGGGGATGCGTTTGCCCGCAGATGCGAGGCAAATGGCGGCGGCCCCTTACTGGGTCTATCACGAGCTACATCTCGAGAAGCGAAGGGCCGATGTCCTGCGCCGGGTGGCGGCTTCGGCAACCGATATCGATGCTCTGGCCGGAGTCGACACCGGCACTGCCGCGGCGCGGCTCGAGGCGATCCCCGGAGTCGGGGTGTGGACCGTCGCCAAGACACTATCGGTGTCTCATGGCGATCCGGACCAGGTCGAGGTGGGCGACTTCCATCTCAAGCACATGGTGGTCCACCATCTCACCGGCCGGCCGAGGGGCAGCGACGACGAGATGCTGGAGCTCTTGGAGCCCTTCCGCCCTCATCGGGGCCGGGTCACGCGGTTGCTCCACACGTTGGGCCACGAGCCGAGCTTCGGGCCCCGGCTGGCGCCGAAGGACTTCACCCGTATCTAGTCGGCGCCATTTCGGACCGGATCAGAACGCAAGCGCAGCGACCGCGGTGATGGGCGCAGCAGGCCGGGTCTGTCGCGGACGGCTCCTCCGGGTGCCCCCAAGAGGCTCCCGACGAACACGACGAGCGTATAGAGGAGGACGGTGAGCCCGATCATCCGGGCCATACGTGTCGCCAGGGATCGGACTTGCTGATCCTACGATCCGCTCCATGATCTCCTATCGGACCGGCAACGACATCGACCTCGACGAGATGATCGAGCTCTACGTCGACTCGACCCTTGGCGAGCGACGCCCGGTCGGCGAGCGGGACCGGATGAGGCGCATGCTCGAGGAGGCCAATCTCGTCGTCACCGCGTGGGACGACGATCTGTTGGTCGGCATCTCCCGTTCGGTCACCGATTGGGTCTATTGCACCTACCTATCGGACCTGGCAGTGAGAGCCGACTACCAGGGCCGGGGCATCGGCAAGGAGCTGGTCCGACTGACCCGGACGGCGACACCGCAGGCCACGATCATCCTGCTGGCGGCGCCCAAGGCCGTGGACTACTACCCGAAGATCGGGATGATCAGGCACGAGAGCGCCTGGACACTGCGGCCCGGTGAGGAGCCGGTCTAACCCTCCCGCGCCAGCCAGGCGGTGACCAGGTCACCGACGACATCCGGGTCCTGCAGGTCCCCGTGACGGGCGCCCTCGACCACCTCCACCAGCGCCGGGGAGCCGGCTTCGGTCAAGGCGGCAGCGAAGTCGGTGGCGAAATCGAGGTCGACGAGCGCGTCGTTCCCGGCATGCATGAGGAGACTGGCCAGACCGGGGTTCTTCCCAGCCTGGCGCAGCGGGTTGCCGGCCACCCACAACTCGGGATCCTCGGCAGGAGGGACGCCGAAGAAGGGGACGATCAGCGGTCCGAGCCGTGACACGTCGTAGGGCCCGGCCAAACCGATCAGCCGATCGGCGGTCACAGGCTCGGTCAGGTAGCAGGCCCCGCCATAGGTGCCCTCATCGAGGGCGGCCAGGGCCCCGATGTGCGCCCCGGCCGAGAAACCGACGATCGCAACGGTGCCGTCCGAATCGGGATGAGCCGAGGCATGGCGGACGGCGCAGGCTACATCGTCGACGGCAAGCGGGAAGCCGGCCACCCCGTCGGACAGGGCGTACGCCGTGTTCACGGTCAGGTAGCCCTCGCCGGTCAGGAACCGGGCGAGGTCGCTCATCAAAGAGGGTGTGCCTGCCACCCACCCACCGCCGTGGACCAGGACCACAGCGGGGAACGGCCCGCCGCCCTCGGGGATGAGAACCTGCATCGAGGGGTCGGTCGGCGCCGAAGACGGCATCGGTGTGGCCGGTCCCATCGATGTCGAGGTGGTGGTGCCCGTCGAGGAGGTCGTCGTCGATCTGTCGGCCGTCGGCGGCGTTGAGGACGGGGCACACCCCGTCACCAGGATGGCCACGGCGAAAAGGGACTTCAGACGAGCAGGGACGCCGCGTCGCGATCGAGGTGCCACTCGACCTCCCCCTTGCCTTCGCCGAGCCGCCCCGCCGGCGTGGTGCCGTCGAGGCTCGCCTTGACCGCCGGCGCCTTGGACTGACCCACCGCCAGGACCATGAGCACTCGGGCCTGCCACAACAAGTGGTAAGTCGCGGTCAGACGGTCCTCCTCCAGGGAGGGAACATGGTTGGCGACGAACCACCGGCTGGTCTCGTTCATCGCCTCGGTTCCCGGGAACAGGGACGCGGTGTGGCCATCTTCCCCCACCCCGAGCAGGATCAGATCGGGTGGGTCGGCGCCATGGATCGACCGCAACGTGGCCTCGTAGTAGGCAGCCGAATCCGACGCCTCGAGCTGTTCGCTCCACCTGGGCCGATGGAAGACGGCATCGACGTGGTCGAGGAGGGCCGCCGCGGCCATGCGGCCGTTGGAGCGCTCATGGTCAGGCGGGACCCATCTCTCGTCGGAGAGCCACGCATCGACCCGATCCCACTCCGTGCCTCGGCCCCTCAGCTCCTTGTAGGTGGCCTCCGGCGTCGACCCACCGGCCAGCCCGAGCGAGAAGCGATGATTCGACCCGGTGATGAGGCCGGTCACCCGGCGCGACGTCGCCTGGGCGACATCTGCAGGCGTGTCGTGGACGATCACCTCCATCCGTCCACGGTAACCGTCCTACATTGGCATCATGGCCGCCCGGACATCGATCACCTGGCCTGAAGGAAAGGTGTCGGGCCGCATCGCCGGCTCGGGCCCCACAGGGATCCTCCTCGCCCACGGAGCGGGCACCGATCAGGACCATCCATTGATGGTGGCACTGCGCGACGGGTTGGCTGGGGCAGGCTCGACGGTCATGACGTTCAACTACCCCTACACGGAGAAGGGCTCGAAACGGCCCGACCGGACCGAGGTCCTGGTTCGATGTCATCGGGCCGCGGCCGATCTTCTCGGTGCCCGTGTGGATCGTATGTTCCTCGCCGGCCGGTCGATGGGTGGGCGCATGGCCACCTATCTGGTCGCAGAGGGATATCCGGCTGAGGGGGTGATCCTCTATGCGTACCCCCTCCACCCTGCCGGTCGGGAGGACCGGCTGCGTATCGACCATCTCGCCGAGGTGAAGGTGCCCCTCCTCTTCTTCCAGGGGACCAGTGACGCCCTGAGCCGAATGGAGCTGTTCGATCGTCACATCCGGGCCCTGCCCAATGCCACGGTCGAGCTCCTCGAAGGGGCGAGCCATTCGTTCCGTGGGAAGACCTGGACGGAGGAGTCGATGCTGGACCGGCTGGTCACCGGCACGACCCGGTGGATCGAGTCCATCCAATCTGGCACAAGGTCGGGCAGGGGGCCATAATTGGGGCCTCACCCACCTCCTCAAGGAGTCTCCTGAGATGTCTTCGCAAGTCACTCTGCGCGCCGAGACGGGCCGGGCAACCGGCTCTCGTGAGTCGCGCCGTCTCCGACGCACGGGGCGTGTCCCCGCCATCATCTACGGGAAGAGCACCGACCCGATAAACGTCGCCGTGGACGCACACGACCTCCACATGGCCCTTCACACCGAGGCCGGAGCCAACGCCCTGATCAACCTCGAGATCGAAGGACAGGACGTGGTCCTCACCATGGCCCGAGTGATCGAGCGTCACCCGTTCCGCAACGAGTACCGGCACATCGACTTCGTGACGGTGTCCCTCGACGAGACGGTGCATGCGGAGGTCGTGATCCATTTCCTGGGCACCCCGGTTGGTGTCATCGAAGGCGGTGTGCTCTCTCCCAGCAAGACACACGTCGTGGTGGAGACCCTGGCCACCTCCATCCCATCCGGGATCGAGCTCGACATCTCGGGTGTCGCCATGGGAGACGCGCTCCGCATCGCCGATCTGCCCGAGCTGGAGGGCGTGACCTATATCGAGGACCCCGAGACGGTCCTCATGAGCGTGACCGCTCCTGCCGCCGAGATCGAGGAGGAGCCCGAGGAGGTCGAGGGCGAGGAGATCGAGGGCGAGGAGATCGAGGGCGAGGAGCCGGATGGCCAGCCTGAAGAAGCTGCTGCAGACGAAGCCGGGGACGAGTCGGGGGAGTAACCCGACCCGGGCTGTCATCGGCCTGCGCAACCCGGGCCCCGACTACGAGGGGACACGTCACAACTCGGGATACGAGGCGCTGGCCCGTGTCCTGGAGCGGGCGGGTGAGAAGCTGGGTCGTGGCCCCTCTCGGGTTCGGGCCCAACTGACCCAGGTGGGATCCGGCGATAGCCGGCTCCTCTACGCGGTCCCCATGACGTACATGAACGAGTCGGGTCGGGCGGTGCGGGCCTTGCTCGATTACTTCGGTCTGTCGCCGCAGTCGATCCTCGTGATCCATGACGACATCGACCTTCCCTTCGGACGTCTCCGGCTCCAGGTGGGCGGGGGGACCGGTGGAAACAACGGAGTGCGTTCGATCGAGGCCGCGCTCGGGACCCGCGACTTCAGCCGTCTCAAGATCGGGGTGGGCAGGCCGCCGGGGCAGATGGACCCGGCGGACTTCGTGCTTCGCCCTTTCACCAAGGCCGAGCGATCCGAGGTGGAGCTGATGATCGAGGACGCCGCCGACGTGATCGAGGTTTGGCCCATCGACCCGGCCCGGGCGCAGGAGATGGCAGCTCTCCGGGGTCGGGAGCGGAGTTAGCCTCCACCGCACGCTCACGCCTGCCCTCACCCGTGCCCGTTTCGCCGATCTTCATCTGTCCGGCTGTTTCTTGATGCCCAACGCCTGGGACGTCGGGTCTGCCCGGATCCTCGCCTCGCTTGGATTCCAGGCGATCGCAACCACCAGCTCGGGGCATGCCGCCTCCCTGGGGCGAATGGACCAACAGGTGACTTTGGACGAGCTCCTGAGCCATGTGGCCGCTCTGGTCTCGGCCGTGGACGTGCCGGTCAGCGTCGATGCCGAGCGTTGCTTCGCCGACGACGCAGATGGGGTGGCCACCACCGTGCGCCAGATCGCTGAAACCGGGGCCGCGGGAATCTCGATCGAGGACTACGACCCGCGCTCGGGCCTGGACCCCGTCGATGTGGCCGTGGGGCGGGTCGAGGCCGCCGTCGCGGCGGCACGAACGGCGGGGATGACCCTCACCGCGCGGGCCGAGAACCATCTCTACGGAGCAGACGACATCGATGACACGATCGACCGGCTCGTGGCCTATCGGGATGCCGGAGCCGACGTGGTCTATGCGCCGGGTCTGACCGACCTGGGTGAGATCCAACGGGTGGTCGAAGCCACCCGTGCACCGGTCAACGTACTTGCCATGGCCGGCGGCCCTGCCGTCGCCGAGCTTGGCGCGGTCGGGGTGCGCCGGGTGTCGACCGGTGGCGCCCTCACCTTCGTCGCCTACGGGGCAATGGCGGAGGCGGCACGAGAACTGGCGAGCGCGGGCACCTCCACGTATGCCGCCCGCGCCCTGTCCGGTGACGACCGCCGCGCCGCGTTCGACGGGTAGGGGAGAGAGATGCCCGAGCTCGTCGGCGCCCTGGACCAGGGAACCACCTCGACCCGATTCATGGTCTTCGATCGGGAGGGGACGGTGGTCTCGGTCGACCAGAGAGAGCACCAACAGATCTTCCCGCAACCCGGCTGGGTCGAGCATGACCCGATGGAGATCTGGTCCAAGACGACTTCGGTGATCGAGGGCGCCCTGGCCGGCGCCGGACTCAAGGCCGCCGATCTGGCGGCCGTCGGCCTGACCAACCAGAGGGAGACCACCGTGGTGTGGGACCGCCGGACAGGAGATCCGGTGCACAACGCCATCGTTTGGCAGGACACCAGGACCGCCTCCCTGTGCACCGCGCTCGCCGGCGAGGAGGGCCTGGACCGTTTCCGCCCCAAGACCGGCCTCCCCCTTGCCACGTACTTCTCGGGCCCCAAGGCAAGGCACATCCTCGTCGAGCTGGGGCTGGGCGAGCGTGCCGAGCGAGGGGAGTTGGCCTTCGGGACCATCGACACCTGGCTGGTCTGGAACCTCACCGGGGGGGCGGCCGGGGGTCGGCATGTCACCGACGTGACCAACGCCTCGCGCACACTGCTGATGGACCTGGCCACCACGACCTGGGATGCCGACCTGAGTCTGGAGATCGGGGTGCCGAGCGCCATGCTCCCCGAGATCCTGCCCTCGATCGGCACCGACCTGGAGTGTGTCGGGCCTCTCGCCGGGGTCGCCCTCACCGCCATCCTGGGCGACCAGCAGGCCGCCCTCTTCGGGCAGGCATGCTTCGAGCCGGGTGAGGCCAAGAACACCTACGGGACCGGCAACTTCATGTTGCTCAACACCGGCGCCAGCCCGGTCCCATCCCGGTCCGGTCTTCTCTCCACGGTGGCCTACCGGAGGGGTGGCGAAGCCCCGGTCTACGCGCTGGAAGGCTCGGTGGCGGTGACCGGATCGCTGATCCAGTGGTTGAGGGACAATCTCGGCCTCATCGAGAGGGCCGGGGACGTCGAGACTCTGGCCGGCTCGGTCGATGACAACGGCGACGTCTACTTCGTCCCGGCGTTCTCCGGGCTGTTCGCCCCGCACTGGCGCCCCGACGCACGGGGAGTGATCACCGGGCTCACCCGGTACGCCACTTCCGGCCACGTGGCCCGGGCCGCCCTCGAGTCCACCGCCTTCCAGACGCGTGACGTCCTCGACGCCATGACGGCCGATTCCGGTGTCGGCCTGGTCGAGTTGCGAGTCGATGGCGGGATGACCGGCAATGATCTCCTCATGCAGTTCCAGGCAGACATCCTGGGAGTGGAGGTGGTGCGACCCAAGGTGGCGGAGACCACCGCCCTGGGCGCGGCCTACGCCGCCGGGCTCGCAGTCGGCCTGTTCTCCGACCTCGGTGAGATTCGAAGCCTGTGGGCCGAAGACGCCCGCTGGTCTCCCCGAATGGGTCTCGCAGAACGGGAGCGGCTCCACCGCCGTTGGCAGATGGCGCTGCAGCGGTCCCTCGACTGGGTGTGAGCGTGTTGCAGGGCTTCAGACTGGAGACGATCGAAACCGGTGAGCTGATGGTCAGGGCTCGGATCGGTGGCGCAGGCCCGCCGTTGCTCCTGCTCCATGGCAATCCGCAGACCCACCTCATGTGGCGCAAGGTCGCCCCGAGCCTCGCCGAGCGATTCACCGTGGTGGCGCCCGACCTCCGCGGTTACGGGAAGACCTCCAAGCCGGCGTCGGCGCCGGATCACGCCCCGTATTCGAAGCGAACGATGGCGCTGGACCAACTCGACTTGATGGCTCGGCTCGGGTACGAGCGCTTCTCGGTTGCCGGTCATGATCGGGGAGCACGGGTCGGCTATCGCCTCGCCCTCGACCATCCCGACTCGGTGGAGAGGCTGGCCGTTCTCGACATCATCCCGACAGGGGAGATGTTCGATCGGGGCGGTCGTGAGTTCGGGCTGAGCCACTACCACTGGTTCTTCCTGGCACAGCCGTCGCCGCTGCCCGAGAAGCTGATCGGAACCGATCCCGAGTGGTACTGGAGATGGCATACGACGAGAGGGCCCGACACCAGCTTCTTCGATGACGCCATCGAGGACTACCTCGAGTGCTTCGCCGACCCGGACACCGTCCGGGGCATCTGCGAGGACTATCGGGCGGGGGCCACCATCGACTACGAGCACGATCGGGCCGACAGGCAGGCCGGGCGGAGGATCCAATGTCCCGTGCTTGCGCTCTGGGCCGGACGGGGGGCCATCGACCGCTGGTACGACGTCTTGGCGGTCTGGCGTGAGTGGGCCGACCGAGTGGAGGGCTCGGCGCTGCCCTGCGGGCACTATCTACCGGAGGAGGCTCCGGAGGAAACGGTGGACGCCCTCCTGACCTTCTTCGCTGGTGGCGCTCCACCGATATGATCGGATGGGTAGTCGAGGAGGACCCCGATATCAACGCCTGACATCCTCGCGCTGTCCAGGATCCTCCTGGTGCCATTCATCATGGCCTTCACCCGCTCCGAGCAGATCGACAACGCCCTCGTCATCGCGGCCACTCTCTTCGCCATCGCCGCCTTCACCGACTTCCTCGACGGGTACCTGGCGCGCAAGACGAGCGGGGGGACGCTGCTCGGCGCCTTCCTCGACACCACCGCCGACAAGATCCTCATCACCGGCACCCTGCTTGCCCTCGTCTCGATCGATCACGTTTCGATCTGGCCGGCGGCGATCATCATCTTCCGGGAGTTCCTGGTCATGGCCCTGCGCGGGATCGTGGCCACTCAGGGCGGTCTGATCCGACCTTCGACCTGGGGCAAGATCAAGTTCGGGACACAGTTTCTCGCCATCTTCCTTGCCTTCTTCCGGCTTCCGGACCGTTGGGGATGGTGGTATCTCGATCAGTGGGTGATGTTGATCGCGGTGATAGCCACGGTTGGGTCTGCCTGGGGCTACATCTCAGCCTTCTGGCATACCGTTCGGTCGGAGCCCACCCGAACCAGCACGTGAAGACGGCGGTGACCGGTGGGACGGGGGTGGTGGGCCGCGCTCTCGTGAGGCATCTGGTGGAGCGGGGGCACCAGGTCTCGGGTTTGGCCCGGTCGGAAGGCTCGGCCCGGGCCCTGGAAGGACTCGGTGCCTCGCCCGTGGAGGGTGACGTGCTCGATCGAGCGGGTTTGGGGCCCGTCTTTTCCGGTCATGACTGGGTGTTCCATGTGGCAGGGGTCAACGAGCTGTGCTCCCCGGACCCCGACTACATGGACCTGGTCAACATCCAGGGGACCAGGAACGTGCTCGAGGCGTGTCGCTCCTCCGGTGTCGGACGCCTCATCCACACCTCCTCTGCAGCGGCCATCGGGGAGCCACCTGGCACCGTTGGGTCAGAGTCAAGCCCTCATCGCGGGTCGTATCTGTCCCGCTACGAGCGATCGAAGCACATCTCCGAGCGTGTCGTCCGCGAGGAGGCAGAAGATCTCGACGTGGTGGTGGTGAACCCGTCTTCGGTGCAGGGCCCGGGTCGGGTCACCGGCACCGGGAAGCTGCTGCTCGAGGTGCTGAAGGGGAGGCTGCCGATCCTCGTGGACACCACGATATCCATCGTCGACATCGACGACTGCTCCGCCGGGCACCTGTTGGCCGCGGAGCTGGGCGTCGGCGGTGAGCGATACATCATCAGCGGGGCCAGTCTTCCCGTCAGCGAGGCGCTGGACCTCTTCCGGTCGGTGACAGGCCGCACCATCCCGGCGAGGTTCGCACCCGGCTGGGTGGCCACTGGAGGCGCCGGCTTTGTGGAGGCCGGTGCGCGGCTCTTCGGGCGCCGACCGCCGGTGTGCCGGGAGATGGTCCGGGTGCTCCGGGCCGGGCATGTCTACGACGGCAGCCGTGCCACCAGGGACCTCGGCCTGGCCTATACCCCCCTGGAGACGACCATCGAGCGAACCGTGGATTGGTTCAGGCACGAAGGTTTGCTCATCTGAGCGAAGGCGGGTCGTGGCCCCGATTGGGTTCACAGGGCGGCGGGTACCATCGGCTCCCCGATGGCTGCCCCTCTTGCCCCCCTCCTGTCGGGCTGGCGCTCGGCCCCTTTGCCCGACCTACATGGCACCTGGTCCGTCGCGCCAGGGGGGCGTGCTTTCGCGGTGGCCGGTCTTGTCGATCAGCTCGAGAGGCCATTGCTGGTCGTGGTGCCCGGGGAGCGAGACGCCGAGGAACTTGCGGACGATGTGTCCCTCTTCTTCGAGCGGGTGCTGCTCGCCCCGGCCTGGGAGACACTGCCATTCGAGCATGTGTCACCCAACCTGGGAACAATGGCTCACCGCGCCGAGGCACGGCACGCGCTGGGTCTCGAAGACCCGGTCGTGGTCGTCGCCAGCGTTCGCAGTGCCATCCAGCGTCTCAGCCCGTCGCCCCATCACCCGTTGAACCTGGCGCCCGGGGACGAGACGAGCATCGACACCCTGGCGCGGTCTTTGGCAGATCTCGGATACGGCCGGACCGACCGGGTCGAGGCTCGAGGTGAGTTCGCGGTCCGTGGCGGGATCGTCGACGTGTTCCCGGCCCAGTTGGAGCACCCGGTAAGACTGGATTTCTGGGGTGATCAGGTCGACGAGATCCGCGCCTTCTCGGTGGCGTCCCAGAGATCAGAAGATGCAGTCACCAGACTGGTCGCGTTCCCTGCTCGGGAGGTGCGTCCCGACCCCGGGACCATGGACAGGGCGGCACGGTTGGTGAGTACCGAGTCGTGGAGTGCATCGACCTGGGACCGTATCGCGCAGGGACAGGTCTTCCCCGGTATCGAATCGTGGCTCCCGTGGCTGGCAGATCCTGTGTCGATGATCGACGTCCTCCCGGCCAACATCGGGTTGGTGGTGGTGGAGCCGAGCCGCGCCCTGGATCGGGCGCGTGAGCTGGTCAAGGAGGAGGTTGAGCTGGCCGCGGCGCTGGCCCCGACCTGGGGAGAGCAGGCCCCGATTGCCGGCGCGCACCCCGCCCTCTTCCTGGACCTCGAGGCCAGCCTCTCAGCCCGACCCCACCTCCGTCTCCCCTCGAGCCCGACCGGGCCCGGCGACGAGGTCCTCGAGATCCGAACCCTCGATGCGGTCCCGGGCGACCCGGCGTCGGTCGCTGCCGGGCTGGGCCGTCTCCTCGGCCGCCGAGTCGACACCGTGGTGGCCATGGATGGCGATGCCGCCGCCGATCGGGTGGCGTCTGCCCTCGCCGAGCAGGGTCTCTCCATGGACCGCCTCGCCCGGCTCGACACCCCGCGATCTGCGGTGATCCCACTGGGCATCCACCGCGGCTTCGTGGCTCCCACCATCGGGGTGGCCGTCCTCGGGGAGCAGGAGATCGCCGGTCGCCGCCGCGCCCACCGCCGCGCCGGCAGGATTCGAGCCGACGCCGCCCAGCAATATCGGGACCTCACCGAGGGCGACTACGTGGTGCACCACCAGCACGGCATCGGGCGATTCGAGGGTCTCGTCACCAGGACCATGGCCGGGATCGAGCGGGACTACCTGGTCATCGCCTACGCCGGGGCGGACCGCCTCTACGTGCCGGTGGACCAACTGGCCGCGGTGCGTCGGTACACCGGTGGTGAGACGCCTCGCGTCTCCCGAATGGGGGGCAAGGACTGGTCCGAGCAGAAGACGAAGGTGCGCAAGGCAGTCGCCGCAGTGGCCCAGCAAGTGGTGGAGCTGCACCGGCGACGAGCCGCCGCAACGGGCCACTCCTATGAGGGCGACACCCCCTGGCAGCGAGAGATGGAGGGCTCTTTCCCCTATGAGGAGACCCACGACCAGTTACAGGCGATCGTCGACGTCAAGATGGACATGGAGGCGGCACAGCCCATGGACCGCCTCGTCTTCGGGGATGTCGGCTACGGGAAGACCGAGGTGGCGATTCGGGCAGCATTCAAGGCCGTGCAATCGGGGAAGCAGGTAGCGGTGCTCGCCCCGACGACCCTTCTCGCCCAGCAGCACCACCAGACCTTCGCCGAGCGGTTCCAGGGCTATCCGGTGCGGGTCGAAGCACTGTCCCGTTTCCTCACCTCTCGACAGCAGCGGGCTGTCGTCGCCGGGTTGGGGACCGGTGAGGTCGACGTGGTAATCGGGACCCACCGCCTCCTCTCCGAGGATGTCAGGTTCAAGGACCTCGGCTTGCTCGTCGTCGACGAGGAGCAGCGGTTCGGTGTGTCGGCCAAGGACGCGATCAAGAGTCTCAAGGTCGGGGTCGACGTGCTCACCCTCACCGCCACACCGATACCGAGGACACTGGAGATGGCTCTGACCGGGATCCGGGATGTTTCCCACATAAGGACCCCGCCGGAGGATCGTCACCCGATCCTCACCTATGTCGGCCCTTACGACGAACAGTCGGTGTCAGCGGCGATCAGGCGCGAGCTGCTTCGAGAAGGCCAGGTCTTCTACGTGCACAACCGGGTGCAGTCGATCGATCGGGCCGTGGCTCGCCTCCAGGAACTGGTCCCCGACGCCAGCTACGTGGTGGCCCACGGGCAGATGTCCGAGGGGCAGCTCGAACAGGTGATGATCGACTTCTGGAACGGTGAGCACGACGTGATGGTGGCCACGACCATCATCGAGTCCGGGCTCGACCTCCCCAAGGTCAACACGCTGATCGTGGAGCGGGCCGACCTCCTCGGGCTGGCCCAGCTCTATCAGCTTCGGGGCCGGGTGGGCCGATCCGACCAGCGCGCCTATGCCTATTTGTTCCACCCCGCCGAGCAGTCCCTCACCGAAGACGCCCACCGGCGGCTCGAGGCCATCGGTGAGGCCACCGATCTGGGCTCGGGCTTCCAGCTCGCCCTGCGCGATCTGGAGATACGGGGCGCCGGGTCGATCCTTGGTGAAGTCCAGAGCGGCCACATCGCTGCAGTCGGGTTCGACCTCTATGCAGAGCTGGTTGCGGAGGCCGTCTCCGAGCTCGAGGGAAGGGAGCCGGCCACCGAGCCACCCCGGGAGGTCCGGATCGATCTCCCGGTGGACGCCCACCTCCCCGACACTTACGTGGCCGACCAGGAGCTCCGTCTCGAGGCCTATCGCCGGTTGGCAACGACGGGCACCAGCGCGGAGGTCGACGACGTGGCAGCCGAGTGGGTCGATCGTTACGGTCCGTTGCCGCCCGAAGCCGAGGCTCTGATCTCGCTCGCCCGTCTTCGGGTGGAGGCGCTCCGGGTCGGCCTGGAAGAGCTGGTGCAGCTCAGACACGAGGTGCGGATGGGCCCGGTCGATCTGAAGACATCGCAGGAGGTGCGTCTCAAACGGCTACAACCCCGGTCGGTGCTCAATGCGCAGGAGGGAATCATCTTCATTCCCGCCCCCCGGGACCTGGTTCCCGGTCTCATCGGATTCCTCCGTGAGATGTGGGCCGAGGAACCCTCGCCAACGGACTAATCGCCGGGTACCTAGTACCCTGCAGTCGTTCCCCTTTCCAGCAAGGACTTCGTCTTGAAGAAGCTAACCATCCTCCTCGTATTGGCCGCGCTCGGCCTTGCCGCGTGCGGCAGTGGCGGCGGCGTGGCCGCCACCGTGAACGGTTTCGACATCAGGGTTTCCGATGTCGAAGGGCTACTGAATCCGGCCGAAGGAGGGACCATCCCCAAAGAGGAATTCGCCGGTGCTCTGGGGTTCCTCGTCCAGCAGCAGATCGTGTCGGAGGCGGCGGAGGCCGATTTCGGGATCGTGATCGAGGACAGCGAGATCGACGCCGAAGCCAACACGATCTTCGAGGAGGCCCAGGGTGAAGGCCAGACCAAGGAGGAGTTCCTCGAGGCTCAGGGAATCACCGAAGACCTCCTGCGTCGATTCGCCCACGGCCAGCTTCTGGTCGGCGAGATCAGCGAGATCTTCGAGGCCGACGTCGAAGAGCCGACCCAGCAGGAGATCGACGGCGTGATCAGCGAGGCCGAAGCCCTCTACTGCGCCTCGCACATCCTCGTCGCCACCGAACAGGAAGCCACCGACGTTGCCGCCCGCCTCGAGGCCGGCGAGGATTTCGCGGCGCTGGCGGGGGAGCTGTCGACGGACACCGGGAGTGGTGCCCAGGGCGGTGACATCGGCTGCTCCGCACCCGACGTGTATGACCCGGCATTCGCCGCGGCGCTTACTGCGGCCGAGGTTGACGTGCCCACCGACCCCGTCGAGAGCCAGTTCGGCTGGCACATCATCCTGCTGCGGGATGATGAGCTGCCCACGGCCGATGAGGCCAGGGCCACCCTCACCTCGGACGCCGTCAACGAGGCCGCCAACACCTGGTTCACCGATCAGTTCGAGAACGCAGAGGTGAGTGTCGACGCGGAGTACGGCACCTGGCAGGCGTCTCCGACACCACAGGTGGTCCCGCCAACCGAGTGATAACCATCACCGGCCTGGGCCCCGGCGATTTCGACCGGATCCCGGCAGCGACCAAACGCGTTCTGCTCGATCCGATGGCAACGGTGGTGGTGCGAACCATCGAGCACCCCGCGGCCATGGAACTGGCCCGGATGAGAGAGGTCGTGAGCTGTGACGACCTCTACCAGGGTCACGACACCTTCGACGAGGTCTACCAGGCCATCGCAGATCGCGTGCTCGAAGCGTCAGCAGCAACCCCGGTCGTCTATGCGGTCCCGGGTAGCCCTTTGGTCGGTGAGTTGGCGGTCCGGCGCCTGCTGGATTCAGGGGTCGGGGCCGAGGTCATACCGGCAGAGTCATTCGTGGACGCGGTGCTCGCCGACGTCGGCTATGACCCGCTGGATCGAGGGCTTCAGATCCTCAACGGGCATCACCTGCCTGACCCCCTGGTGCTGGACAAGCCGACCGTCATCGCTCAGCTCGATCGGCCCGAGATCATGGCCGAGGTGGCGGCAAGCATCGCCCGTGTCCTACCCGAAGACGCCGTCGTCACGGTCCTGGTCGGGTCCGGCTCGTCGGACGGGGTGAAGATCGAGGCCACGCCGGACGGAATCGATTCGTCCCTTTCGGGATACCGGACGTCCTTGTTCATCGACTCCGAGCCGGGAGGCCTCATCGGTGCCGTTCGCACCATGTCGATCCTCCGGGTGGAATGTCCCTGGGACCGAGAGCAGACCCATCAGAGTCTGATCAAGTACCTGGTCGAGGAGACCTACGAGTTGATCGATGCGGTATCGAAGCTGGGCCGCGATGAGCCCGATTGGGTGACGTATGCCGAAGTCGAGGACGAGCTGGGTGATGTCCTTCTGTCGGTCCTATTCCATGCCGCCATCGCCCGGCAGAACGGCGCCTTCGACATCGACGACGTGGCCGAGGTGATGCGTCAGAAGCTGGTACGGCGTCACCCGCATGTGTTCGGCGACGTCGACGTCGACTCGGCCGCCGATGTCAAGCGGAACTGGGACCAGATCAAGGACGAGGAACGGGGGGCGAGCCGGGAATCTCTGATGGACGGCGTGCCACCGGGCATGCCGGCGCTGCAGCGAGCGTCCAAGGTCCAGAATCGAGCCGCCAAGGCGGGATTCGACTGGGCACGGGCCGTCGAGGTGGTTCCCAAGATCCGTGAAGAGCTCGACGAGCTGGAAGCCGTGCTGGACGATCCGGCCGAGGCCGATTCCGAGCTCGGAGATGTCCTCTTTTCGGTGGTCAACCTCGCCCGCCATCTCGGGGTCGACGGTGAAATCGCGCTGCGGCGGGCGATCGAGCGGTTCGACACCAGGTTCCGTCACATGGAGGAAGTCGGTCCGCTCGAAGGGCTCTCCCTCGAGGAGCTCAACCAGCGCTGGGAAGAGGCGAAGCCACACACGTAATCGGGACCGAGAGCTGCGCTATGCGGACCTGTGGCTCCCAATCACGGAGGTGAATCCCCACTGCTGGTAGTTTGCGGGCGAGCCACCGGGGATCGCACCGTCCATGACCCAACCCAAGATCGAGCGGATATTCGCACGTCAGGTGCTCGATTCGAGGGGCAACCCCACCGTGGAGGCCGAGGTGCATGCCGGAGGCGGCTTCGGTCGGGCCGCGGTCCCCTCCGGGGCATCCACGGGCACTCTGGAGGCGGTCGAGCTCCGTGACGGGGGCGATCGATGGGGTGGCAAGGGAGTGACAAGGGCGGTAGCCAACGTCAACGAGCTGATCGCTCCCGCCCTCGTCGGAATGGACGTGACCCGACAGGAGCAGATCGACCAGGCAATGATCGACATGGACGGGTCTCCGACCAAAGGCAAACTGGGGGCCAACGCCATCCTTGCCGTCTCACTTGCCGTGGCCCGGGCCGCCTCGGTCTCTGTTGGCCTCCCCCTCTACCGATATCTGGGCGGTCCGTCCGCGCAGGTCCTGCCCGTACCGTGCTTGAACGTGCTCAACGGTGGGGTTCACGCCGCCAACTCGGTGGACATCCAGGAATTCATGGTGGTCCCAGCCGGGCTGCCCTCGTACTCGGAGGCGTTGCGGGCGGGTGTCGAGGTCTACCACGCCCTGAAACGAGTCATCGCAGGTCGTGGGCTGGGCACCAATGTAGGCGACGAAGGTGGCTTCGCCCCCGAGCTCCCTACCAACGAGGCGGCCCTCGAGCTCTTGGTCGAGGCAATCGATGTGGCCGGCTACCGGCTGGGCGAGGAGATGGGATTGGCCCTGGATGTCGCTGCCACCGAGATGCATCGCGAGGGTCAGTACCTCCTCGAGGGCGATGAGCTCGACTCCGTCGGCATGGTCGAATATCTCGCCGGCCTGGCCGACCGTTACCCGCTCGTCTCCATCGAGGATGGCCTTGCCGAAGACGACTGGGAGGGCTGGAAGCTCCTGACCGATCGGCTCGGCGAAGGAGCCCAGCTGGTAGGGGATGACCTGTTCGTGACCAACGAGGAGATCCTGCGCCGGGGCATAGACGAAGGAGTCGCCAACGCAATCTTGATCAAGGTCAACCAGATCGGTTCGGTTTCCGAGACTCTGCACACCATGAGCACTGCCAAGGGGGCCGCCTACTCCACCATGGTCAGCCATCGCTCCGGGGAGACGGAGGACAGCTTCATCTCCCATCTGGCTGTTGCCACCAACGCCGGCCAGATCAAGACCGGCGCACCCGCCCGGGGTGAACGGACCGCCAAGTACAACCAGTTGCTTCGCATCGAGGAGAGCCTGGGGAGCGAGGCGCGCTACGCCGGATGGGACGTCTTCCGGAGATGACCCTGTTACGACGCCCCGGGGTGGCCCTGGTCACTCTCCTCTTCCTCTTGCTGGGAGCGGCTTTCCTCACCCAGGTAGTGCCTTACCGCCAGATCATCGACTCGCAGCGACAGGTGACCGACGCCCAGGCGCGTCTGACCCAGCTGGAGGAGGAGAACGTCGCCCTGCAGGCCGACGTCCAGGCTCTGAACACCGACGCCGAGATCGAGAAGCTGGCACGGGAGAAACTCGGGTATGTCAGGCCCGGGGAGACGGCGTACGTGGTGCTCGACCCACCCGGGGGGGCCGGGCCGATGGAGGAGACCGCCGAGCCCTTCGTGGCCGACGAGCGGACGTGGGTGGAACGGGTCTGGGACTTCTTGTCGGGTGGGGACCTGGACAGCGGTGGATGACCCGTTCCGATGACACCTCCGATGATCGTCAGGTCGTCGAGACCCAGATCGGACGGCCACTGAGGGCGGACTCGACACCGGTCTCCCGCTGTCACCTCGGGCTGCCGGTTGTGGTGCGGGTGCCACCCTTCCTCGACGATGGCACCCCCTTCCCCACCCTGTACTGGTTGACCTGCCCCCTGGCCGTGGGGCGAATCGCCCGTCTCGAGGGCAGCGGTGGGATACGCCGCCTCGAGCAGAAGGCCGAGGCAGATGCCGGGTTTGGGGTGGCGCTAACCGAGGCGGGCGCCGCTTACCAGGCGGAGCGGGACGCGCTCGTCCCTTCCGGGGCGTCACCGGCGCCATCGGGAGGGGTCGGCGGGACCAGGGCCGGGATCAAGTGCCTCCACGCCCACTATGCCCACACCCGGGCGGGTGGCGAGAACCCCGTGGGACACCTGGTGCAGGACTGGATCGAGCCGCTTGACTGCGTGGTCCCATGCGTGGTCGGGGAGGAGATGAACCCGGACTGGGTGCCGGCTCCGTGAATGTCGGGGTAGTCGACATCGGGACCAACTCGATGCGACTCCTCATCACCGACGGGACCACCGAGGTGGGGCGTTGGGTCGAGGTGACCGGCCTGGGGAGAGGGGTCGACCGGACCGGCCTGCTCTCGAGAGCGGGCATCGAGGATTCGATGGCGGCTCTGCGCCGGTTCGGCGCCGAGATGGATGATGCCGGGGTGGGGCGCCGGGCCGCTATTGCGACGTCGGCCGCCCGTGATGCGAGCAACCGGGAGGAATTCTTCGATCTGGCCGAGACGGCACTCGGGGTGAGACCGAGGTTGATCTCAGGCGAGGAGGAAGCTCGTCTCGCCTATTCCGGCGCCTCAGCGGTTCCACGATGGCCGGAGCCCATCGTGGTGTCGGACGTCGGCGGCGGTAGCACCGAACTGGTGACCTCCAGGGGCGGGACGTCCTACGTGATCGGCTCGGTCCGACTCACCGAGCGGGTCATACCCAGCCGACCGGCCCCACCGGGCGAGCTGTCGGCGGCACGCGCGCTGGCCGCCGAGGTCTTTGCCGAGGTGGATCTCCCCGAGAGAGCCCTGGTCGGGGTGGCAGGCACCTGGACCAGCCTCGCCGCAATGGCTCACGACCGGCCTTCGCATTGGGGAGCGCCGGTTCACGGCTACCCCCTGACCAAGGCCGATCTCACATCGCTGATCGAGCTTCTGGCCTCGATGACCGTGGAGGAGACGGCGGCGATCCCGGCCCTGGACCCGAGGCGGGCACCTGTGATCCTGGGCGGCGCCGTGGTGGCCGAGGCGGTCATGGAAGCCGTGGGGGTGGAGGTGGGCACCGTGTCGGAGCATGACAGCCTCGACGGTCTCGCCATGGAGTTGCTGGCTTTACCCTGAGCCGGTACCCGGGCCCGGGTGGCGGAATGCAGACGCGAGGGGCTTAAACCCCCTTGAGCCGAACAGGCTCGTGTGGGTTCGAATCCCACCCCGGGCACGAGAGAGGACGACCTGGATGAAGAACCCGAAGTCGACGTCTGGTTCGAGAAGAAACAGCGCCCATGGAGGAGGCGATGCAGGCCGTGCGAGAGATGACGCTCGCCGCCGATCCCCGAATCACAGAGTCGATCAAATGGTCGACGCCCACCTTTTCGTACGAGGGGAACATCTTCAGCTTCAACCCGGCGAAGAAGTTCGTCAGCCTTCTCTTCCACACCGGCGCCAAGATCCCGGGCGATCATCCTGGCCTCGAGGGTGACGGTGACACGGCACGGGTGATGAGGTTCACCGACGTCGACGACGTGAGGCGGCGGGCCGTTGAGCTGACCGGGGTGTTGGAGGCCTGGTGTCGGTGGAAGGACGACTCCTGACCCGGTCGTTCCGGATTCGCCGCCCGCCGGCTGTTCCGATCAATGATGAGATCGTGGGACCCGGGCCGGTGGGTGGGGGAGGGGAGAGGAACCGGGCCCGGGCCCCACGACGCGCGTGGGCAGATCTATCTCCCTTGTGGTCTCACCTTTCCCACATAGATCAACCCCCGTTGGACAAAGTGTAACCAGACCAGACGTGGAACCCAGGGGAAGGCGCGGTAGCGTTCCGACGTGGCCGGTTACCCATCGGAGTACGAACTGGACGTGGCGCTGCGCGACGGGGGCGGGGCTCGGGTCCGACCGATCAAACCCGACGACGGGCCACTACTGATCGAATTCTTCGAACATCTCGGTCCCGAGTCGCGCTATTTCCGCTTCTTCAGGATCAAGGAGACGCTGGAGCCGAACGAAGTCGAGTTCTTCACCCATGTCGACTATTCCGATCGGATGGCGCTGATCGCCCTTCTCGAAGGGAGGATGATCGGGCTGGCCAGCTACGACCGGGAGGGGGGCAAGGACAGCACCGCCGAGGTTGCTTTCGCCGTTGCCGACGAGCACCAAGGGCGCGGCATCGGAACCCAGCTTCTCCAGCTTCTGACCAACCATGCCCGGTCACATGGGGTGGAGCGCTTCGAGGCATTCGTCCTTCCCGAGAACAGGCAGATGATGCGGCTGTTCCGCAACTCCGGGTACGAGCTCACCCGGACCATCGACGAAGGAGTGTTCACGGTGGACTTCCCGGTGGCAGCGAGCGAAGGCTCTCTGCACGCCGAATGGGAGCGGGAGAAGCGCTCGGTCGCGGCCTCGATCCTGCCGCTGTTCTTTCCCCGCTCCATCGCGGTGATCGGGGCATCGACCGATCCCAGGTCGATCGGGGGCCGCCTTTTCCGCAACATCCTCAACGGTGGTTTCACCGGGCCGCTCTACCCGGTCAACCCGAAGACGAAGGTGATCGGGTCGGTCAGGACCTATCCGGCAATCGGGGAGGTCCCCGACGAGGTCGACCTGGCCTACATCGTGGTGCCCCAGTCGCTGGTGATCGACGTGGCCCACCAGTGCGCCTCGGCAGGCGTCCGGGGCATAGTCGTAATATCCGCCGGCTTCTCGGAGACCGGCGAGGAAGGGGCCAAGCTGGAGGCGGAGTTGCTCGCCGTCGTACGTGACTCCGGCATGCGCATGGTGGGGCCGAACTGCATGGGCCTTCTCAACACCGCGTCATCGGTCCAGCTCAACGGCACATTCGCCCCGGTCTACCCGCCGGCGGGGAACGTTGCCATGTCGAGTCAGTCCGGGGCGCTGGGCATCGCCATCCTCGATTACGCCACACGTAACAACATCGGGATCTCCCAATTCGTGTCGGTCGGCAACAAGGCGGATGTCAGCAGCAACGATCTCATCCTGTCCTGGGAGGACGATCCCCAGACGGATGTCATCACCCTCTATCTGGAGTCGTTCGGCAACCCGCAGAAGTTCTCCCGAATCGCCCGTCGCATCGGGCGCCGCAAGCCCATCGTCGCGGTGAAGGCGGGCCGCTCGGAATCGGGGAGCCGTGCCGCCTCATCCCACACCGGGGCTCTGGCTTCGTCCGACGTGGCGGTCCAGGCACTGTTCCGGCAGGCCGGGGTGATCAGGGTCGACACCATCGAAGAGCTGTTCGACGCGGCCAACATCCTGGCTCGCCAGCCGATCCCGGCGGGGGGCCGGGTGGGCATCGTGACCAATGCCGGCGGTCCCGGGATCCTGGCCGCGGACGCCTTGGAGGCCAACGGGCTGACCCTGCCCGAGCTCACCGGCCCGTTACAGGCGCAGATCGGCGCCCGGTTGCCCGTAGAGGCCTCCACTCGCAACCCGGTGGACCTGATCGCCTCTGGTGGACCGGCGGAATTCGAGCACGCCACCTCGCTCCTCCTCGATTCCGGCGAGGTTGACGCTGTGATGGTGATATACGTTCCCGTCTCACCCGAGGGCGCCACCGATGTGGCCGAGGCCATCGCGCGCTCGCAAATGGCGCATGAGGGCGAGGTCACGATGCTCTCCGTCTTCATGCAGACCGGCGAGATCGCCCAGCACATCGGGGGGATGGACGGGGGCCGGGCGGTGCCCACCTTTCTCTTTCCCGAGTCGGCCGCCCTCGCCCTGGCCCGCGCCGTGCGGCACGGAGAATGGCGACGTCGTGATCCCGGAGTGGAATCCAGGCTCGGCGCCAAGGCGGAGCAAGAGATCAGGCACGTCATCGACGCCGCCCTGGGAGATCTGCCCGCCGAGGGAGGATGGCTCGAACCGGACGCAGTCGATGAGATCCTCGGAGCCATTGGCCTCCGGGTCCCCCGTTCCACGGTTGTGACCACCGAGGGGGACGCGATCGAGGCTGCGGCGGCGTTGGAAGGCCCGGCCGTGCTGAAGGTCATCTCCGAATCCGCCCTCCACAAGTCCGATGTCGGCGGGGTGGCCCTCGGGGTCCATGGAGATGAACAGGTAGCGCGCGCCTTCCGGCAGGTCACCGGAGCCGTGGCGGACGTGGATGGCGTCCTCGTCCAGGAGTTCGTGCCCGGCGGTCATGAGGCGCTGATCGGGATGACGCAGGACCCCAACTTCGGCCCACTCGTCGTCTTCGGCCTGGGTGGGATCTATGTCGAGCTCCTCCAGGACGTTGCCTTCCGTATCCACCCCCTCAGCGACGTGGATGCCATGGAGATGATCCGTGAGATCAAGGGCTTTCGTCTCCTCGAGGGCTACCGCAATGAGCCGGCAGGCGACATCCCCGCACTGGAGCAGGCGCTGTTGCGGGTCTCGGGCCTGGTCAGCGCGGTGCCCGAGCTCCAGGAGATGGATCTGAACCCGGTCAAGGTGCTGGCGCCGGGCCAAGGCACCGTCGTGGTCGACGCTCGTATGAAGATACGACGGGTCGAGCCGGCGAGACATCCCAGGATGCGGGACCTGCCGGGTGTCACCTCATGAGGGAGGAGACATGTCGTTCCTGAAGACCGTCGCGGAGGAAGAGGCCGACGGAGACGTGGCCGATCAGTATCGGGAGGACGTCGAACGTGTGGGCCATCTTCCCAACTACTCGCGAACGTTCTCCCTGCACCCGCAGGCTTACCGTGCCTGGCGGGACCTGATCGCGTCCATAGCGAAGCCCATGGACGAGCGTCGCTACGAACTGACGACCCTGACAGCAGCCGCCTCCCTTCGGTCCTCTTATTGCGCGCTGGCCCACGGCTCGATCCTGGAGGAGAGGTTCTTGGGGCCTGAGGAGGTTGCTCAGATCGCTCGGGGCGATGGGTCGAGCGTCCTCGACCCGACCGAGGCACTCGTTGTGGAATTCGCCGCCAAGGTCGCCGTGGATGCCACGAGCGTTGGCGATGACGACATCCATCGACTCCGGGCTGCGGGTCTCTCCGATCGCGACATCTTCGACGTGGTGCTGGCCGCCGCCGCACGCAGCTTCTTCTCCAAGGTCCTCGACGCCACCGGCACCCTGGCCGACGCCGAATACAACGCGATGGATACGGACCTGCGTGAAGCCCTGACCATTGGCCGGCCCATCTCTGACGGATAGCCCAAGGCGCGAACACCCGTCTAGACCTGGTGGGAGAAGACGAAGTCGACGAGATCGTCGACCCTGGCGGTCGCCACTGCGACGCAGGTGTCGGCGGCGCCATAGTAGAGACGCAGGGTCCCGTCCTCGTCTGCGATCCACCCACTCGGAAACACCACACCTGGAACGTCGCCGGTGCGCTCGTAGTCCATCTCCGGGCCGAGTACCCATTCATCGGCACGGGCCAGGACCTCGGTGGGGTCCTCGAGATCGAGGACCGCCAGACCGGCCCGGTAGAGAGATCCGGCAGCCGTGTCCCGGACCCCGTGGAACATGATCAGCCATCCCCGCTCTGTCTTCAGTGGGGGAGGGCCCAAGCCCACCTTCTCGCGGTCCCAGTAACCGGTCCTGCGTCTCTCCATGAGGATCCTGTGGTCGCCCCAGTGTCTGAGGTCGGGGCTGAACGAGATCCACATGTGCGCCGCCCCCCCATCCGAGAAGTACACCGGCCGGTGGACGATGGCGTAACGGTCGTCGAATTTGACCGGGAACAAGGCCGCGTCCTTGTTCTCCGGTGGCGACACGATCGCGATCCGCCGGAAATCGACGAAGTCGGTGGTTTCCACGAGGCAGACCAGAGGCCCGCTCCTCGAAACCGAGGTGTGGGCGATCAGGTAATCATCCCCGATCCTGGTGATGCGTGGGTCCTCGATGCCCCACCGCTCGGCGTAGGTCGAGGTCTCCGGCTCCAAGGAGGGCTTGGTATCGATCTCCCAGTCGCTCAGCCCATCGCTGCTCCGGGCCACGCTCAGATGGGACAACCCCGAACGATCCTCGACTCTCACCAGGAGGATGGTCTCCCCGCCGGGCCCGATCGTCGCTCCCGGGTTGAACACCGAGTTCACGGTGTAGGGCCAGTCGTGTGCGGTGAGGATCGGGTTGGCTTCGTGTCGGGTGAACAGTTGTTGGCTCAGAGCCGGGGTCATGGTTCCTCCCGGGTGACCGGCGGGGTCCGGCGAGGCGGGTAGTGGCTCGGGCCGGAAGCCCCGTATCGCTCGATGAGTCTGCCACACTGCAAGGCCCAGAGGGCCGAGACCGTTGATTCCGCCCCGGCGTTGGCGCTGATGCCCGCCTCGGTGAGCCCATCGTGCCCGGCTCCTGTCATCGGGTCGTACACCGGGATCCCCTGGTCGTTTCGCCCCACGAACCACCCCACTGCCTGCAGGGCGAGTTGGAGCCAAGAGTGGTCGCCCGTCACTTCCCAGGCGGCCACGCACGCATCGGCCATGGCGGTCGCCTCGAGCGGCTGCTGGTCGAAGGCGGGCCCGGATTCACCGGGTCCCCGGCCACCCACCGGAGTGAACGAAAACCGGTCCTGGTGGTGTTCGAGCCCCACCAACCATGTCAGAAGTGTCAGTCCTTCCCCAACCTTCTCGGGGCGGTCGAGGGCCATGCCCAAGCCGATGAGGCACTGGGGGAGTCGGGCATTGTCGTAGGTGAGTCGTGGCTCGGGCCACATCCAGTCGGATTCCTTCGGCCCGGGTAGTCGGTGCACGGCTTCCTCAGCCAGACCTCGGGCCCCGCGATGGGTGGGATCGGCGCGGAGGAGCCCGGCGGCCCCGAGCCCCGTGTACACCCACGGTCGAATCGAGGGGTCGTCGACTGTTGAGATGCGATCGAGACACGACAAGGCTGCTTCGACCGTCTCCTCCGAGGCGGACTCGGCAGCGGCGAGGCCAAGGCCCCAGATCGCTCGCCCATGGGCGTCGGCGGAGGGAGGTCCCATCCAGATGCGGTCAGACGCCATCCGATTGCGCACCGGCGCTCCCTCGACGATGGATCCTCGGATGAAGTCGAGATAGATGCACGACAAGGCGGTCGCCGTCTCCGTCTCTGGCTCCCATCGGGCGGTGACGACCAGGGCCCGGGCTGCGTCCTCGGTGGTGTATCCAAGCTCGCGCCGTGGCTCGAGCCCGGCGGCGTGCTCGAAGACACCGATCTCGTCGGTCAGCCGGGCGAGATGATCCAACTTCGGGGCCGGCAACCGGCTCTCCATGTCAGGCGACGCTGGTGTTGTCCGACATGACGACCACCCGCGCCAGACGCTCGTAGGCAGCGGCCACCCGAGGCCAGGCGTGACGCTGCCCCACCCGGCGGGCTTCTTCCGCCGCCGCTCTCAGCTCGACGGGGTGAGTGAGCAGCCGCTCCATGGCGGAAGCCATCGCCTCATCGTCCCGCTGCGGCACCACGAGGCCGGCGCCGGTGGCGAGCAACTCCACCGCATGCGGGAACCTGGTGGCCACCACCGGCAGACCCGCCGCGATGACGTCGACCAGCACCCCGGAGGTGACCTGATCGGAGTTGTCGTAGGGGAGCAGGGCGAGGTCGGCGTTGCGAACGAGCCGCTCCAGCTCCGATGGGGACATGTAGCCGTCCACCATGGTGACCGTTCCCTCCAGGTCAAGCGAGCGGACCAGATCGCTCAGTTGGTCGCGGTATTGCTCACCCTCTCTTCGCTTCACGTTGGGGTGGGTGGTACCCCTGATGATCAACTGCGGGGGCGGTTCGAGATGCTGGAGACGGGCCATCGCCCGGATTCCCCATTCCAGGCCCTTCCCCGGGCCTACCAACCCCCAGTTCACCACCGTCGGCCGTCGTCCCGCCTCCACCGCGCTGAGCCGGCGGGGCATCACCCTGGCCCCATGGGGCACCACATGCACCTTCTTGGCGGAGATGTCGTACACCTCGAGCAGACGATTCGCCGCCTGCTCCGACATCACCACCAACAGCTCGGAGGCTGTCCCCAAGGCCTCGACTATCTGCCGTTGGCGAGTGGTTGGCGCCGCCGCCACCGTGTGGAGGGTGGTCGCAATGGGCAGTGGTGACATCGAGCACAGGTCGACGACAGACAGCCCGTCGTCGGGCCCGAAGATGCCGAACTCGTGCTGAATCCAGAGCAGATCGAACCCATTGGACCAGGTGGTGATGCGTCCCACCCAACCTGCGGAATCGACCCGAGGCTCGGCGACGACCTCTCCCGCGGCATCGCCCGCCACCTCCCATCCGGTGAGGAGGCGAACCACGCCGTTGTCCGAAGTTCCTCCCCGGAGGTCCCGCAACGACTGCACCAATGATTCGGTGAAGGTCGCAATCCCACATCGCGTGGGCGGGTAAGTGCTCACGAAGAGCAACCGTGGGCTCGTAGTCCGGTCGGTCATCATGAGTCTCCGTCTCTGGTCGAGTGTCGCACACCCCGACCACCCTCCCCTAGAGCCAAAAGGCCCAAACCCGCTCCGTTGCCGCAACCGCGGTTTGAGGCCGCAACGCGAGGAGGTGAGCCCGTGCTCACCTCCTCGCCTTGAATTGAAGACGTCAGATCTTGGTTTCGATCGGGATCTGGCGCGGCTCGAGAGTCCTCTCTTCCGGGAGCGTGATGTGCAGGGTCAACAGACCCTTGTCGTACGACGCGTTCATCTTGTCGGCGCTGGTCCCTTCAGGGAGCCGGAATCGCCGCTGGAACTTGCCGTAACTCCTCTCACGGAAGTAACGGTCGTCCTCGGAGACCTCTTTCTCGTAGTGCTTCTCGCCCTTGATCAAGACGTAGTCGCCTTCGATCAAGATCTCGACATCCTTCGGATCCACTCCGGGCAGCTCGACCGTGGCCACCAACTCGCCATCCTCCTTGACCAGATCGATGGCCGGCCGGAAATCGAATCCGGTCAGCTCGCGATTCAGCACGGGGAAGTCGAGAAGGCGGGGAAAATCGAGACGCCATTCCTTGTCGACGTCGAACATGGGAGACCACAACCTCAGTTCCATCCAATTCACCTCCCTTCCCGGGCCCTATGCCTTTCGATCCGGCGCGACCCGGTGCAGCCGAGGCTCATCGTTTCGATCGTGCCTCTTTCCCTAGATGTCGACCAGAGTCGAACGACCCGATTCCGGGCGGGCGTCGAACACGCCGGGGCGATGGTCACCCGAGTCGGGTCGGCCCGGTACCTTTCGGCTGGTGCGAGCCTGGCAGGTGTCGACCCCCGGGCCGGTGGAGGGCCGACCACTTCGTCTCACCGAGATGGAGCCGCCCTTGCCCGGCCCCGGCGCGCTCAGGGTGAGTGTCTCGGTTTGCGGAGTCTGTCGAACCGACCTCCACGTGGTCGAGGGCGACTTGCCGGTCCACCGGGCGGGAGTGGTCCCGGGTCACGAGGTGGTAGGGGTCGTCGATGCGCTCGGGCCAGAGGCTGGTCGCTTTGCTGTTGGAGATCGGGTCGGCATCCCCTGGTTACGCCGGACCTGCGGATCCTGTCGCTGGTGCCTGGCCGGACGGGAGAACCTCTGCGTCGAGCCCAGTTTCACCGGATGGGATGCCGACGGTGGATATGCGGAGCAGGCCGTCGTCGATGAGCGCTACGCCTACGCCATCCCTCATGTTTTTGGCGATGAAGAGGCCGCGCCGCTCCTGTGCGCCGGGATCATCGGATATCGGGCACTGCGTCGCGCCGATCTGCCGACGGGTGGGCGTCTCGGCATCTACGGCTTCGGCGGTTCCGCTCACCTCACCGCCCAGGTGGCGCTCTACGAAGGAGCGACGGTTCATGTCATGACACGATCCGAGCGAGCACGCCGGCTCGCCCTCGCCCTTGGTTGCTCCTCGGCGGGTGACTCTCACGACACGCCTCCGGAGCCATTGGACTCGGCGATCATCTTCGCTCCGGCCGGTGACCTGGTGCCGCTTGCCCTGCGGGCCTTGGATCGGGGCGGCACCCTGGCCATCGCCGGCATCCATCTGAGCGATATCCCCTCGATGGATTACGAATCGTTGTTCCAGGAGCGGCAGATCAGGTCGGTCACGGCCAACACCCGTCGTGACGGCGAGGATTTTCTCGACATCGCCGCCCGGATCCCGATCCAGCCCACGACGACGCCCTATCCGTTCACCTCGGCGGACGAAGCGCTGGTCGACCTGGCCCGGGACCGGGTCGATGGCGCTGCAGTGCTGCAGATTTCTTGATTTATCTTCTCGATCACCTGTTTCCGGCCCATTTCTGTCACACCCATGCCCTACGTTGGGGTCATGGAGAGGGAGAGGTTCACGAGCGATCAGGTGGAGCACGTCTTGTCGCATCTGTTCTCCGGCCTGTCAGTCTTCCAGGCCAATCTGTGTGAGTGGCTGATCGAGGCCGATGTGTCCCAGCAGTTCCTGGCCGATGGGGCTCGCGATCTGGCCCAGTGGGTGTCGGCCCGGTTTGGTCTCCGTCATTCGACCGCTGGGCAGTTGGTCCGGATCGCCCGACGTCTTCGAGATCTGCCTCTGCTCCGGGAGCGTTTCGCCGCCGGGGACATGAGTCTGGATCAAGTGGATGCGATCTCACGATTGGCCACACCGTCCACCGAGGAGAGAGTGATCGCGGAATGTGCCGGGCTGTCCAACGCGGCGCTGGATAGGGCGGCAAGAACGGCGCGTCAGACGTCAATCGACGATGAGCGTATGGGAGCGACGTCATCTCGGGTTCCAGTGGAACCTGGACGAGTCCGAGCTCTGCTTCGACGGATCATTGCCCGGCGCGGAGGGGAAGCTGTTCGAAGCCTCGGTGAGGGGACGGGCCGACGGGATGCCGGAAAACCCGGAGACGGGGATGTTCGACCCTTATCCCGCCCGCCTGGCCGACGGTCTGGTAGAGCTGGCGACGGCCGGCGGCGCCTCGAGTTCCACGAACGTCCAGGTGACGTTGTTCGCCGACTTGGAGGCTCTAATCGAACCAGATGACATCGTCGGTGTGGCTGAGCTGCTGGCGGGGCCGGTGATCGCCAACGAGACGGCCCGCCGTCTCTCCTGTGATGCCGTGGTGGAATGTGTGGTCACCGACCATCGCAGCGTGCTGGGAATCGGCCGTCGCTCCCGTCTCATCCCGGCTTGGCTGCGTCGCCAACTCTGGTTCCGGGACGGAGGATGCCGCTTCCCGGGTTGTCCTCATCTGCTCTGGGTCCATGGTCATCATCGGCGGCACTGGGCCGACGGTGGGCCCACCGATTTGGACAATCTGATCCTGTTGTGTGGATATCACCACCGGTTCGTCCATGAACATGGGTGGAAGATCGATATAGGCCCCGACGGCCTTCCCCTGTTCATCCAACCGGACAATGAGGTTTACCCACCCCGACGACCCCTACCCGATCCCCGCATTCTCGAGCTGGCCGGGCGACGAACCTAGGGGCAGCCGCCCCGGCCTCTCCGGGAACCACCCACAACTAGCCTCGCTGAATGGAATTCGTCCGAGTCGACATCGATGACGCCGTCGCCGTCGTCACCCTGAACCGTCCCCCGGTGAATGCCCTCAACGAGGACTTCGCCCTGGAATTGAAGACCGCGTTCACCGAGTGTGCCGTGCCCGAGGTGAGGGCCGTGGTGATCACCGGAGAGCCACACTTCGCCGCCGGAGCCGACATCAAAGGGTTCCAGGCCAGCTTCGACGCCGGCGTCGAGGAGAGGAGCGCCTGGACGCTGCAGGAGGCGATCGGCGCCCTCGAGGGTCTGGAGAAGCCCACCATCGCCGCCGTTCATGGCTACGCGCTCGGGGGCGGGCTCGAGCTGGCCATGGGGGCGGACTATCGCTATCTGGCCGACGACGCCAGGGTGGGCCAACCCGAGATCCTGCTCGGTCTGATCCCGGGTGCGGGGGGCACCCAGCGGCTGGCCCGTCTCGTCGGCTACCAGCAGGCCAAGGAGATGGTCCTGAGCGGACGTCAGGTGGACGCCGACGAGGCGCTGGAGATCGGTCTCGCCGACAAGGTGTTTCTGTCCGCTGAGCTCCATGCCGCCACCATGGAATCCGCCCGGGAATGGGCCACCAAGCCGACCCTCGCCATCGCGGCAGCCAAACGCGCTCTCAACCAGGGGTTCGGCACACCTGTGAGCGAAGGGCTCCTCATCGAGCGGGAAGCCTTCAACCAATCCTTCAAGACCGAAGACGCCCGTGAGGGCGTGGCCGCTTTCATCGCCAAGAGGGAGGCAGAGTTCAAGGGCCGCTGAGCTCGACGCGGCGCTTCAGGCGCTCCAGGTTCCCGCGCCAGATCCGGCTCAGTATCGGTCTGGCCACCCATGCTCCGATCGGGCCGCCCAGCCACCAGGGGAAACCCAGGCTCTCGATCCACCGGAGCTCGGTGCCTCTCGAGACCGCCGAGATCTCGAACCGTCCCGTGCCGCGCACGGAACCGACGTGCTCGACACCGATCACCCGGCCCTCGGACCACTCGACGACCTCCATGACATCCTCTGCCCTCAAGGGCCCGACTCTCGTCGCGGCCACGATCCGGGTCCCGATCCCGGTCCTCTGCTCTCCGATGAACGTCACCGTCGCCGCGTCATCCATCCACTCCGGGTGCGAGCCGAGGTCGGCCAGCTCGGCCCAGACCTGCTCGCTGGGAGCGGCGATGAAGATGGAGAGCTCGATCCTGGCCGGCATGGGGGAATCCTGACAGCGGGCCGTGCCTGCGACAATTGAGCACGACATGATCTATCTCGACCATGCCGCCACCAGTCCGATGCGCCCCGGCGTATGGGAGGCGATGCAACCATTTGCCGACGAAGTATTCGGAAACTCCTCGGGTGTTCATGACGTCTCCCGCCGTGCCAAGAACGCATTGGAGGAAGCCCGGGAGAGGATCGCCGAGGTCTTGGGGGCAGGGCCCGGCGAGATCGTCTTCACCTCGGGGGGCACCGAGTCGGACAACCTCGCCCTCAAGGGAGCTTCGCTGAACGCCAAGCCCAGACGCGGGGTGGTGACTGTGGCTACCGAGCACGAGGCGGTGCTGGAGACCACGGACTTCCTCCGCCGCATCGGCGCTCCGGTCACCATCGTCGGTGTGGACCGTCGTGGGATCGTCGATGTTTCCGCACTCCTCGCCGCGCTCGACGACGACACGGCCGTTGTCTCGGTGATGTACGTCAACAACGAGACCGGTGTGATCCAGGACCTTCC
>JBMDXS010000210.1:0-41321 GCA_048595045.1 Acidimicrobiia bacterium
GGAATCGGCCGACGCAGCGCGTTGACCGTCCAGATGCACGCGGCGGCAAACCAGGTGAAGAAGAATGCCGAGATCAAGCTGATACCGATGCGGGAGACGACATCCGCAACATCATCGTTCTCGAAAATAACGTGACCGAACCCGCGCGGATCGTCAATCGCATATACCCGCCGATTCATGACGACTCCCCGCAGCGGGGTGGGAAGCCCCGAGCAATTCGGGTGCATCCAGAGCCGTGGGCGATTATCGGTGACCTGGCTTCACTCGGGACTCAAGGCCAACATGGCTGATCCCCGAGCATGAAATGGCCGGAAGCGAGCAATCGATGCCTCCGAGACGGCGGGCGTTTCCAGAGAAGTTCTTTGAAGCTCCGTCATCTCCAAGCCGTGATGGCAACGAATAGGCGCCGAGATCACGCGAGAAGAGGAGGTAGATCTCATGCGTACGAGACTGACAGCGATCCTGGGAGCAGTTGCGCTCGTGTTCGCCTTCGCCGCGCCCGCCGTCGCCGGGCCACCGGACGGTATCGGCGGCGGTGGGCCACCGGCGGGCATCCTCTGCCAGCAGGCCGGGATCTCAACACTGCAGAGCCTCGGCCTTCTCAACGACGTGGCGGCCAACGGGATCGAGGCGGTCGGAGTGGGCGTGCTCCCCTTCCGTACCGTGCTCGGACTACACCGGACCAGCCCGGAGTTGTTCCAGACCGGCGGTGTCTCTGTAGTTGTCCCGGGGATCGGGGAGGTGCCTGCGACATGGTGTGACGGCATCTAGCGGTCTGTTGGGACCGGCAACGGGCCTTCTCGGCGAGCGAGGAGGTCCGTTGTCGTCCCTGCCCAACACCTCAGCCCGGCTCCCCGGTATAGGGCCGCGCCGAAATGAGATCCAGCACCAGACAACCACCATGTCCAGGTCGTCCGGTGCGTGACCCGATTCCTACTGAATAAAGGGCTCTGGATCGACCCGGCGCTCGACATCGGGGTAATCGCCTGCCCAACCAATTCGTCGACAGGTCCGGGGAATCGAGCGACGAGCTGCAGCACAACCGCTCACACCTGAGTTCGTGGCGAAAGATCGGCTTGGGTGCGCCGACCCTGCTCAAACCGACCGCTGCTTGCCTGCTCATCCCACCGGAGTTGGGGCCTGTCCCGTGCTTTCCGGCTAGTTCAAGGCGACGATCGACCAGTTGAGCGCCGCGGCGAAAGCCACCCACAAGATGTAGGGGGCGAACATCAACGCGGCGGCTTGGCTGTATGGCCACATTGCCACGGCCGTCCAGATCGCCGCTCCTAGCAGAGCGATGATCACCACCATCCCCAGCTCTGGTGCCCTGGCACCAAAGAACGCCAACGTCCAACCCAGATTCAACGCGAGCTGGATGATCCACGGCACGAGCACCTCGGCTCGACCGCCACCTCGCCAGGCGAGCCACGCGGAAACCGCGATCAGCACGTAGAGGATCGTCCAGACAATCCCGAAGGAGGCGTTGGGCGGATAGAAGGCGGGCTTCGCCAGCGCGGCGAACCATTGGCTTTCCACCGAGTCTGCGGTAACCCATGAGCCGAGCCCGGCCACCAGCGCCGTGGCCCCCCCGAAGATGGGGAGAGCCGCCAAGTCGGACAACGAACTTCGGGGGGCGCGATGGAATGCTGGCCGGGAATGCATGAGACCGAACATTTACCCGGGTTCCAGATACCCAATCCGGCCTCGACCATCGAGGGGTTACTCGACCGCATCCCATTTCACCAGCGTCGGGTCGGCCCATGCGACCTGCTGGTAGAAAGGAGGCGTGAGTGGGAAGGTCCGGTTCAGCATCACCATGTCGCTCGACGGCTTCGTCTCCGGCCCCAACCAGAGTGAACAGAACCCTCTCGGCCTGGGTGGGATGGCGTTGCATGAGTGGCTCTTCGGGCTCGAAGCCTGGCGAAAGTCCCATGGAGAAGGTGGCGGTGTTGTGAACCCGAGCACACCCGTGGTCGAGGAGTTGGAGAGCGGGTACGGCGCGGCCGTGATGGGGCGCAACATGTTCGGTCCGATCCGTGGCCCATGGAAGGACGAGTCGTGGCGGGGTTGGTGGGGCAGCGATCCGCCTTATCACACGCCGGTCTTCGTGCTCACACATCACGAGCGGGAACCGCTCGAGATGGAAGGTGGGACTACGTTTCATTTCGTCACCGACGGCATCGAGGCGGCGTTGGCTCGGGCCCGAAGCGCGGCCGGCCAAGGTGATGTCCTCATCGCCGGCGGTGCCAGTGTGATACAGCAGTACCTGGCGGCGAGGCTCGTCGACGAGTTCCACATCAGCCTCGTCCCTCTGCTCCTGGGAGACGGGGAACGGCTGCTGGAGAACCTCGACGCCTCCATCGGCCTGGAACAGGTCGAGGTGATCGAGGCCCCCGGCGTCACCCACCTGAAATACCGATGCGTTGACCGATGACCGCGGCCGGTACGGTGAGCCGGATGGTCGGTCTGGCATTACTCAGAGGCATCAACGTCGGGGGCGCCAACAAGATCGAGATGGCCCGACTCAGATCCACCTTCGAGGCGATCGGGCTCAGCAACGTCCGCACCTACATCGCCTCCGGCAACGTCGTCTTCTCGGACCGGAGACCGCACCCCGAATTGGCGCCCATGCTCGAAGAATGCATTGCGGAGGAGTTCGGTCTCAACATCAAGATCCTCCTCCGGGACATGGATGCGATGACCGCGCTGGTCGGGGCGCTCCCCGACCACTGGGTAGACGACAAGTTGACGAGGTGTTACGTCATGTTCCTCTGGGAAGAGGTGGACGACCCCGGTGTGGTCGACAGCCTGAAGCTCAAGGAGGACATCGACGAGGTCATCTACGTGCCCGGTGCCCTCATCTGGCGTGTCGACCATCATGGGGACCGCAAGATCCTCGGCCGAAGCGGGATGACCAACATCATGGCTACACCGCTCTACCGGGCAATGACCATCCGCAACGCCAACACGGTTCGAAAACTGGCCGCCATGATGTCCGAGATCGACGAGGTGGCGTCTTCGAACTGACCAGATGGGCCCGGCAGAGGTCAGCACCGGGCCTGACACCTCGATGAGGTCGATAGATCTTCGTCGGCGCCTATGCCACGGGTGTGAAACAGACGACCCGATCGAGCGCGAATGCGCTCCCCGTTGACCTCAGGTGCTCAGGCGTCCTCGACGGTGAGGGTTCCTTCCATACCGGCGTCGAAGTGGCTCTCGATGGCGCATATGACTTGATAGGTGCCTGCTTCCGGGGCCGTGAAGGTCAGGGTCTTGGTTTCTCCCGCCTCGACTTCATCTTCGACATACACGAAGTCGGACAGCAACTCCTCTTCCGTCTCAGGCAGGTCCGCTTCCGACTCGATGTTCACTCCGGGCTGCATCAGTACCCATTCATGGAGTACTGACCCGTTGTTGGTGATCTCGATCGAGATGTCCTCCCCGGCAGGGATCGTCCAACTGTCCGGCGAGAATTGGAAGTCCGATGTCGTCACCTCGAGGCTGGTGCTTGCTTCGCCTCCGCCGCTGTCACACGCAGCCAGCGCGAATGCCAACACCACCAAGGACGTCATAACGGTCATGATTCGATGTCGTCTCGTCTTCGCCCCCTTCGCTCGTTCTCGCCTCCCGCACGTCCTTCAGAGTTCGTTCGAAACATACTCCGCACGGACGCCTCATGCCGGCGGCCAGAGGCTACGGCACGTCCTCCCGAATCCATATCGCGATCGAAGCCGGTTGCAGCGTCGTGGCCACGGTCGACTCCCATCGCTCGGCAATCCGAGCGGGTGGTGGGCCGCCGTCGTTGACCGGCACTTGACCCGAACATCTGTTCGACCTAGGGTCGCGGTCATGGCCGATCTGCGATGGAGCGCTCCCTCCGAAGGTGGTCTGTTCGAGCTCACCCGCAGGGTCCCGGGACGGGGACAGTATCGGGGCCTGATGTTCCACGAGATCGAGGCCAAGACCATCCTCAACCGGGTTCCTGGCAACTTCCTCCCCTTCGATTGGACGATCAACCCGTATCGGGGTTGTAGCCATGCCTGCGTCTACTGCTTCGCCCGCCCCACCCACGAGTACCTCGGTCTCGACACCGGGAGAGACTTCGACACCCAGATCGTGGTGAAGATCAACGCCGTCGAGCTCGCCAGGGCGGAGACCTCGCCGGCCCGCTGGCCGGGTCATCCGATCGCGATGGGGACCAACACCGACCCCTATCAGCCCGCCGAGGGCCGCTATCGGCTGACCCGGGACATCCTCGAGGTCCTCGTGGAACGGGGCAACCCATTCAGCATCCTGACCAAGTCGACTCTCGCCCTGCGTGACATCCACCTGTTCGCCGAGGCGGCGCGACAGGGCAACGTCACCGTGAGCTTCTCGATCGGGACTCTCGACCCGGATGTGTGGCGGGCGACCGAGCCAGGCACCCCCCATCCCCTGAGAAGGGTGGAGGCCATCGCCCGCCTCAGCGCGGCCGGTGTCCCCACCGGCGTGCTCGTGGCGCCGATCATCCCGGGTTTGTCCGATCGGCCGGAGCAGGTGGCCGAGGTCGAGACGGCCTGCCGGGAGGCCGGAGCCGGATCGGTGCACGCCATCCGTCTTCATCTCCGCCCCGGTGTGCGAGAGCATTTCATGGGGTGGTTGAACGGTGCCCACCCCGAGCTCACAAGGACCTACGAGGAGTTGTACCGGGACCGGGTCTATCTGCCCCGGCATCCCCGGGGCCGGGCTCGCCCCAGGCCGACCATGGAGAGTGCGGCCGCCCAGCCCGCCCTGCCCTTCGGCTGAATCGACGGGGCAACCTCGATCGAATCAGCAAACGCCATCAAGACAGCAGATGCCGATTTGGCGATGATGCCCTGATGAAGTCATCGACCGATACCTTCCTCGGGTTCGTGGATCATGTTGCCGGTCGGCTGGACGACCACCAGATGCGAGGGTCGGACCTGGCGGCGGGCGCTTACCTGTCCCGCTATCACTTCGATCGATTGATCCGGGCCACGGCGGGCGAGGCACCGAGTCAGTTCAGACGGCGGATCCTGCTGGAGAGGGCGGCGTATCGCCTGGCCACCGGGTCAGATGGGATACTCGAGATCGCAGTGCAGGCGGGTTATTCCTCGAACGAGGCCTTCACGCGGGCCTTCCGCCGGGCCTATGGCGTGGCCCCATCGGTCTGGCGTGACATGCCGGGCCAGATCCAACTTCCCTCGCAAGACGACGTGCATTTCCATCCACCAGGTGGCCTTCGGGTCCCTGCTCGAGCGGAAGGGACCGAGATGAATCTGGTCATACGAATGGTCGAGCACCACATCTGGCTCGTCGGAGAATTGCTCGCCGCTGCCGAAAATCTCGAAGACGACCATCTCGATGCCCCCATCGTGCTCCCGTTCTCGGGTATCGACGACGACCCCACCGTGCGATCTCTCCTCTCGCGTCTGATCGGCCAGATGGACATGTGGAACTGCGTGATCGCCGGACGCGTCTACGACTGGTCGGTCGAGGATCCTGGAGTCGATCGCCTCGATGAGATCTCGACTCCACCGAGCAGGACGTGCCTTTCTCGACGAGATCAAACGTGTGGTGAACGAGGCCCGCCTCGACGAGACCTTCATCGACGCTCATTCCGACCCCGTCGAGGTGTTCACTTATGGCGGTTTGATCGCGCATGTGCTCACGTTTGCCGCCCATCGCAGGCTCCTCGTTCTCGGCGCCATCGAATCGGCCGGGTTCACCTCGCTTGGTTACGGTGACCCGAGAAAATGGGTGGCCGAGGCGGTCTGACCCGGGCTGGACAGGATTCTGGCCCGCAACCCCCGATGGCTGCTACACAACGCGCGATGACCGGCCCACACCACCCCGGTCTCGACGTAGAGGCCGTCAGAGCCATGTTCCCCGCCCTGCACCGGCGTGAGCACGGCCACCCAGTTGCCTACCTCGATGGCCCGGGTGGCACCCAGGTACCACTACAGGTGATCGCGGCGATGAGTGGTGTCCTCGAGCATGGGGTGAGCAATCTCGGAGGTGGGTTCGGGGCCTCGCACGATGCCGAGGAGGCGATGGCCCGGGGACGGGCGGCGATGGCCGATCTCTTCGGCTGTGACGCCGAGGAGATCTCCTTCGGTCAGAATATGACCAGCATCACCTTCGCCGTGAGCCGGGCCCTCTCCCGCTCCTGGGAGCCCGGTGACGTCATCATCGTCACCAGCCTCGACCACGATGCCAATTTCACCCCCTGGGTGCGGGCGGCCCAGGATCGAGGAGTGAAGGTCCGCATCGCCGAGTTCGACCCGGCCACCGGTGTCCTCGATCCAGAGGCGGTTGCCCGACTGCTCGACGGACAGGTCCGTCTCGTCGCCACGTGTGTCGCCTCCAACGCCATCGGGACTCAGGTCGACGTGGCCACGATCACAAGGATGGCGCATGAGGCCGGCGCTCTGGTCTATCTCGACGCGGTCCATGCCGGCCCTCATCGACTTCTCGACGTCCGCGCCATCGACTGTGATCTTCTCGTGGCCTCGTCCTACAAGTTCTTCGGCCCTCACACCGGCATCCTCTTCGGAAAGCTCGAACTGCTCGCCGAGCTCGACTTCTACAAGGTCCGGCCTGCTCCGTCCGACCCACCGGACAAGCTGGAGACAGGCACCCAGAGCTTCGAGTCGATCGCCGGGGTTACCGCCGCGGTCGACTACCTGGCAGGTCTCGGTGAGGGCGAGACCCGGCGGGACCGTCTCGATGCCGGCTTCCGGCACATCCGGGTACACGAAGAGGCGTTGGGTGATCGCTTCATCGAGGGCGTGTCCGGGCTGGGCCCGGTGACCATCCACGGCGTGCCGGGCATGGGCGGCCGGGTCGCCACGTTCGCCATCTCCGTGGAGGGGATCCCCGCCGACGTGGTGGCCTCGCGTTTGGCCGCTCAGGGCATCTACATCTGGTCGGGCCACTACTACGCACTCAACGCCATGGAGCGTCTCGGCTTCCTCGAAACCGGGGGTCTGGCCCGGATCGGGTACGTCCACTACAACACCGTCGCCGAGGTCGACCGAACCCTGGAGGCCCTGGCCGCCCTGTGACCGGATCCCGGAAGCCTGGCCCGGGGCCTTACACTGGCCTTGTGAAGCGTCTCTCCCCCGTCATAATCCTCGGAGCGATCGCCGCCTTTCTGCTGATGCGTCGCCGCGAATCCGAGGTTGTGATCCCCGATTCGGCCTGGAAGCCCGTAGAGCCCTCGTGAGGGTCGGCGTCCTCGCCAGCGGGGACACCGCAGTCAGGGCGGCCCACTCGCTGGCCGCCCATCCCACGGTCGACGAGGTCGTGGTCATAGGTCCGGCGCGCAGTCGAAGCTTCCGGGTGGTGCCCGACGCCGGCGATTGCGACATCCTGGTCGGTTCCGGAGCCGGTGCACCCGCTCGTGCCCGCAAGCTCGAAGTGCCTCTGCTCTGGGACGGCGAGACCGCCGAGGAGGGCGTGATGGCCTGGGGAGCGGCCCCGGTCGGCCTCGCCCTGGCGCTGGCTGCCCGCGAGGCCGACCCACGCATCGTCGCTGCGGCCCATCCCGACTTCGAAGAGGGCTCGGACCATCAGGTGAGATTCCCCGACCCCGTCGGATCGGTGAAGGTGGCAGATGCGACGTTCGCCGGCCGCCGAGTGGCCCTGGCTCACTCGCCCGACCGCTTTGCCGCCTGCTTGGCGGTCGGCGCCGAGCGAATGGTGACCATCGTCGACGACGGCGCATTCATGTCCGGCATCGCCCTGGCCGCCTCGATCGACACGCTGAACGGTGGGCCGGCGGCCGTGTGGGATCGTGCCCTTCCCTATCTCCGGGCCGCATCGGCGATGGGCCTGGTGATGGCCGACGATCGGTAGAGGCCACTCCACGGCCAACGACTGGCTCGAGCCCGATTCCGGTCCCTGTCAGGGCCCGGTAGGGGCCCGATATCTCAGGTCAGTGGTGTCCCCACCCGAGGGCTTTCCTCGGTGGGGATATCGGCGTGGTCGGGAGGAGGGGTCACCGAGCCGTTGCCTGGCTTGTAGTCGGTGGGAGGGTGCAGCACCTGTGAGGGAGCGGCCGCCACCACGGGGTTGAGGGTCTCCTCGAGGACGACCACCTCGAGCCCACCCACGACGTCCGACACCAGGTTGTAGACGATGGCGCCTGCCACGGTGGCGCCGGTCATGGTCACCCACCACACCACGGACCCGAAGATCATCACTCGGAAGAACTGCTCCACGTTGGCGAAGGGCTGTGCCCCTTCGTCGATGAGGGTGATCTCCACCATGAAGTCGGTGATGCGTTGGGGCAGGCCGGCACGTTCCAGGACCGACCAGAAGATCACCCCGCCCAGGACCATGGCCAGGGCGAGGACGGCCCAGACCACAGCCGAGACCTTGAGCGCGGTCCAGGGGTCGATCTTCCTGATGATGCGTCTTACGCGTCGAACAGTTGCCAATGGGGCTCCTGGGGATTACCGGGGCAGTCTAAAGGATGCCCGCACTAGACCAACGATTGGCATCGCCGTCGGGTTCCCTCACTCCTCGATGTCGGAGACCACGGCCAGTGCCGAGAGCTCGTTCCCGTCACCGACTCCGATGACCCGGACACCGGTGGAGTCACGCTTCTGCCTGCTGATCTTGGCCACCGGGGTCCTCATCGCAACCCCGGCCGAGGTGATCAGGAACACGTCGTCGTCCTTTGTCACGGCGCGGGCCCCGACCAGTGCCCCTCTCACCCGGGTCAGCTTGAAAGCCTTGACCCCGATCCCACCACGGGTCTGACGACGGAACTCACTGATGGCGGTCCTCTTCCCGTAGCCGGCAGAGGTGACGAGGAGCACTTCGTCGCCCTGGACGTTGGAGACGGCGGAAACCACGTGGTCACCGTCCCTCAGCTTGATCCCGCGCACACCTTGGGTGCCACGACCCATGCTGCGCAGATCGGCCTCCTTGAACCTGATCCCCATCCCCTCCTTGGTGAAGATGAGCAGGTCGTTCTCGCCATTGGTGGTGCGGACCGAGACCAGCTCGTCGCCATCGACCAGCTTGATGGCCACCAGGGTCTGGTTCCTGGAGTCGTACTCCCTGAACTCGGTCTTCTTGGCCACGCCCTGCCTGGTCACCATCACCAGGTACCGCCCCGTCTCGTAATCCCGTGTGTCGATGATGGCCTGGACGGTCTCCTCGGGCCCGAGAGGGAGGACGGACTGGGCGAGCACACCCTTGGCTGTCCGGGATTGACGAGGGATGCCATGTGCCTTGAGACGATGGACGAGGCCCTTGTTGGTGAAGAACAGCAGGTAGGCGTGGGCGGTGGTGTGCACCAGGTGCCTGATGACGTCCTCACCCTGGACCTCGGCCGCCTTGACCCCACGACCACCCCGGCCTTGGGTGCGGTAGGTCGAGGCGGGGACCGACTTGATGTAACCGGTCTGGGACACCGTGACGATCAGTTCGTCGTCGGCGATCAGATCCTCGAGCGAGAGATCGCCCTCGTCGGGGATGACCCGGCTCCGCCGGTTCTCTCCGTAGGTTTCCTTGATCTGACCCAGCTCATTCCGGATGATGGCCCAGCGTCGCTTCGGGTCGGCCAGGATGGCCTCCAGCTCTGAGATCAGCTCGTGCAGCTCGGCGAGCTCGGTGCGCAGCTTGTCGACCTCGAGTGCGGTGAGCCGGCGCAGAGGCATGTCGAGGACGGCATTGGCCTGGATCTCGGTGAGCTCGAAGCGCTCGATCAAGTTGGATCTCGCCTCTGGGGTGTCGGTCGAGCCCCGGATGAACTGGATCACCTCGTCGATGTTGTCGACGGCGATGATGAGACCTTCGAGGATGTGGGCCCGGGCCCGGGCCTCGTCCAGACGGAAGCGGGTCCGTCGCTCCACCACCTCCATCTGGTGATCGAGGTAGTAGCCGATCATCTGCGCCAGATCCAGCGTGCGGGGCACCCCGTCGACCAGCGACACCATGTTGTAACCGAAAGAGTCCTGGAGGGGAGTGTTCTTGAACAGCTGATTGAGGACTACCTGGGGAACGGCCGAGCTCTTCAGCTCGATGACCAGCCGCGTTCCGACGCGGTCGGAGGACTCGTTGCGGACCTCGGCGATCCCTTCCAGCTTCCTGGCGTCGACCAGTTCCTTGATCTTGGCGATGATCCGCTCCATCGACACCTGATAGGGAAGCTCGGTGGCGATGATCGCGGTGCGGCCCTTGCGGATCTCCTGGACGTCACAGACCGCCCTGATCTTGACCGAGCCCCGGCCGGTGGTCAGGGCGTCACGGATGCCACCGGTGCCGACGATGAAGCCCCCGGTGGGGAAGTCGGGGCCCTTGACGAAGGTCAGCAGCTCTTCGGTGGTGGCATCGGGGTTCGCGACGACATGCAGACAGGCATCGATGATCTCCCCGAGGTTGTGCGGCGGGATGTTGGTCGCCATCCCCACCGCTATCCCCTGAGAGCCGTTGACCAGCAGGTTGGGGAAGCGGGAGGGGAGGACGGTCGGCTGTTGCATCTCCCCCGAGTAGTTGTCCTCGAAGTCGACCGTGTCCTCTCTGATCCCCTCGAGGAGATGGTTGGACAGCTTGGTGAGCCGGCACTCGGTGTACCGGGAGGCCCCGGGCGGGTCGTCGATCGTCCCGAAGTTGCCCTGAGGGTCGATGAGCAGATGCCGCATCGAGAAGTCCTGGCCCATGCGGACCAGCGCGTCGTAGATGGCCTGGTCGCCGTGAGGGTGGTAGTTACCCATCACGTCCCCTACCACCTTGGAGCACTTGCGGTGGGCGGAGCCCGAGGTGATGTTGTTCTCGAACATCGAGTAGATGATCCGGCGCTGAACCGGCTTCAGGCCGTCGCGCACGTCGGGCAGGGCCCGGGAGACGATCACAGACATCGCGTAGTCGACGAAGCTCTGCTCCATCTCGTCGGTGATCTCGACCTGGGGGATCCCCTCGGCTGGTGGGTTCTGGGCAGTCATCAGATGTCGAGGAATCGCACGTCGTCGGCGTTCTGTTGGATGAATGCCTTGCGCGAGGCCACGTCGTCACCCATCAGGGTCACGAACACCTCCTCGGCCCGGGCCGCATCCTCCATATCGACCTGGAGCAGGGTCCGCGTGACAGGGTTCATCGTGGTCTCCCAGAGCTCCTGGGCGTTCATCTCGGCCAGCCCCTTGAACCGGGTCGGCTTCACCTTGGGGTGGTCCTTCTTGAAGACCTCGAGCTCTGCATCGTCCTTCAGATAATGGACCTGGGACCCGACCTTGACCCGATACAAGGGCGGCTGGGCGATGTAGACGTAGCCGTACTCGATCAGCGGCTTCATGTGACGGAACAACAGGGTGAGGAGCAGGGTCCGAATGTGGGCCCCGTCCACGTCGGCGTCGGCGAGAAGGACGATCTTGTGATACCTGGCCTTGGTGATGTCGAAGTCATCGCCGATGCCGGTGCCCATGGCTGTGAAGATGTCCTGCACCTCTGTGTTCTGCAGCGCCTTGGCCAATCGGGCCTTCTCGACGTTGAGGATCTTGCCTCGGATAGGGAGGATGGCCTGCGTGTTGGAGTCCCGGGCCGACTTGGCCGGCCCTGCCGCGGACTTGCCCTCGACGATGAAGAGCTCGGACTCGCCCGGGTCGCGCGAGGAGCAGTCAGCCAGCTTGTCGGGCAGGCCACCTGACTCGAGACCGGACTTGCGACGGGTCAGCTCGCGTGCCTTGCGCGCCGCCTCCCTGGCCTTGGCCGCCCCGACGCACTTGTCGACGATGCGGCGGGCTTCGGGCGAGTACCTCTCGAGCCACTCGGGGAGCTTGCGATTGAGGGTCTTCTCCACATAGGAGCGGATCTCGGTGTTCCCCAGCTTGGTCTTGGTCTGACCCTCGAACTGGGGCTCCTTGACCCGAACCGAGACCACCGCGGTGAGCCCCTCCCGTACGTCTTCACCGGTCAGGTTCTCGTCCTTGTCTTTGAGCATCCCCTTGGACCGGGCGAAGTCGTTGATCGCCTTGGTCAGCGCCTTGCGGAAGCCTTCCTCGTGGGTGCCCCCCTCATGGGTATTGATGTTGTTGGCGAAGGAGAGGACCGACTCGGTGTAGGAGGTCGTCCATTGCATGGCAACCTCGAGCTCGGCGTCCTCACCCTCGTCGAGCATGTCGATGATGTGGGCATGAAGCGGGTCGCGGAGCGAGTTGAGATGTTTGACGAAGTCGACCAACCCCCCCTTGTAGTGGAAGACCTCGGTTCGCTCCTCTTCACCGCGTTTGTCGGTGAAGGTGATCTGGAGTCCGCGGTTGAGGAAGGCGGTCTCGCGCAGACGGGATGCCACGGTGTCATAGTCGAACTCGGTGGTCTCCTGGAAGGTGGCCGGGCTGGGCCAGAACCTGATCGTGGTCCCCGTCTTCTTGATCGGCTTCAGCTTCTTGGGGTCTTTGGTCTTGGGCTGGCCCTCGATGAACTCCTGGTAGTAGACGTGGCCGCCACGGCGGACCTCTGCCTCGAGACGGGTGGAGAGGGCGTTGACCACGGACACGCCGACACCATGGAGGCCCCCGGACACGGTGTAAGCCCCCTGCTCGAACTTGCCGCCGGCATGGAGTGTGGTGAGAACGGTGGTGAGAGCGGAGCGCTTGGTCTTGGCAACGTGCTCGACCGGGATCCCGCGCCCGTCGTCGACCACTTCGACCCCACCATCGTCGAGGAGGGTCACCTCGATCCGGCTCGCCTGACCCGCCATGGCCTCGTCGACGGAGTTGTCGACCACCTCCCAGATGAGGTGGTGGAGGCCTCTCGGGCCGGTCGACCCGATGTACATCCCGGGTCTTCTGCGCACGGCCTCGAGACCTTCGAGGACCGTGATGTCCTTTGCTTCGTAACTGTCGCGGGTGGCCGTCACGACCCTCCTTGTGGACCTGTCAGGGGTGTCTGCGGGTGGTCTCGGGTCAGGTGCAGGGGACCCGGCTGCAGACGAGTTTCACAAATGTCATTTTACAAGGACTAGTTGGCAAAAACGAATCAATCAAGGGGTCTGAGAGTCAGGGCGAGCCGGGGGCGCGGACCTCGATCCGCTCGATCACACCGGGTCCGAGGACGTCGCTGAGGGTGGCGACGAGTGTGGCGCTCCCGTACCTGAGGAACGCCACCATCGAGGGCGCCGCAGCCTCGACGACGAGCGTCTTCTCCCGGATGAAGAGCGGCTTCGACCGCCCCGCCCAGGGGGTCCCCGCCAGGTCGTCCCAGGAGCCGGTGAGCCGGGCCAACGCCATCGGGTCGGACAGGCCCAGCTTGCGGAACATGTCCTCGAGCGATGCCTGGAACGACGTCAGGTCACCTTCGCTCATCGGACGAATGTGCCCTCGACACCGGCCACCCCCGGGCCCTCGCCCACCCGCCCCACCCGACCGTCGCCGACCCGCCACACGGCTCCCTCCACCGGGACGTCTTCGGGGCGGGCCGAGGTGATCATGGTCTGAGTGTCTGGCGGGAGGGTCTTGGCGAGTGCAGCCGACCGATCCGCGTCGAGCTCGGAGAAGACGTCGTCGAGGAGGAGGACCGGTGGCTCGCCGGTCATGTCGGCGACGGCCCGATGAGCCGCCAGCTTCACCGCGAGCGCCATCGTCCTCTGCTCGCCCTGACTGCCATGAGTTCTCGTGTCGACGTCGTCGAGGAGGAGGAGCGGCTCGTCCCGATGCGGTCCGACCGTGGTGAGCCTTCTCTCGTAATCGGCTCTCCGTGACCGCCCCAGCGCCTCCTGGATAGAGATGGTGAACTCGGCCGCGGTTGCATCGGGCGCTATCTCACCTCCCCAGGAGGCGACATAACCGATGGCCGCTCTCTCCGACCCACCGGCGACGTCGGCGTATGCCGTCTCCCGATGGGGAGCGAGGGTCGCGATGACACGGGCACGTCTCGACATGACCCGACCCCCGGACTGGGCGAGTCGGGCATCCCAGACCGAGAGTGTGGTGTCGTCACGGAGCCCGGACTTGAGGAACGCGTTGCGCTGGCGAAGGGCCCGATCGAGCTCGGTCTGGTCGTGATGAGCCGCCGCCCACAACTGCACGGCCACCGCATCGAGAAGATCACGTCGATAGGCCGGGCCCCGCTTGACCAGATCGAGATCCTCGGGGAGGAAGGCGATGACGCGGATCACACCGAGGAGATCGGCGGTCTTCTGGAGACGTGACTTGTCCAGTTGAGCCCGCCGCGGGCCGCTCCGTGGCAACTCGACTTCGATCAGCCGCCGACGATCGCCGCTGGAGATGCCGGCCCGAACCACTGCCGCCACCCCTCCATCCCTGATCAGACCGGAGTCTGGCACCGAGCGGAACGACCGAAGAGTGGACAGATAGGCGATCGCTTCCAGCAGGTTGGTCTTGCCGGCGCCATTGGCTCCCAACAGGAGGTTCACCCCGGGGTCGGGCTCCCACTCGAGGGTGTCATAGGAGCGGAAGTTCCCGAGGGCGACCCAATCGACCTTCATTCACACCCGGACGGGCATGAGCAAATAGAGGAACTCGTCCTCGGCCCCGCTGTCGATCACGCTCGGCTTGAACGCGTCGATGACCCTGATCCGGACCGAATCACCGTGTATGGCAGTCACTCCGTCCTGGAGGTACCTCGGGTTGAAAGCGATCGAGACCTCATCTTCGGCGCCATCGAAGACGCCCGGCAGATGCTCGGTCTCTCCCCCGACGTCCTGACGGGTCACCGCCACCTCGACTCCGCCTTCCATCAGCTTCAGCCGGACCGGGATGTGATCTTCGGCTACCAGGGTCACCCGGCCCAGGGCATCGAGGAGGACCTCTTTGTCGATCACCACCTGGCTCGGGTAGCTCTCGGGGAGCAGCGATTGATACTTGGGGAAGTTGCCGTCGATCAGACGGAGACGGAGCATCCCCTTGTCCGAGGTGAACACCGCCTCACGCTCACGAAGCTGAGCAGTGACCTTGGCAGCCCCGATCGACCTCGGCAGCTCACGAAGACCGCGGGCCGGGACGAGACCGGTTCCCTCCAGCCCGACACCACGCAACTCTCTCTTTGCCAACCGGTAGGAGTCGGTGGCGACCATGCGGAGACCGGAATCGGAGCTCTCGAACAGCACCCCTCCCAAAATGGGGCGGGCGCCGTCACCCGATGCGGCAATCGTGACCTGGGCGATGGCCTCGGCCAACTCCTCGCCATCGACCTCGACGCCGTCGGCCACCACGTCCTCCTGCACGGGAAAGTCGTCGACCGTGAGAGGACGGAGGGTGAAGCGTGGCCCGTTGCCCTGGATCTCGATGTCGGTGTCACTCACGCCGATCGTCACCGATCCGGTGGGCATCTTGCGAACCGCTTCCGAGAGGAGCCGGCCCGGGATGACCGCCCGCCCCTCCTCCATGACCTCGACCTCGGCCGAGGTGCGCACGGTGACATCGAGATCGGTTCCGGTGACCCGCAAGGTGGTCCCCGTCACCTCGCACAACAGCCCCTGCAACACGGGCAGGGCAGTTCGGGCCCCGACCGCCCGGTTGGCTCGGGTGAGTACGTCGGCGAGATCGTCTCGCTGCGCTCGGATTCTCACAGATGGAGGTCCCTTCTTCTGCTCCTATTGAACTTCATCTAAAGAGTATTAGTGGTAGTAGGGGGTTGTGGATATGGGGATTTACCGGATTCTCCCTTGTGGGGCTTGGGTGCTGGGCTGTGGATCGGTCTGTTGATCGTCTGTGCGATACGGGGCCTGATCCGGGGACAACTCAGGCACGTGTGGATATGCCCCCACCTTTCCTCAGGTCCTGTGTGAGTTGGGTGACCCGATCGAAGACCGCACGATCGGAGCGGAGGATGCGTTTCACCTTCTCGACCGAGTGGAGCACCGTGGTGTGGTCGCGTTTGAAGTGCTCCCCGATCTTGGGCAGGGAGAGATCGGTGAGCTCCCGGCACAGATACATCGAGATCTGACGGCATAGCACCAGGGGTTGTCGCCGGCTCGGGCTGAGGACGTCCTCCACGGTGAACCCGTAGGCGATGGCCGTGGCCCGGATGATGGTGTCGGGACCGAGGGGGACCAGCTCGTCGCTGGTGACGATGTCTCTCAGCACCCGTTCGGCTGTCTCGAGATCGATGTCACGACGATTCAGTGCAGACCATGCCGTCACCCGGGTGAGGGCGCCCTCCAGCTCGCGGATGTTGTCCGAGACGAGACCGGCGATGTGCTCCAGGACCTCCAAAGGCACGGGCCTCGGGGCGAACTCGGCGTTGCGTCTCAGGATGGCGAGCCGTGTCTCCACGTCGGGTGGCTGGATGTCGGTGAGCAAGCCCCACTCGAACCGGCTGCGGAGACGGTCCTCTAGCGAGGAGAGGTTTCGGGGATGACGATCCGAGCTGATGACCATCTGCTTCCCCGACTCGTAGAGAGAGTTGAAGGTGTGAAAGAACTCCTCGAGGATCTGTTCCTTGCCCTCGAAGAACTGCACGTCGTCGAGGAGGAGGATGTCGACTCCTCGGTAGCGGTGCTTGAAGTCGTCGGGCCGTTTCCGTCGGATCGAGTCGATGAAGTCGTTTAGGAAGTTCTCCGACGACACGTAGCGCACCACGAGGCTGGGGTACATCTCGAGGGCCTGATGACCCACGGCGTTGAGGAGATGTGTCTTGCCCAGACCGGCCCCCCCGTAGATGAACAATGGGTTGTAATGCGCCCCCGGTTGCTCGGCGACGGCCATGGCCGCGGCCCAGGCAAACCGGTTCGACTGGCCCACCACGAAGCTCTCGAAGCGATACCGGGAGATGAGATTGGTGGCCGGGGAGAGACCCTCGACGCCGTGAAGCCGGCGCTCGGCATCGCCGAGACGATCTTCGACCCTGTCGTCGAGGGGCAGGGTCGGCTCGGGTGATGACTCGGGCTCTATGACCTTGAAGATCGGTCTGCTCTCATTGCCGAAGACATCGCGATAGGCGGAATCGATGAGATCGCCGTGTTTGTCACGCACCCAGCGAAGATGGAACTCGCTCGGTGCGATCAGCGTGAGGCTCTCGCTGCCGAAATCGGGCTCCAACCGGGAGAGCCAGGTATCCCAGTTCGCCTTCGACACCCCGGCTCTCAACACATCCTGAAACTGGCCCCAGCTGTCCGGCGCCCTATGTTCTTGTACCAAGACCACTCCTCCTACCGGCGAGTTGTCCACAGATCCATCCACATCTGTGGAAATTGCTGTGGAACACCCCACCGGGACAATCCGTCAGCTTGTCACCGAGAGCGGTCCGGCCATCCGAAGATGGCCGAGGAAGTCGATCACGCTCCCAAGGTCAAGGCAGGCGAGTATCGGCCCTCGACGACAGGCCCGCAAGAACGCGGAATTCGACGGTGTGGAAGAGTCGACCTCCTTCTTTCCACAGATAAGACCCAGGTAGGGCATGGTTTTTCCAGGGTCTGCCACGGCTCCGGCACGTCATTTCCCGTCTTCTGCCCCTCTCATTCTTTTCGCGAGTTGCCCCGTTTCTTCGCGCTCCGACCCGTGTCCCGTCCCAGGAGCGGGTCGTCTCCGGGCAACATCGAACTTTGACATAGTTCGACGAGGATTCGTAACCTGTCGGCACTCACTCTCCAACCCCCTTTCTTTGTCATGAAGAGGACTTACCAACCCAAGGTTCGAAGGCGAAAGCGCCGTCACGGCTTCCGTCATCGCATGCAGACCCGGGCCGGGCGCAGCATCGTCAAAGCGCGCCGGCTCAAAGGTCGGAAGCGTCTCGCTGCCTGACTTCGAATCCCTTCGCTCCTCCCGGGACTTCCGGCGGGTGTTGAAGGAGGGGACAAGACGCCGCTCAGGGGGCGTCGTGATGGTGCAATGCTCCGGTCAACCGGGAGTGTCGCGGGTCGGGCTCGTAGTCTCGAGGAGCACCGGCAATGCGGTCACCCGTAACCGGATCAAACGCCGTCTGCGACACACCCTCGAAGCGGTCCAATTGAGACCAGGGATCGACTACGTGCTTATCGGCAGCAGCCAGGTGGCAGAGGTTCCCCACAGCGAGCTGGTGGGATGGCTGGAGCGCGCCCTCCGTGCCGATGGCGACAGGGCCGGCGATGTCTGAGCGGTGGTACCGGCCCCGCTATCTGGTGGTCGGTTTGATCGCAATTTACCAAAAACTGGTAAGTCCCAACATGCCGGCGAATTGTCGATATCAGCCGACCTGCTCCCGTTACACCGCCGAGGCGATCAGCCGGTTCGGAGTCATCCGGGGCGGCTGGCTGGGCTTGAAGCGGATCGGGCGATGTCATCCGCTCCGCGCAGGTGGCTATGACCCGGTGCCCGATTCTTGGAGAGCCGGCTGATGGGTGATGTGTTCAACGTCCTCGTCGACGGTCTGGGCTCGGTCCTCGCCTTCTTCTATGACCTGTGGGATGGCCTGGTCGACGAAGGGACGGCCCTCGGTCTGGCCATCATCCTCCTCACCATCTTCATCAATCTCCTGGTCTTTCCTCTGACCTTGAAACAGACTCGGGCGACCCGAGCTTTCACCGCCATCCAGCCCGAGATCAAGCGGATCCAGACCCAGTACAAGGACGATCCGCAGGAGATGCAAAAGCAGCTGATGGCGCTGCAAAGATCCGCCGGGGCGACACCGGGTGGATGTCTGCTCCCACTTCTCATCCAGATGCCGATCTGGTTTGCCCTGTTCCGGCTCCTGCAGAACCCCAGTGATCACATCCAGGCAGAGAGTTCCCTGGGGGTTGCCCTCGCCGACGACGTGCCCAAGAGGTTCCTCGGCATGGACCTCTTCACCAGCCCGGCGGAGGCGATGAGCCTGGGGATAAGGGCCGCACTTCCCTATCTGATCATGATCGCCCTGATGGTGGCCACCCAATACGTTCAACAGTGGCATGCGACCTATGGTCAGGAACGACCTGCCGGCCAGCCCGGTGCCGGGGCCCAGCAGGCGATCACCAAGATCATGCCCCTGTTCATCGGTTTCATCTCCTGGAACTTCCCGGCCGGTCTCATCGTCTATTGGGCCACCGGAAACCTGTTCCGTCTCGGCCAGCAGGCCCTGATCTTCAAGATGGATGGGCGCCCCACCCCGGTGGCGAAGACCGCAGAGGAGCCAAAGGAGTTACCAGGGGACTCCGAGGCACCGGTGAAGAAGCCACAACAGGGTGCCTCGGACAAGCGCCGTCGGCGCAGGAGGAGGTGACGTGAGTTACGTCGAGATCGAGGTTCGGGCCAAGACCGTGGACCTCGCCGTCGAAGCTGCCATGCAGGAGTTGGGTGTGACCAATCGTGACCAGCTCTCGGTCGAGGTGATCCAGGAACCGGAGAAGGGTTTCCTCGGTATCGGGGGGCAGGATGCCGTGGTCAGGGTCAAGCGTCGCAAGAACAGACGTCGTCGCAACGAGCGGAAGAAGGAGACCCGTGGCCAGACTCAGCATCAGGGGGCGAGACAGAAGAACCAGGCACCGACTAAGAATGGTGGGGGCAAACCCGGCGGGAACGCCGGGGCGAAGCCCCGCGGGCAGCGAAATCAGACACAGAACAAGGGTCGTCACATGAGCCAACCTGGAGAGAACCGAGAGCCCAAGGTGGATGATCGCCCCGACATCTCGATCGAGGAGCAGGCCGCCATCGCCGCACGATTTCTCGAGGGTTTGGTCGACGCCTACGGTCTGGAGGGAACGGTTTCGACCAAGATCGATGACGGGGTCATCATCGCCGATGTCGACGGTGAGCAGACCGAGGCCCTGGTCGGGGTTCGTGGGTCGGTTCGCTCCGCCATTCACGAGTTGACCCGTACCGTGATGCAACGTTATGCCCATGACACGGCCCGACTTCGGCTCGATATCGCCGGCTATGCGGAAAGACGTCGTCAAGCCCTCACCATCTATGCGGAGCGTCTCATCGATCAACTCCTGGCGGAGGGCGGCGAGATCATGCTGGAGCCGATGAGCCCGGCGGATCGTAAGGTGATCCATGATGCGGCCGCCACCAGGGAGGGGGTCAGCTCCTATTCCGAAGGCGAGTCACCCCGTCGCTATGTGGTCCTGACCGCCACCTCCACCGCGGTCGGGGAAGAGGAATAACAAACGAAGAGCCCCGCAACGTAGAACGTCGGAGACGTTTCACGTGGAACACTCGCATCTGGTCTGGACCCGTTGCGTCGAGTGGACCGGTCGTCGACTGAGCCCATCGGATTCGGACAAGCTCGAGGAGTATCGGGATTGGCTGTTGACCGAAGCGGTCAAGGCGGGGGGGATCGGGCCCTACGAGACCGAGCGGATCGACAATCGTCATATCGGTGACTCTCTGCTCTTTGCCGGTGGCTTTCCCACCAGTCCCGGGCACATTCTCGATGTGGGCTCCGGTGTCGGTCTTCCCGGTATTCCGCTCAGCATCATCATGCCCGAGACCGGGTTCTCCCTGTTGGATCGTTCCGGTCGTCGTGTCGAGTTGATGAAACGAGCCGTGCGGGTTCTCCAGTTGCAGAATGTGCAGGTAGTACATGGAGATATCTCCAAGTGGCAGACCCCCGTGGACGGTATCGTCTCCCGAGCGAGTCTGTCTCCGGATCAGGCGGTGACCAGTTTCTCCCGCATCCTGGGGCCGGGGGGAAGGGCGGTGGTGGGGGGTTCCTGGGCATCTCCACCCAAGGTGGTCGGGTTCGATTTGATGGAGGTACCCGGAGCGGTCCTTGACCAAAGGGTCTGGCTTCTTATCATGCGTCCGCAGTGAGTGACTGCAGTGACTAACCGACGACCACTGGTGGTCGCGCTGGCCAATCAAAAGGGTGGTGTCGGCAAGACCACCACCGCCATCAATTTGGCCGCGACACTGGCTTTTCAGGGTCAACGAACCCTCCTCATCGATCTCGATCCACAGGGCAATGCCACCAGTGGGCTCGGTCTGGATCGGTCCGCCATCGACACCTCGGTCTACGAGGTCCTGCTCAAGGAGGCGGAGGTCCAGGATGCGGTGGAGCCCAGTTCGGTACGTGATCTCTTCGTGCTACCGGCCACCATCGATCTGGCCGGCGCCGAGATCGAGTTGGTCTCCTTGTTTTCACGTGAAACCCGTCTCCGAAATGCCATTTCCGATCTGGATCAGGGCTTCGATGTCATTCTGATCGACTGCCCACCTTCTTTGGGGTTGCTCACGGTCAACGCTTTCACCGCCGCCGATGAGGTCTTGATCCCGATCCAATGTGAGTACTACGCCTTGGAGGGTCTGAGCCAGTTGTTACGTAACGTGCAACTGGTCACTCAGAACCTCAATTCCAACTTGAAGGTTGGGGGGGTGGTGCTGACCATGTACGACGGTCGGACCAAGCTGTCCAAGGATGTCGCCACTCAGGTTCGAGACCATTTTGCGGAGACCACCTATCGGGCGGTGATCCCACGTTCGGTTCGGTTGTCCGAGGCCCCGTCGTATGGGGAACCGATCGAGGCCTTCGACCCGATGAGCCGGGGCGCGATCGCCTATCGCCAGTTGGGACGGGAGTTCATCGAACGACACGGGTTGAGCAAGGGAGAATGACATGACCAGTCGGCGCACCGGGTTGGGCAGAGGTCTCGAGTCCCTGATCCCGATCGAGCCCGGGGGTGAGCCCGAGGGTTTCAAGCAGATCCCGGTCGATCAGATATCGGTCAATCCCGATCAGCCTCGATCCCGCTTTGACGACGACACCCTGGAGGAGATGGCATCATCGATGAAGGAGGTCGGCGTCCTCCAGCCGGTGGTGGTCACCAGCGGGGATGAGGGGTATGTGCTCATCGCCGGGGAACGACGCTGGCGGGCGGCGAAGAGAGCGGGCTTGTCGGTGATCCCGGCAGTGATCAGGGAGGCCACCGGGCAACCGACCCTGGTCGAAGCCCTCATCGAGAACGTCCAGCGGCAGGATCTCACCCCGCTCGAGGAGGCCCACGCCTACCAGCATCTCCTGGAAAATTATGGAATGACTCAGGACAAAGTGGCGGAGAGGGTCGGGAAGTCGAGACCGGCTGTGTCCAACACCCTGAGACTGCTGCAGCTGCCCGAGGAGGTCCAGGCGATGGTCGACTCCGGGGATCTCTCGGCCGGGCACGCCCGAGCCCTGGTCGGCCTCGAGGACCCGGCCTACGCCATCCATCTGGCGGGGAGGGCGGTCGACGACGGGTGGAGCGTCCGGCAGATCGAGGATGCGGTGCGTCTCCGCAAGGGGGAGCGTCGCAACACGCCGACCGGAGTCCGCCAGCTACGCCCCGTCGAGATCATCGAGTTGGAGAAGAGACTCACCGACCATTTGGCCGCACCGGTGAAGATCACCTACCGGAACGAGAAGGGCAAGGTGGAGATCAAGTTCGGGTCGCTCGGCGAGCTGGAGCGTCTCTACCGGCTCTTCAACGGCTAGCGGCCGCCTCCACGGCGGCACCGGCGAAGAACCGGGTCAGACCGTCGACCACGGCATGACCCACTTCCTCATCGAGTTGGCCCCGGGACACGACCACGGCGGGGGCCCGGGTCTCCTTGAGCAGGGCCCCGGCACGACCTTCCACCTTCCCGCCGAGAACCGTGGCCAGAGCTCTGGCCAGAAGCTCTCCTGCCTCGGAACGGCTGTGCTCCGAGGCGAAGAAGAACACCGAGTCATCTCCGTCGCCGCTCAGCTGGAATGCGATGATCAAGTCGGCACCGAAGACGTTTGCCCTGTTAGCGCGTAGCCGTTCCGGGACGGATCCGTCCTGGGACCGTGACATGACGGGCAATCCACCCAGATCCTGCAGGGCGATCGCCGCAGCCGATGCCGCTTCCCACGCGACGGACGCTTCATGGGAATCTCGACAGCCGGCATCTATATAGACCCGCGTTCCCGCCACCGTCGGGGGAAGTCGTCTCAGCCACTCCCGCTCCCGCACCGCTTGACGGCCTTCACGCATCTCCCCACGGGTGACGAGGTGGACCTCGGTGACCACCTCAGGCCCCGCCTTTCCATCTTCTGCCAGATCACGATTGTGCTGGAAATCGATGACCGCCTGCTCGGTCTTGGGCCCGAAGATCCCATCGACCTTGCCCACGTCGAAACCGAGCGAGCTGAGACGGGACTGCAGCTCGGAGACATCCTCACCTCGCATCATGGGACGGCGTAGGAACAACATCCGGTCGCCGAGCCGATATCCGGCCTCATAGAGGGACCGCCAGGTGTCGGGACCCACGATGCCGTCGACGTCGAGACCTCGGGCCCGCTGGAACTCCCTCACCGCCTCCTCGGTTCCCGAGGAGAATGAGCTCGGTGGATCCTGCCCGGACGGGAAGCCCAGCGCGTCGAGACGCTCCTGTATGTCGCGGACCGCGACTCCTTCATCACCGACGCAATAGAGACGCATGGCGCTCTACGTTATCGGGCACGTCCCAGGGGTATCAGAGGAACTCCGAGAGCTCCTGGAGCAGCCTGTGCTTGGGGGCGGCGCCGACGATGCGCTTCTTCTCCACGCCATCCTTGAACAGGATCAACGTCGGGATGCTCATCACGTCGTGCTTGGCGGCCGGCATCGGGTTGTGATCTATGTTGAGCTTGCCGATGGTGAGGCCTTCGTTCTCGGCCGCTATCTCCTCGAGGACCGGCGCGATCACCCGGCATGGACCACACCACTCCGCCCAGAAGTCGACAAGGATGGGCTTATCGCCGCTGATGGCGTCGTTGAAGGTGCCGTCATTCAAGGTGACGATGTTCTCGGACATTGCTCTGGTCTCTCCTCGCGGTGGGGGGGTCAATCCAGGCCGGCGAGCCATCGCTCTGCGTCGATGGCCGCCATGCACCCGGTCCCTGCTGCAGTGACCGCCTGGCGATAGGTGTGGTCGGCGACATCCCCGGCGGCGAACACACCTTCCACGTTGGTCCGTGTGCTGCCGTCGGGTGACTTCACGATGTACCCATTCTCGTCGAGATCGAGATGTTGAGCGAACAAATCGGTGTTGGGCTTGTGGCCGATGGCGATGAAGACACCGTTGGCAGCCATCTCCCGAGTCTCGCCCGTGACCGTGTCCTTCAGAGTGACCTTCTCCACGGTGCCCTCACCGTGGATCTCCTCGAGCACGGTATTCCACATCACGTCGATCTTGGGATGATCGATGGCCCGCTGCGCCATGATCTTCGAGGCCCTGAACTCGTCGCGGCGATGAACGATGGTGATCTTGCTGGCGAACTTGGTGAGGAAGAGGGCCTCTTCCATGGCGGTGTCACCGCCACCGACCACGATCAGCTCTTGGTCTCTGAAGAAGAACCCGTCACAGGTCGCACACGCCGACACTCCACGCCCGGTCAGCTTCTCCTCACCCGGCACGCCAAGCCATTTGGCACTGGCGCCGGTGGCGATGATGACGGCGTCCGCTGTGTAGACGTCGGCACCGACGTCGACCCGAAACGGCTTCACGCCAAAGTCCACCTTGGTCACGTCGACCTGCTGCAGCCGGGAACCGAAGCGTTCGGCCTGCTTCCTGAACTGGTCCATCAGCTCCGGCCCGAGGATCCCATCGGGGAATCCGGGGTAGTTCTCGACATCGGTGGTGAGCATCAACTGCCCACCGGCGCCCACCCCCTCGAACACGAGCGGCTCGAGGTCGGCCCGGGCCGCATAGAGGGCCGCGGTGAGACCGGCCGGCCCGGACCCGATGATGATCAATCTCTCGTTGTTCATTCGACTCTCTTGACCCATAGATAGCTACCCGCCCCGATCAGGGCGACACCTACCACCGCCAGGGCCCCGGCCGTGGTCAGCGGGATCTCGAGGGCACCGAATATCGCCAGAAAGAGGAACAGCACCGCGGAGAACCCCAAAGTGGCAGCGAGGATTCCCAGACCGGTGAGCCGAATCCCTCTGGCCACCCGGTCGACCGTCAGCGAGCGAACCTTGACCCCGATCTGCTCGAGTGTCTCGGCAAAGCGAACGGCCAATTCCTCCATCGGCGGCAAGGATAGTTTGCCGACAGGCTCAGGCCCTATCGCGTTTTCACCGATCCTCGAAGACGATGCGGCAATCGGGCATCTCGACGAAGAAGACGACGGGGTCTTCGGCCGGGTCCTCGGGCATCACCACCAGGTAGGTCGCTTCCTCTTCGATCTCCCTCACCACGACGTGATGGTCCAGGCCGGCCCGGGCGAGACACTCACGATCGTCGTCGCTGGTGTCCGCCTCCTCACGCTGGATCTGGCCGGCCCGCGCCTCATCGGCAACCTCGGCGAAAGGGAGGGCCAGGGGCTGTGATGCGGCCGCGGTGGTCGTGGTTGCCGCCTGTGGGGCGTAATCCTCAGCGGCGTCGCCGGCAACGAAAGGGACCTCTTCGGCAGGCGCCCCGGTGTCTTCGGCGCCCCCGGCGGCTTCGGCCTCTCCGGCGGCGGTAGTGGCGGTGGATTCGGCCATGCCGTCGGCACCACCCAACACACCCGCGTACCGAAGCACACCGGCCAGACCGGCCACGAGGAGCAGCCCGGCCGCCACATAGCCGAGACGCTGCCACCAGGGTGGGGCCGGGGTCGAGGGCCTGTTGTCCTCCATCGCGGACCGGACGGCACGATGCAGCCCGGCTCGCTCCATGTCGGTCATGACCGGGGTGGGGGAGTCGGCCAGCCAGGCGATGACTCCTGTCTGAGCCTCGTACTCGGCGTGGCAGACCGGGCACGTCTCGACGAGGGAGCGCGCCGTGGCCGCGTCGTTCGCGGAACCATCAGCGAGAGCGGCGATCAGGTCGAGGTCGTGTTCGTGCATTCCCTGGTTGGATGGTCTCATGACGTGGTTTGGTTCCCCAGACGCTGGGCCAGGAGCCGGCGTCCCCTGAACAGGCGCGACTTGACGGTCCCCACGGGGACGCCGAGGACATCGGCCACTTCCGGCAGTGACAACCCCTCGAGATCGGACAAGATCACCGCGCTTCGAAACTCGGGCGATAACCCGGCCAGGGCTGCCTCGATCTCGGGCCGGAGCCCGGCCGACTCGATCTCCTGCTCGGCGACGGGATCCGGAGGATCGACGTGCTCGGGGAGACTCTCGGTCGGCCTTCGCTGCATCCGACGCAATTGGTCGTAGCAGGTGTTGACTGCGATCCGGTAGATCCAGGTCCCCACGGCCGAGCGACCTTCGAACTGGCGCGCCTTGCGGAAGACGGTGAGGAAAGTGTCCTGAGTGGCGTCGAGCGCCCTCTCCCGATCACCGAGGATGCGAAGACACACCGAGAAGACCCGGTCCTCGTGGTTCCGCATGACCAGCTCGAAAGCATGCCGATCCCCGGTGACGACGCGAGCCAGCAACTCGGCTTCGTTGCCGGGGACCGTCACGGGGTGAATCGTACTTCTGCCAGCTCCGCGTAATAGGAACCGTCAGACTGCTGGGGGAACTCGGTCATCCACAACAGCCAGTGTCCGCCCTCCCTCGGTGGAAGGGGATACAGGGTCTCGCTCGACTCGGCGGTGCCACTGAGGGCACGCTCCAGCCCGTCGACGCCTTCGGGGGGCTCACGTGACCAGTAGAGGTCGAAGGTCGTCCCGCTGGTGAGCCCCACCAGCTGCACCGCGGACGGGGTGCCGGTCAGCTGGAACCGCAGCCCGACTCCGGGCTTGACCAGCGAGAGCGGGTCCACGTATCGCTCCGATCTCCAAACGGTGGAGGCGCTGCCGTCGAGCACGTCGCCGACGGCGTCGTCGTTCTCCGACCCGTCACCGAAAGGATCGAACGAGGCGAAGCCGGCCACCCGGACCGGTCCGGCGGGGAGGGTGGTGACGGTCACCACGGTGCTGGTCGGCGCGGGCCCCAGCGTGGTCGTTGGGGGGACGACGGGGATGATCGGCCCGCCACCTCCGATGAACAGACGGCCGAGGGCCACCAGCCCGATGGCGACTACCACCAGCCCGATGGCCACATAGAGCAGTCGGCGTGAGGTGGAAGGTGGCTCGGGTTGGGCGGCCCGCAAGGAGGGAGCCGCAATGAGCGCCTTCTCCAGGTCGGCGGCGCTGGTTCGCCCCGACTGGGCAGAGCGCAGGATCCGATCGATGGCGCGGGGCACACCGTCGATGCTCTCGGATGGCGGTGGACCGCCAGGCACGGCACCGGTGAGCGCCGTTTCGAGCGCCGCCGCCAGGGCACGGACGTCACCGTCCTGATCGCTGCGTGCTTCCCGGCCAAAGCCACCCAGCTTGGCCGGGTGGGCGACCGACCAAGAGATGGCGGAGAGGTCGATACGGCCATGGGCGGCCCCCGATTGGTGGAGGGCGGCCAGCGCACCGGCCAGTCCGGAGGCGTTGGGGAGGAATTCCTCCAGCGCGACCATCTGCTCGGCGGCGATGCGGTCGGCGGCGGATGCCCCTCCGGTCCACTCGCACACTGCGTATGCGCCGCCCGCCACATTTTCGACCGCGAACACCCGAGCCAGATGGGGGTGGGCGGTCTTGGCGGCGCCACTGACCGCCGCGATGAAGGCGGAACGGCGCTCCTGACTCGATTCCGGCCCGAGGGACCTGATCAGAACGGGGCGCTCCAGCGAGGTGTCGGTGGCCAGCCACTCCTCGATGTCCTGATCACGGCCGAGACGCATCTCGAGCCGGAAGCGATCAGAGACCGGGGGCGCCATGGCTCCTCAGTTCAGCAGCTGTCATCTCTGGGGGGCGACGCCCAGACCTCGGATTGGCCGGGGAGAAGCCCCGAATCGCAGCAGGTCGAGGTGGACGTCTCTCATCTCGAACCCCTCGCGCTCATAGAGATGCCGGGCACGGTCGTTCTCCGGTCTGACATTGAGCACCATCAGCCTCGCCCCCCGTGCGGCGGCCCAGGCCATCGAGGCGCGCACCAGGGAGGTGCCCACCCCCTGGCCGGAGAAGACCGGCGCCACCGCAACCCTCTGCAGGAACGACAGCATGGTCTGGGCGCCGGCCAGGGCATAGCCTGCCAATGCGCCGTCGAGACGGGCTTCCAGCACGACAGAACGGGGCGTCGCCCTCATCGCCTCCACCAGTCCCGCCTCACCCATGCTCCAGAACTGGTCGAAGGCGAGTTGGTCCAGGTCGACCAGCGGCGGCCAGACCGGCCGACGGGTTGCCTGGATCGGGTGCTGCGGTGCCGTGATCCCGGGCCCGAGACGAATCTCCATGACATCGAGCATTCCGAAAGGCGTGAAGCCGGCCTTGACCCACACCCTGGTCGCTTCGGGATAGAGGGCGGGGGAGTAGACCACACCGGAGCCCATCGGAGCGAGGACCTCGGCGACCTCGTGCAGGAAATCGCTCGATCCACGGTCGAGGCGGACCGCCGCATCGAGGACCTCGTCGTTCCAGGGCCGGGCCACCGCCCTGGCCCAACCCCTGCGCACGGTCAACTGGCCGGGCCAGACCCCATCCACGTGCAGGCGCTCGGGCACCTGTGGGAGAGTACGGGGATGGAAGTCGTACTGGCCGTCAGCCCGCATGCTGCGCTCCACGACACCGGGGGCCATCACCCGGAACGACCCGAGAGGCTGCGGGCCGTGCATCGGGGCATATCCGAGAGTGGGCTTGGGCTGATCGAGGTTGAGTCACCGGTGATCGGCCGAGCCGACCTCGCCCTTGTCCATGACCCTGGCTACATCGAGGCGATCGAGGGGTTCTGCCTCGCCGGAGGTGGTGCCCTCGACATGGACACCGTCGTCTCACCCGAGTCCTGGCCGGCTGCGCTCACCGCGGTGGGTGGGGTCAAGACCCTGGTGGAGACACTGAGTGAGATGGAGGACGCCACTGGATTCGCCCTGTGCCGGCCGCCGGGCCACCACGCCATGCGGGCGAGGGCGATGGGGTTCTGCCTTTTCAACAACGTCGTCGTCGTGGCAGCCCTGCTGCGGGCAGAGGGGGATCGTGTCGCCATTCTCGACTGGGACGTCCATCATGGGAACGGGACCCAGTCCTTGGTGGCGGCCGACCCGGGGATCCTCTACGTGTCGATCCACCAGGATCACTTCTACCCGTTCGAAGGCCATCCGGATGACATCGAGACCGAGGCCAAAGGGACCACGGTCAACATCCCGGTTCCCGCCGGCACCGGTGGCGACGTGTACCGCAGGGCGTGGGAGACCCTCGTCCTCCCCGTGCTCACCCAGTTCGGCCCGGACTGGGTCCTGGTCAGCGCCGGCTTCGACGGTCACACCGAAGATCCCCTCGCCGATCTCGATCTCCTCGATGCCGACTATGGCTGGATGGCTTCCCGACTCGCCCGCGTCCACCCACCACGTCGGACGGTCTTTGCCCTGGAAGGGGGATACGACCTCGACGGTCTGCGTCACTCGGCCCGATCGACGGTTCTGGGAATGGCAGGGGAGGAGCACTTCGGCCCTCCACTCTCGTCGGTCCCTGGCGCGGGCCCGGCCGTCGAGGAGGCGGGCGAGGCGATCGCCCGGCACTGGGCGGTCTGAGAAGGTCTTTCAAGTTCTCCGGCGGCCCGAGCCGATAACCATTATCTGGCCTGAATCGGGAAGGGAACATGGAAGTCAATATCGAGGAGCTTCTTCGCAGGGCGGTCTCATCCGGGGCGACCGACGTCCATCTCAAGGTGGGGTCGCCGCCCGTGGCCCGTATCGGGGGCGAGTTGGAGCGACTCGAGGGCTTTGCGGCCCTCAAGCCCAACGACACCCAGGCCTACGCCGATTCGCTCTTCACGCCACGAGCCGCGGCCGACTTCGCCGAGCGTGGAACGGCCGACTTCGCATTCGGCAGACAGGAGATCGGCCGGTTCCGGGTCACCGCCTTCCGCCAGCGCGGCTCGGTGTCGGTGGTCCTGCGCCGTGTCGTGCCCGGGTCGAGGTCCTTCGCCGAGCTCGGCCTGCCCCGGATAGTGGAGAAGCTGGCCGCGGCCAAGTCAGGGCTGCTCCTGGTCACCGGCCCCTCGGGGTCGGGCAAGACGGCCACCATGGCGTCCATCCTGGACTGGATCAACACCCAGAGGGCGGTCTCGATCCTCACCATCGAGGACCCCATCGAGGTGCTCCACCCCGACAAGCGGAGCGTGGTGGTGCAGCGTGAGGTCGGCGTCGACACCCCTAGCGCGGCCGAGGCGGTGCGGAGCGCGATGCGTCATGACACCGACGTGTTGATGATCTCGGAGATCGGTGACGCCGAGACGGCGCGAGCAGCGATAGCCGCCGCCGAGACAGGTCACCTCGTCATCTCGTCGATGCGAACGACCGACCCTGCAGACACGATCGATCGCATCGTCTCCCTGTTCCCCGAAGCCCAGCAGCGCGTGGCGAGGAGCCAGTTGGCCGCACAGATGCTGGCCATCCTGAGCCAGCGGCTGCTCGAGGGTCAGGCGAACGGCAAGTCCCTCGCCTGCGAGGTCCTGACCAACAGCGAGCGAGTCCAGGAATGGATCATCGGAGGGGCTGACACCGCCGCCCTGGTGGACATCATCAAGGAGAGTGAGTTCTTCGGGATGCAGACCATGGATGCGGCCTTGCTGAAGCTCGTGATCGACCGATCCGTGGAGCTTCCCGCCGCCATCCCACACGCCCGGAACGTCCACGAGGTCCGGGCCAAGGCCATGGCCGCCGGCATCCAGCTGTAACAACCTGCGCCACAATGGTCGGGTGATCCCGAAGCGGCTCGAGTTTCTCGTCTCCTCCGACCTTCCCCCGGCCCAACTGCACGAGGTCTTTGCGGGGGCGGGGCATCGGCTCTATCTGGTCGGAGGGTCGGTACGCGATGCCTTCCTCGAACGCGGGCTCGACGACTACACCTACGACTTCGATTTCGCCACCGACGCCAGGCCCGATCGAATCGCCGAGCTGTTGGAGCGCTGGGGTGATGTGGTGTACGGCGTCGGCGCCACATTCGGCACCATCGCAGCCGTCAAGGGAAGGTGGACCGTCGAGGTCACCACCTTTCGCAACGAGGTCTATCGGGATGACTCGAGAAAGCCGCAGGTGAGCTTTTCCGAGGATATCGAGACCGACCTCTCACGGCGGGACTTCACGGTCAACGCCATGGCCCTCTCCCTGATGGACATGGTGCCGATCGACCCCTTCGGCGGCCTGAGCGACCTCGCGGGCGGCGTCCTACGGACGCCTCTCGACCCGGGTATCTCCTTCTCCGAGGACCCCCTGCGGATGCTGCGGTTGTTTCGGTTTCAGGCGACGCTCGGTTTCGAGCCCGAGGCCGGGACACTGGCTGCGGTGTCGAAGATGGGCGACAGGCTCGAGATCGTCTCCGCGGAGCGGATAAGGGACGAGCTGTCCAAGCTGGTCGTCGCCCCTAGGGCCGGTGGCGCCCTGGCCGGTGTGGTCGGCTCCGGTCTGGCCGCCCACTTCATCCCCGAGCTCCCCGCCCTGGCCATGGAACAGGACCCTCATCAACGTCACAAGGACGTCCTGACCCACACCCTGGCCGTGGTCGACAAGACCCGATCCGACGACCTGGTGCTGCGTCTCGCTGCCTTGTTCCACGACATCGGAAAGCCCGCGACCCGCCAGTTCGGGAAGGATGGGGTCTCCTTTCATCACCACGAGGTGGTCGGGGCCAGGATGACGCGGCGGCGGCTGAAGGCGCTTCGGTACCCGCGGGACATCGTCGACGACGTCTCTCGTCTCGTCTTCCTTCATCTCCGACCGCACACCCTCAAGATGGGCTGGACCGATTCGGCGGTGCGTCGCTATGTCCGTGATGCCGGCCCGCTGCTCGACCGGCTCAACGAGCTGGTCAGGTGTGACGTGACCACCGCCAACCCGCGTCGGGCCCGTGCCATACAGAACCGGATCGACGAGCTGGAGGAGCGAATCGTGGAGCTGAGCGCGAAAGAGGAAATCGCACGGCTCCGGCCACCGATCGATGGGCACCAGGTGATGGCCTATCTGGGGATTGGCCCCGGCCCGATCATCGGTGACATCATGGAGCTGATGTTGGAACGCCGCATCGACGAGGGCCCCTACGGCGTCGCCGACGCCTACACCATGGTGCGGGAATGGGCGATTGCCGAGGGGATTCCCGATCCGGGAGCCCCGCCGGACGAAGAGGAGTAGGAATGAAGGTGGTCCTCGCCTACTCGGGCGGGCTCGACACTTCTGTGATCCTCGCCTGGCTCCGTGAAGAGAGGGGGGCGGAGGTGATCGCATACACCGCCGACGTCGGTCAGGGGGCCGAGGCGGGCGAGGCCAAGGAGAAGGCCATGGCCACTGGCGCCGTCGATGCGGTGGTGGAGGACCTCACTGAGAGGTTCGTCAGCGGTGCGGTGTTCCCGGCGCTGCGGGCCGGGGCGGTCTACGAGGGCCACTACCTGCTGGGCACCTCCCTCGCCCGCCCCATCATCAGCGAGGGGCTGGTGAGGACGGCCCGGGCGTTCGACGCCGACGCCATCTCCCACGGCGCCACCGGCAAGGGCAACGACCAGGTCCGCTTCGAGCTTTCCGTGGCCGCACTGGCGCCAGAGCTGCGGGTCATCGCGCCGTGGCGGGAATGGGATCTCGATGGGCGCACCGCCTTGATCGAGTACGCCCGCGAGCGAGGCATCCCTGTCCCGGTGACCAAGCAAGATCCCTATTCGATGGACGCAAACCTGTTCCACATCTCCTATGAGGGGGGCATCCTCGAGGATCCGTGGGAGGCACCCCCGCCGAAGATGTTCCGGCTCACCGTCGATCCCACCGATGCTCCCGATCAACCCGAGGAGGTGGTCATCGGGTTCGAACACGGCAACCCGGTCTCCATCGGCGGACGTGCCCTGGGGGCGGTCGAGCTGCTGACCGAGGCGAACCAGATCGCAGGCCGCCACGGGGTGGGCCGGGTCGACCTCGTGGAGAACCGCTTCGTGGGGATCAAGAGTCGCGGGGTCTACGAGACCCCCGGTGGCACCATCCTCCACCTCGCCCACCGTGCGGTCGAATCGCTGACTCTTGATCGTGAGGTGCTGCACATCCGAGACGGCCTGATCCCCCGCTACGCCCAGATCGTCTACAACGGCTTCTGGTTCAGCCCGGAGCGGGTCGCACTCCAGGCGCTCATCGACGAGACCCAGCAATCGGTGACCGGTGAGGCCCGGCTCGTCCTCTACAAGGGTGGGGCGATGGTCACGGGGAGACGATCGCCCAACAGTCTCTACGACGCGGATTCGGCAACGTTCGAGGCAGATCAGGCCTATCGCCAGGCCGATGCCGAGGGCTTCATATCCCTGAACGCTCTCCGGATCCGGGGGTTCGGGGACGGGGAGGCGGGATGACCCTCTGGGGTGGCCGATTCGAGGATGGCCCGGGCCGGGTCATGTGGGACTACACCACGGATCATTCCGACCGCCGTCTCCTCACAGATGATGTGACCGGGTCGATGGCCCATGTCGGGATGCTCGGTGAGACCGGCATTCTCCGAGACGCCGAGGTCAAGACCCTGCTGGGGGGCCTGGAGGCGATTCGAATCGAGGCCGAGGGAGACAGCTTCGAGTTCTCCGACGCCGACGAGGACGTGCACAGCTCGGTCGAACGCCGGCTGTTCGAGCTCGTGGGTGACGTGGCAGGCAAGCTGCACACAGCTCGCAGCCGCAACGATCAGATAGCCCTCGACATGCGTCTCTACACACGACGCGCCGCGGCGGATCGGATCAGCCAACTCCATGGCTTCGCGGTGGCCATGGCCGATCTCGCCCAGAGCCACGCCGCGACAATCGTCCCCTCCTTCACCCATCTCCAGCAGGCCCAGGCCACGACACTGGGACACCACCTGATGGCTTACGCCTGGATGGCGCTGAGGGATGCGGACCGGTTCTCGGCGGCCCGATCCCGGATCGACGTCTCGCCGTTGGGTGCCGGCGCCTCGGCAGGTACCTCGCTACCGATCGACCCCGAGGCGACCGCCCGGAAACTCGAGATGGGATCGGCATTCGAGAACTCCCTGGACGCGGTGGGGTCGCGGGACCATCTCGCCGAGTACGTCTTCTGTTGTGCCCAGGCGATGGCCAATCTCTCCCGTCTCGCCGAAGAGGTCGTTCTTTGGGTGACACCCGAATTCGGGAGGGCCCGCCTCGACGATTCGGTCAGCACCGGGTCGTCAGCTCTGCCTCAGAAGCGGAATCCCGACATCGCCGAGCTCGCCCGGGGCAGGACGGCTCGGGTGTTGGGGCTCCTCACTTCGATCATGGCCCTGCAGAAGGCCCTACCCCTGGCCTACAACCGCGATCTGCAGGAAGACAAGAGACTGGTCTTCGAAGCGGATGACACCCTGGCCGCGACCCTCGCCGCCATGGTGGAGCTGTTGGATCACACCGAGTTCTTCGAGGTGACTCCCTCGGTCGAGACCGCCAGTCTCGACCTTGCCGAAGCGCTGGTGGCGCGGGGTATCCCATTTCGAGAGGCGCATGAGGCAGTCGGCAAACTCGTCCTGAGCCTGGAAGGAGAGGGCCGGACCCTTCGCGATGCGGGGCCCGGGGACCTGGCCGGCGCACACAGTGCCTTCATCGATGCCGACGTCGAGTTGACCGATCCCGTCGGATCGGTGAAACGGCGGATCAGTCCCGGCGGTGGGAGCCCCGACTCGGTACACGCCCAGGCAGCCGAGCTGAGGCGGAGGATCGCCGACTTCGGAGGTCCGCCCACGCCACCCACGCCCTGATCCACCCCTAAGGTGCCGCCAAGTGGTCCTCCTGGTGATCCCTGCCGTCCTCATCGCAGCGATCAGCCTCGCCTCATTCGCCGGCGGCTGGGTCTGGTGGCTCGACGTGCTGGCCAACTTTCGGGCCCAGTACCTCGCCATCCTGACCGTGCTCGGTTTCGTGATCCTGGCCAGTCCTTGGAGACGCACCGGTCTGGCGATCCTCGGCGTGGCCCTTGTCAATGGCGTCTTGGTCGCCCCGCTGTTCGTCGGCTCTCCGGGTGAACCGGTCGCCGGCGCACCCGAGGTGAGGGTGATGAGCTTCAACCTCCTCTCCACCAACGAGAGCTACAACGAGGTGATCGAGTACATACAGGCGACCACTCCCGACGTCGTGCTCCTCCACGAGTCGAGCCGGCCGTGGGAGGTAGCCATGGAGTCATCAGATCTCGACTACGAGATCGTGCGGGGTCGATCCGAGGACCTCATCTTCGGGACCCTGGTGTTGGCCAGACAGACCGTGGACGCAGCCTCCTTCGGTTTCGCCGAAGGAGATGGCCGGGCCATCGCCCTCTCCTACCAGCCGGAGGGCTGGCCGGACCCGGTGAAGATCCTGTCCTCTCATCCGGTGGCCCCGACCAGCAGAGACCGGGCGGCGCTCCGTGACGCCCAGCTCGCCTTTGCCGCCGACTGGGCGGGACAACAGGAGGGTGCCTACATGGTGGTGGGCGACCTGAATGCCTCCCCCTGGTCCTCGCCGTTTGGCGCGCTCCTCAGCGAGGGGCGGCTGCGTAACTCACAGTTGGGGTTCGGTCTCCAGCCATCATTCCCGGCAGACACGATCTTCCTGCTTCGTGTCCCCATCGACCATCTGCTTCACAGTCAGGACCTGAGAGTGCGGGATCGCCGTCTCGGCCCCGCCATGGGCTCAGACCATTTCCCCCTCGTCGTCGACCTGCAATACGCGCCGGGCCCTTCGTAATCGGACCGAGCGACTCGGGATACGTCACTCACGGTCCCAATTCCTAGAGGGGAAGTAGCGTGGCCGACATGTCAGAGACCTTTGCCAAGCGCCGGGAACGACTGGCCGAAGAGATAGGTGAGGACGCGATCGCCATCATCCCGGCCGCGGTCGAAGTCACCAGGAGTCACGACACCGAGTACGAGTTCCATCAGGACCCAGACTTCTTCTATCTGACCGGGTTTCCCGAGCCCGAGGCGGTGGCGGTGATAACCCCGGGTCACTCCGATGGGGCCTACACGTTGTTCGTCAGGTCTCGTGATCCTGAGATGGAGGCCTGGGAGGGCTATCGAGCCGGCACCGATGGGGCCCGGGAGCGTTTCGGGGCCGACCAGGCTTTCGAACTGTCCCGTCTCGACGAGGTGCTCACCCGTTACATGATCGGGCGTGAGGTCATCTGGTATCGCACCGGCAACCCAAATCACGACGCTCGGGTCAGCGGCCTCGTGGCCAAGGCTCGCAACCACCGCGAGCGATACGGGGGAGCGGTGCCCTCGGCTGTCCGTGACGTCTCCGTCCTCCTCGGAGAGATGCGGCTGTTCAAGACCGATGAAGAGATCGAGGCCCTCCGGCGGGTGTGCGAGCTGTCGGCTCGGGGCCACGCCGAGGCCATGCGTTTTGCGGCGCCGGGGCTGTACGAATACCAGGTCCAGGCCGCCTTGGAGTACTACTGGCGGCTGGCCGGTGCACGTCACAACGGCTACCCGTCGATCGTCGCCTCCGGCCCCAACGCCTGCATCCTTCATTACGTGGAGAACGACCGGCTCGTCGAGGACGGTGACCTGATCCTGATCGACGCTGCGGCCGAGCTCGACGGGTACTCGTCGGATATCACCCGGACCTTCCCGGCCAATGGCAGGTTCAGCACGCCCCAGCGGGCCGTCTACGAGGTGGTGCTCGCCGCCATCGACAAAGGGCTCGAGATGTCGGCGCCTGGGTCGAGCCCACGTGCTATCCACGACGCGGCGACCCGAGTCCTGACCGAGGGGCTGATCGCCCTGGGTCTCCTCCCCAGGGGCCTGGATGAATCCCTGGCGATGCACCACTACAACCAGTTCTTCTTCCACGGGACCGGTCACTGGCTGGGCCTCGACGTTCATGACATGGGCGCATATCGGGTCGAGGGGGTGCCCAGGAAGCTCGAGCCGGGGATGGCCCACACGGTCGAGCCCGGTCTGTACATCGCTCTGGACAAGGGTGAGATCACCCTCACCCTGCTCGAGTACGACCAGGACGAGTGGAACCAACGTCGGATACTCGAGGGGAGAGCAGCAGCAATGGCCAAGGAGGCCGAGGCCAGGGAGCAGGCGGAGAAGATCACCCACGTGGTGCCGGCAGAGTTCCTGGGGATCGGGATCAGGATCGAGGACGACGTGGTGATCACCGAGGACGGCCACGAGAACCTGACCACGACCGTCCCGAAAGGGATCGACGAGATCGAGGCCCTCTGCGCCGAGGCCGCGAACCTGCCCGGGGTTCTATAGCGGCTAGACGGTGGCCGGGATGGCGTAGAGGAGGATGGCGAAGAAGTGGAAAGCGCTTCCGCCTATCACCAGCAGATGGAACAGCTCGTGGTTGGAGAACGTCCTGGGGAACAGGAGAGGACGTTGCATGGCGTAGATCACGGTGCCCACCACATAGCACGCCCCCCCGAGGAGGATCAGCGCGAGCGCCCTCGGGCCTAGCTCACGCCAGATCCAAGGCGCCCAGATCAACGCCGACCAGCCCATGACCATCTGAAGGGTCACCGATAGATGGGTCCGTATCTGGGGCATCAGCGCCTTGAGCAGGATCCCTGTCACGGCGATGCCCCAGACCACCCCCAGCGCTACGGCGAGGACGAGTCCCCGGAGAGAAGCGATGGCGATCGGGGTGAAGGTGCCGGCGACGACGAGATAGATCATGGAATGGTCGATCCGTTGCAGCCTCGTCTTCCATCGCTCGTCCCAGGGGATCGAGTGGTACAGCGAAGACACCGTGAACATGAGGAGGAGGGCGCCGCCGAAGATCAGTGCCCCGGTCACCGCCTCGGCCCGCCCCCACGCCCGGTCCATCAGCACGATGAGGCCGATGACGGCGGCGATCGCAGCCGAGCCATGGAGGAACCCCCTAATCGGGTTCTGCATCCGGCCCAAGGTGATCCTCTCCATTTCGTGACGAGCGTATCGGCTGCCGACCTCTAGGCGGAAGGGGTCGAACGGCCCAGGCCCGATCGATCATTTGGGGCGATCTGACCGGTACCATTGCGTCATTCCATGGCGCTCGGTGTTCTCTACCGTCTCTACGAGCACAACCTCGTCAACGGTCTCGACCGCGACCGGCTGCCCCGTCACATAGGGATCGTCCTCGACGGGCACCGCCGTCATGCCCGGGAAGAGCGTCTACCCACATACACCGACAGCTACCGGGTGGGGATGGCGCGCTTCGAGGAGTTCCTCGGTTGGGCGCATGATCTCGAGATCCCGGCGGTCAGCGCTTGGGTGCTGTCCCGGGAGAACCTGTCCCGCCCCAGGGAGGAGCTCGAGCCCTACTTCGACGTGCTGGTGGAGCTATTCGGCCGGCTACCCGCGCTGTGTCGGTCCTACGACATGGGCATCAGGTTCATCGGGAGTCTGGACATCCTCCCCGACGAGTTGGTGGCCGCGGCGAAGCTGGCCGAGGAAGCCCAGCCATTCGGCTCGCGGCGCCTCAACATCGCCATGGGCTATGGAGGGCGACAGGAGATTGTCGATGCTGCCAAGGACCTCGTCGCCAAGCTGGTCGCTGATGGCATAGATCCCGATGACATCGCGACCCACATCGATGCTGACTCGCTTGCTTCCCACATGTACTCCGCGGACCTGCCCGATCCCGACCTGTTGATCCGAACCTCGGGTGAGTCACGTCTCTCCGGGTTCCTGCTCTGGCAGTCGGCCTATTCGGAGTTCGTGTTCGTGGACGTCAACTGGCCGGCGTTTCGCCGGGTCGATTTCCTGCGCGCCCTGCGCGACTTCACCAGTCGAGACCGTCGCTTCGGGAAGTAACCGCCTCATCGCCCCTCGCGTGTTTCTTCTCGTAGCGCGCCCTCGCACGGTCATGAGCCTCGGCCAGCAAGAGTTTCACCTTTCCTCGGTCGCCGGTCCCTTGCGGGCCAAGTCCGAGGCCTCGTCTCGGGTCATGGGGAACACGAGAGGGAGCACGGTCGGATGGCCTCACGAGGTCTGACTGGGCGCAATAGCCTGGACCGGCAGGCCCAGGAGGGCGTCAGTTGCCGGACCCAATCGACAGTCAGGTGAAGGTTCCCCCGAGATGGTTCGTGCGCACCGCATGGTTCGTCCACCGATGGCTATACCGGATGACTGGAGGGCGTTTCGGCTTGCGCCGCCCCAGGAGTGACCGCTGGGGGATGATGCGTCTCACCACCATCGGCCGGCGCAGTGGTGAGGAACGGAGTGTGATCCTCGGCTACTTCGAAGATGGCCCGAACCTGGTCACCATGGCGATGAACGGTTGGGCCGATCCCGAGCCCGCCTGGTGGCTCAACCTCCAAGCCAATCCCGAGGCGATCGTCGACATTCCAGGAGGGATCCGGCCGGTCACAGGCCGGGCCGCCGCCGGCGAGGAGCGGTCCCGTCTCTGGGCCCGATGGCGTCAGATCGACACCAATTTGGATGGCTATGCCGCCCTCCGATCCGGGGAGACCGCGGTGGTGGTCTTGGAACCGAGGTCGGGCCATGGAAGGATCGATCGATGAAGGGGGATGAGGTGGGGGAGTCCAACAGTGAGCTAGAGACGCTTCTCGTCAGGCACATCGAAGCATGGAACCGTCACGACCTCGAAGATCTGATGAGTCTCTTCGCCGAGGACTGTGTGTTCGAGTCATCTGGTGGGGATGAGGTTTGTGGCAGGCGGTATCAGGGCCACGACGAGGTGCAAGCGGCCTTTGTCGAGGTGTTCGAATCGATGGGCGACGCCAATTGGGGCGACGGTCGTCATCACATCATCGGTCACGACTATGCGGTTTCCGAATGGGTTCTCACGGGCACTCTTTCCGACGGCAGGCGCCTCGAGGTCAACGGATGCGATTTCCTCACGGTGCGTGACGGGAAGATCATCCTGAAGAACTCGTATCGCAAGCAGCGACCACCATTCCGGGTCTGACCAGCGGCTTACCGGGCGCGCCTATCCCTCGCCGTAACTGTATGCCAGTGCGAGCATCTCGCCGAGCCAGCGGCTCCGAGCATCGGCTGCAGACCTCAAAACGATCTGGTGATTTCAGCGCTTGCTTCCGACCGGACTGACGTTTCGGACGTGCTCGCTCTTCAGTTCGCGGTCCAGGGCGAGCATCAGGTGTGGCACGCCATTCGGATTCGTTCTCGTGACGTTGTACAGCCAAAACCAGGCGAACTTCCGGTTTCGCCCGAAGCTGATCTGAGAGCCGACCGTCATCTCGACTTCACCCAATGCTGTGATCCGCCCGAGGAGTATCTCGAAGATCTTTGACGACTCCGGCCGGCCGTCGAAGTACCCGTCGAGCTCTTTGGCTGTCATTCCCGGAGCCTAAGCAATCACCCCGAACGGGCCGTCGCCGAGTAGGCGGCGGGATAGATTCGCCGCAGGCCTGACGAGCATCGGAGATCGGGGAGTCGAGTGAGTGACGGGGTGACGACGAGCAGAGCCCAGCACCCGGGGACTCTCTCCGATCGCCTGATCGGGCGGACGCGGTGGATCGCGATCCGGGGTCTGGCCGGTGTGACGAGCGGCGTCCTCGTGTTGGGCATCGGGGGACGGCTGGTCATGCTTGCCTCACGACTGCTCCATCCAGAGACAACCGGGCGGTTAACCGAGAACGGGAATCGGATCGGCGATTTCACCGTCGAAGGAACCCTTGCTCTCCTCGTCTTCGGAGGGCTCGCCGGCGGGCTGTTCGCAAGTGTGGTGTGGACGATCGTCAAGGATTGGGTTCCTGACAATTCCCTGCTCGTTGGCCTCGGGGCGGTGGCCATGGGGGGATTTCTCCTCGTCGAGGCCGACAATCCCGACTTCCAGATTCTCAGCCCACCCGGACTCGATCTGGTCTTGCTCCTGTCCCTCGTCTTTCTGTTCGGTGTCGTCCTCCACCGCGTCGACAGCGTCCTGGAGCGTCGCCTCCCCAGCTTCCGGCGGGTGCTCTCGACTGCGTTCTACTCCCTCCTCGTCCTCGTGGGTGTCCCGCTCGTGATCCCGACATTCGGCAACTTCGTCTCCTCCGATTTCTGCGGCTGTGAGCCGCCCCCGGTCTGGACGGGGGTGCTGCTCGCGGTGACGGCTGTGGCGACGATCTGGTGGTGGATCCTCGACCTGCGGGGAGCGGAGTCACCACCGGCTCACGTTCGACTGTTGGGCCGAGTGGCGACCGGTGCTGCGGTCTTGGCCGGTGGCGTTCACCTGACCGCCCAGATCGTCACCATCCTGTAGTTGCCTGGCTGTTCCGGCCGGGCCGGATCACTCCGTGACCATCTCCTCATCGAGATGAGTGACATCGCCCAACTGGCGGAGGGAGAACCCCCAGCCGGTGCTGATCCGGTCCATGGTCAGACGGGACACCCCGGTGTGGGGCTGACGGAACCGATCCCACTCCCACGGGACCGGCTCGAGGCCGAGGAGACGGCCGAGGACGACCGCATTCGTACCGGCGTGGGCCACGATCAGGACTCTCATCCCCGGGTCTTCGACGTCCCACAGATGCCGGTGTTGCTCGTGCATCGGGCTGATTCCGTGCGCGGCCAAGGTCTCCTCCAGCCCGTCGACCACGCGCCGGTGGAAGGCACGGAACGACTCACCACCGGGC
>JBMDXS010000211.1:0-2956 GCA_048595045.1 Acidimicrobiia bacterium
GGGCTCGAAGAGAAAGGTGTGATCGGTCCAGACGCCCTGCAGCGAACCACCGAAGCGATCGCAGCGATGGTCGAGGAGGCGACCGCTCATCACGTGGTGGCAATTGCCGCGGTCGGTACCGCAGGTCTCCGGGCGGCCGCCAACGCAGAGCAAGCGATCGCCGGTTTCCAGGACGAGACCGGCATTCGCATCGAGACCATCCCCGGTGAAGAGGAAGGACGGGTCGCTTATCTGGCCGTGAGGTCCAGTCTCGGGTTCGAGCCCGGCTCCCTGGTCGTCTTCGACAGCGGTGGGGGCAGCACCCAGTTCACATTCGGTGACGGTGAAGCCGTGCTGGAGCAATTCAGCCTGCCCGTCGGTGCGGTCAAGTATGCCGAGGCCTTCCATCTGGACGGAGTCGTCACGTCCCAGGTACTCGGCCAGGCATTGGAGGCGATAGCCCGGGACCTCGAGGCAATAGACGGCCGGGATCCGCCCGACGTGCTCGTGGGGATGGGCGGCACAATGACCAACCTCGCCGCGGTGAGCGTGGCCATGGCCAGGTACGACCCGGATTGGATCCAGGGATCGACCTTGACGAGAAACGAAGTGGAGCGGCAGATCGAGCTCTATGCCTCGAGCCCGTTGGAGGAGCGTCGCGCCATCATCGGGCTCCAGCCGAAACGCGCCGAGGTCATCCTGGCCGGGGCCTGCATAGTCCGGACAGTCCTTCAGAAATTGGGCTGCGATGCCCTCATCGTCAGCGACCGTGGCCTCCGTCACGGGCTGCTCCAAGATCGATTCGGGGGATGAATCGGGGCATCTGTGGAGCGGGGTGACCGGCCCCGTTACGGAGGGCAGCCCGGGATCGGGGTTCGGACGTGCCCGGTCATCGCCTCTGACCGGGCGGCGAAGAACTCGTCGGTCAGCTCGTAATGAGAATGCCCGCTACCGCCTAGTGCCTGGATATTGCCGCCGATGCAGGGGATTTCCGCCCCACCTAAGGGATCGGAGTCCCGCCACAGGTTCACCCAATGGGACACGTCACCCCACCGCCGATCGACCCGGGCGACCAGGCCACGCACCCCGGTGAAGGGGAACAGCTTGTCATAGAGGATCCCGAGAGGCGATCCATAGGTGACGAGGGCGCGTGGCAGCGGGGCGCCGGGCTGGGAGAGGGCGACGGTCGAGATCACCGACCCTTGGGAATGGGCGGTGAGGATCTCCGTTCCCTCCGCCCGCAAGGCCCGGTTGAGGGTCCTTACCGCGTGTGGCGAATAAGAGGGAGGAGCAAGGGGATGGAACCATCGGGGCCAGAACGACCCCGTGTCCCAGAGCATGCCCACCTTCCGGCGCTTCTCAGGGTCGCCGAAGCCGCCGATGATGCTGCGCAGGATGAAGAAAGTGATGCCGAAGATGATCACCACGACCGCGAGGTCGAGGAACCGGGCCGGATGCACCGGGAGATCGATGATCGGAAGGGTCCACGTGATGTCTTCCAGCCACGCGATCTCGAGCCGGACCGCCACGATGACTATGAGCCCGACGACGGCGATGACGACGGCTATCGGGAGGCTGACGCGCCGGACCCCCAAGAACAGGCCGATCACCATCCCGAGGGCGATGACTCCGGCAATCCATGGCACCAAGTCGAAGTTGTTCTCCGCTGGTTGGAGCTCGGTGGGGACACATGACCAGCCTGCGGGTAGCACGCAACCGTTGACGATCGCGACCACGGCGAGCCCGGCCGCGACGATCCCGACACCGGCCAGAATCTGCGAGGCCTTGCTCGTTGCGCATCGAAGCAATGCCCAGCTCTTCCCGCCTTGATCCGACCCGAGCGGGCCCCTGGAAGCCGCCCAGGCGGCGAAGGCTACAAATGCCATGACGAAGCAGAGCATGGACTCCACGGTCCACGCTCCACCATTGGTCATGATGCTGGTCAACGAGATGTCGAACATGCCGTCGCGGTCTGTCGGGAACGGGTTGTCGGTGGCCAGGAAGCGATGAGAGGCCAGTTCCACGAAGAGAGCGGCGGCCACACCGAGGGCACCACCCACGGTGGCGGCAAGCGACAGGGCGCTCATCGGAAGGAAGACCTGCTGCCAGTTCCGGACCCCGGACAGTCGCTGGCTGACCAGGGCTCCGGTAGTTGCTGCCCCGGCCAGGATGGCTACGTAGAACACCATCTCATGTATGTGCGGCCAGGGGTCCTTCCCTCCTGGCGGCGAGCCTGCGATCAGTCTTCCGATCGAGAGGAGGAGCAGGAGCCAGGCAAGGTGGACGTTGAAGACCGAGACTCGGCGAATCGTCTCGCCGAGCCGATTCGAGGCCGCGATCGCAGCGGTGTCGGCGACAACGATGACTGCGACCAAGGCAGAGGCCGTGATGATCACCCAGCCTCCCTCGAGACCGAGTTCCAGCGCGATCGGGATCATGAGGATCCCCAGGGCCAGATGATGGCGACGTAGCCGATCGAGGACCGGTTGGCGACACCACATCGCAGGGTTGTCCAGGGTTGCCCCGGGCGCCGGGTCGCGGACCTGGAGGACCCGCTCCTCGTCCGTCAACCGAGGCGACTCGAGGCTCGCTTCGCCGATCCCGAACAACAGGCGGAACTTCTCCTTCGAGGACTGGGGCTCCAGGAGAGACTGGGTGGAGAGCCGCCAGACGATTACGAGGAATAGCAGGGCGAGAAGGAGTGCCCCCCCGGCCACGAGGGCGGCCTGATAATCAGTCGTGGCCGCGATCTGGTTCACATGGCTGATCAGGACCACCGAGCCCTGGGCGACGAGCACGGCGGTGATGAACAACCCTGTCACCCTTATGAAAGCCTGCACCGTCGGCCTGGTAGAGGCCATCCACCCGGCGAGATTGGCCAACATGAACGGGGAGAGGAGGAGCCAAAAGGCGGTGATCCTGCTCCCGGACGTCAGGCTGCCCCAGTGGAACGCCTTCACCTCCTTGCCGTCGCGAT
>JBMDXS010000212.1:0-9313 GCA_048595045.1 Acidimicrobiia bacterium
TGGCTGAGGCCGATCGTGCATGACACCGGGTCGGTGATCGCCGGTGCCGGGGTCACTCTTGGGACCCTGCAGGCTCATGCCCGCAAGTCGGGTCTGGTCTATGCGGTGGACCTGGCCTCACGTGACTCGGCGACCGTCGGCGGGACCATCGCCACCAACGCCGGCGGCGCCTTCGTGGTGTCACGGGGCGACACCCGACGTCAGGTGGCGGGGCTGGAAGTCGTGCTTGCCGACGGGAGCCTCGTCTCCAGCCTCGAAACTCTGCCCAAGGTGAGCACGGGCCCCGATCTCATCCAGACGATGATCGGCAGCGAAGGCACCCTCGGGGTGATCACCTCGGCCCGCCTCCGTCTGTCGACCCCGAACGGGGCCGAACACATGGTGATGCTCATCGGGCTTGACACCCTCACCGATGGGCTCCCGCTGATGGGGCCGGGACTGCGCGCGATCGAGTTCTTCGACCGTACCTGCCTCGAGGCGGTGATCGGGCACCGCGGTCTCGCCCGTCCGATCCCGGGCGATTTCCCCTTCTACGTCCTGGTCGAGACAACGGGCAACCTCGCCCTCGACGAAAGCTCGTCGGCAGTGGTGGATCGATCCCTCTGGGTCTACCGGGAATCGATCACCGAGACGATCAACGGCCTCGGTGTGCCGCTCAAGCTCGACGTGGCGGTGCCGCTCGATCGGATCGACGAGTTCGCAACTGTTGTCCGGGCCCTCGAAACATCTGGTGAGGTCTTCCTCTACGGGCACCTTGCCGAGGGCAATCTCCACGTCAACGTGGTCGGCAGCCCCGACCCTGATCGTGTCTCCGAGGAGATCCTCGGGCTGGTCGTGTCGATGGGTGGCGCCATTGCCAGCGAGCACGGGATCGGGGTGGCCAAGACCGATTGGTGGCGACGGACAACCGATCCCGGGTCGGTCGAGCTCGCCCGTCGGGTCAAGGAGGCGCTCGACCCTAACCGGATCCTGAATCCAGGGGTGTTCTGGGGTTGATCCCCGCCCGCGGGCACCGACAAGATGCAGCATTGGATCATGGATTCAGAGGATGGACGGTTACGCCGTGAGCAGCGTTTCGTGCCCAGAGCCCACCCCCCGTGAGTCGGGGAGTGGGCTCTGTTCGATTTGCCGGCCGGAGCCGTGCAGTAGTTACGTCCTCACCGCCTGAAATGGGCGCCCAGTCTCTCGCTGGCGGCAGTCACAGCCTGCTCCGAGGCGGTAGCCGTGCCGCTGACTGAGCCGGTCGACATGGCGTAGAGCAGAACGGCATGGGCCACCGCGTCGGACATCTCTTCGAGCGCCACGGTGTTGACGTTGCTGATCACGCCGTTGTACTCCAGAGCGCCTTCGTAGGCTTCGTTGAGGGCTTGGTAGAGCTCCGCCGAGGCACCATCCCCGATCGGGTCGAGGCTGTCACACGCCTGGTGATAACACGGATCGTAGGCCACGGCCTCGTCGTCGAAGGTGGAAAGGCCACCGTAGAGGGCCACTTGATCGGCGGTCTTGTTGTCCTCTGCCCCGGTGAACAACCCACCGGCTGGAATCCCAGCGGTGATGAACGCGTCGTAGTCCGATCGTCCATCGAACGCCGTCGGCTCGGATGCGAGGCCCTGCGAGGCGAAGAAATCCTCGAAAACCTCCTCGATGGAACCGCTACCAGTCGGGCCCTTGATCCCGAATGCCGAGCCGTCTCCGTCGTACACGAAGCGGGCATAGTTCGGAGAGCCGATCATGTCGAAGTTGAGATACAGCTCGATGTCCTTCGCCTCGGCCTTGGCCAGGCTGTCGACGTAGAACTGCGACCCGACCAGGCCAGCCTCCTCCGCGCCCCACCAGGCGAAGCGGATCTTGTTACGTGGCTCGATACCGAGGTCCGCGATCTGAAGGGCGACCTCCAGCAGGGTGGCGGAGCCTGAACCATTGTCGTTGATGCCCGGACCGGCAGGCACGGAGTCGAGGTGCGCGCCGGCCATAACGACCCGGTTGTCCCGGCCGGTCGACGTCTCGGCGATCAGGTTCTGGGTGGCAACGTCCAGCTCGATCAGCGTTTCGGTCGCGAGGTGGATGCTGACTTCGCCCTGGCCGAGCAGCGCGGCGAGGTCGTTGCCGATCTCGAACGAGGTGCCGATGACCGGAAGGGGGTCGGAGAAGGCGTCGCCGAGCGTGGCAGCCAGCGTTTCGGTGCGCCCCTCTTGCCCCTCGTTGAAGATGATGACGCCCACCGCCCCGGCCACGAAGGCATTGTGCGCCTTGACCGAGAAGTCGCAGGTACCGCGCTGAACCAGTGCGATGTTGCCCGCGACGAAATCGGCGAAGTCCTCTGTTTCGCAGCCGCTGTTCGAGGTGCTCGCCTCCTCACCCGGCGGCAGCACGAGGTCGACGGCCTGCAGCGGAGCCGTTACATCGCCACTGCCCGAGTATTCCGCGGTGATGAAGTCCACGTTGGGCTGGTAGATCACCTGGTTCGGCGACACCTGTTCGAAAACCGGCTCGGACAGCTCACGGAACGAGTTGAACAGGAAATTCTGCCGGGTCACCTCGTAGCCTGCGGAGACAAGCAGGTCCTCTATGTAGTCGAGCGACGCGTCGTAGCCGGGTGTGCCGCTCGCTCGTGTGTCGCCGTTGTTGTCGGCGATCTTCTGCAGTTCAGCAAGATGGTCCATGATCGCGTCGGCAGACACTGCCTCCCGCAATCCGCTCGTATCCGTCGGCACAGCTGCGTTCGCGGTGACAACCGTGCCGAGAAGCATGGTTGTCAGGGTGGCGACCGCTACGACCGTCCTCAGTGATTTGCGCACTTTTCCCTCCTTGCGCTCATGACGGCCACCGAGCAGGGCAGGCCGTCCAACGGCGTGTCGGGCCATCTTTGCCCCTTCATGACGGAAATCAAACGCCTGACTTCGATGTCACCATCCCTCGAGCAGTAACAACCGGCACAGGCCCCTGAACGCGCTGACATGTCAAGTTCGTGGAGGCCTACACCGTGTTCGGCCGGGCGGGGGGACACCGGGGCGCTCGTCCTGGTCGGCAACTGATTGCGACTTCGCCGGGGGGGCCTCGGCCCATGCCGGGGCCCGCTTCGGGCGAGTGTTGACTCTCGGGCGAGTGTTAACTCGGGAGACGGGCGAGTCGGTGACCAGCCGGCCTCGCACAGGAGAAAGGTGGACGGATGCGAGCGTTCGTTGTGTACGAGTCCCTATTTGGAAACACCGCCCGGGTCGCCCAGGCCGTTGCCGACGGTATGGGGGGACATCTCGATGTCGAATTGCACACTGTCGTCGACGAGGTACGGCCCGAAGACGTCGATCTGCTCGTGGTAGGAGGGCCGACGCACGCCTTCTCGATGTCACGGGCCAAGACGCGCGCGGATGCCGTGAGCCAGGGCGCCACTGCGGATCCCACCATCGGCCTCCGCGAGTGGCTGGATGGGCTGCCTGAGGGAAATGACACTCCTTTCGCAGCATTTGACACCCGTGTGGACATCGTTCGAAGGCTTCCAGGTTCGGCGGCTAAGTCAGCCGCGAAGGTGGCTCGAAAGCGGGGCTATCGGCTCCTGACCCGTCCCGAGAGCTTCTATGTCCAAGATACGCCGGGCCCGCTCCTGGACGGCGAGGCGCAGCGCGCCGAGGTGTGGGGGGCGCAGCTCGCCGAGGCGCTGGCGGGAGAGCAGCGGGACTGGGGCTGAGCCCGACTCCGATGAGGGTCGGAGGCGGACGACCAGCGAGAAGATCGCGGCGAATGGTCATCCACCCCACCACCGTGACGATGTAGGTCCGCTGCGTCTGGTCGACTCGTGACTGAGACGGTCGAATCCGGCATCCAACTGGGCGATGTCCGCGTTCGTCGCGACGTCCTTGGCCCGGTCACGAGGAGATGCGTCAGGAGCGCCCGTGTGTTGTCGAGTCCGATGACGTGGTCGAGCTCAACAACAGGGTGTGGCGCGAAGGCTCGGCCGAGGTGACAGCTTCATCCTGTCGGGGCCCGGCGGACGATCAAACCTTTTAGCGATTGGCGCCCTCGGCAGGATTCACACCGCATACCCATGAAGCATCCTGGTCGGTCTAGGGGCCCCGTCGGCTGTGGCCACTGACATTTCACATTGCGAATTTGGCGGCCCCCCGCTGCGTGGTTCTCGCGCGCCAAGATTTCTGAGTCTTCTGTCTTACAAGAGCGCTTGTCAAGGCACTATCCGATTGATGGATCAGAGAGTTTCGAGGCATCGATTCTCTCAAACCCCCCGCTTTTCGCCGACCAGCTTCGTGTCCCGCTCGAGCACCGGAGAACAAGAAACGCAGAAAGCAACGAAGGAAGGAACAATGCGAACAAGAACTGCGATCGTGAGCTTCGTCCTCGGCCTGCTTTCCTTCACCTCCTTGACGGCGGTGGCGGAAGTGATCGAAGGAGACGGCGCGCCATTCACGAACAGCGCATGCGAGACAGCGCAAATTTAATCGAAGGCACTGGGTAATCGCTATCAGGCGAGATGGGATGCGGGCCGGGCCCATCTCTCCTGATTGCCCAAGCGTTTCAGAGTACGTACCTCGGAGGCCCTCCCGTTCTTGCCACAGCTAGACGACGCGGGTCAAGCGTCAATGTGTCGGAGTCGCTTCCGGTGAAATTTGCGAGGCACTGATGTAGGCGTTTGGCGGAGGTTTCAGCGCCTTCCAATCCTTCCAGCTCGCCTTCCAATCATGGGGCCAGCGAGCTCAGGCCTCGTTGAACTAATGTCCAAGCACTTCACCGTCGGGCGGTGACACAGAGACATTTCCGACGACAGCTGGGGTTTTCGGCCCCGAACCAGGACCGTATACGGCACCCTTTCGACTGCCCACGATCGAAAACGAAGGCGAGGAGGTTGTGGGATCGACAGGGTACCGCACCGGTGCATCTCCGATGGCACGTCCCCAAATTGCCTGTCTTACAACGGGGCTCGTATAGGCACTATTCGGTTGAGCAGGATGCATGAGATAGTTGAGGCCTCCGACGCTTTCACCGAGTTCGCTCAGGTTGCGGAACCGCGTCTCCGGTTGGCTCTGGGTGCCGCTTTCGGTTTCGATCTGGCTGAGGAGGCGACGGCGGAGGCCATGGCTTTCGCTTGGGAGCATTGGGACCGGGTGACGGCGGCTTCGAATCCGGTCGGCTATGTGTTTGGGGTCGGCCGTAACACGGCACGTCGGAGTCTGCGTCGTCACCGTTTCCCGTATCTGCCTCCAGTCCTGGCTTCGGAGATCCCCTGGGTGGAACCCGGTCTGCCTCGGGCGCTTGGCCTCTTGTCGGTGCGTCAACGTGAGGTGGTCATGTTGCTCCACTGCTTCGGATGGACCCTGGGTGAGGTTTCGGAGATGTTGGGCATGGCGAGGGGCACGGTGCAGACCCACGAACGTCGTGGACTGGCCCGGCTGCGTAAGGATCTGGGGGTGGAACAGTGACCGACCTTTTGACCCAGCTCAGGGACTATGGACGGCAGATAGAGACCGATCCGATGCTGGGTGCCGGTTCACCGGTCATCGTCGACACCGAAACCCGGCAACGCAAGACTCCCGGACCGTCGGGTCGTTGGGTGTGGGCTCCTGTCGCTGCGACGGTGATCCTTTTGGCCTTCCTTCCGATGCTGTTGACCCGATCGGGTGAGGAGCCGGTAGCGACCACCGTCCCGACCAGATTTGCCGAGGAGGGATGGATCGCCTTCTCGGCGGTGGCGACCGACCTCGACTATGACCTTTACCTGGTCGGAATCGGCCAAACCGCATTCCGGGTGGTCGGCGATGATTTCGACGATCGCGACCAGTTGTGTCCCGCCTTCTCCCCGGACGGAACCCGGATCGCCTACGGCGAGGCGGAGGGGACCATTGACACCGGATATGCCAACGGGGCCCTGGTCGTCGCCGAGGTTGGTGTTGACGGGACCCTCACCGAAACCTTCCGGATCGCGACCGGGACCGGCTCGGCGCCGCCCTGCCCCACTTGGTCGCCCGACGGAGAGACCATCGCCGCCGGGGTCAGAGCTTCCGGCAATCCGAGAAATCCAACCAACCAACGGGGCGATGTCTGGATCGTGCCTACCAACGACCAGGCACCAACCGTGCTCGAGAACCTGTACGTGGCTCAGTCCCGGTATCCCTCAGACCTGTGGTCGGACATGGAATGGTCCCCCGACGGGACCGAGCTGGCGATAACCCATCCACAAGGGATCACGCTCTATTCCCAGGCCGATCGGGAAGTGCGAACGCTCGACGACACTGAGTTGGCCAGACATTTGAGCTGGTCCCCGGACGGCACCCGGATCGTCTTCGAATCCGGGACGGGCAGCCCTGCAGACCGCACCTATCTCCGGGTAGCCGAGGTCGATGACAGCGGCGTCGACACTCTGGTCGACGAGTACTACTCGTCAGATGGGATCGGGCCGGTGTGGTCACCAACCGGCGACCAGATCGTCTATCAGCGGGACTGTGTCCAAGAGTATGGGCTGCAAGATGCCGGGAGATGCCTGTACCAGTACGAGGTCCTACTGACCACACCCGAGGGCGACGAGGTGATCCTACGCGACCTGCAGTTGCCGGGCGACGAACGGGTGTGGTGGCCAAACCGGGTCACCTGGTCGCCGGACGGCAACCGCCTCCTCTACCTGGCGTATCTGGGTGAGCCCGACGAGCAGGGGCGCGTCCCACAAGCCCTGATCGCGAGGCCGATCGACCCCGAGTCCGCTCCGGTCTTGCTTTACCAGCCACCAACGATCGCTCCTCGACTGGGTGACATCAACACGTATGGCGAAGGCTTCCAACTCGCCCACCAATCATGGAGCCGACCGATCCTTCCATGATCAGACCCCGGGGAACACCAATTAAAAAATGAGTCACTGCCAACGCTTGTACGCACCCAGCCGTGCATTCGCGCCCTCGGCAGGATTCGAACCTGCGACAGCCGGTTTAGGAAACCTGCTGTGCATTGGCACCTAAGAGGGTTCGGAAATGCCAATGGAAATGGGATTTTCGCGTTCTCTAGGTCTGATGCGTGTCGGTCCTCGATCTCGCTAGCAATAAGCCCGGCTTCGATGTGCATGCTCGGGCCGGGCCAGCGTCGCTACGAGAGGCAGGATGCACGTATCGATGGCAAGTTCCGGGTCGTAACCATTCCGTAACTTGCGTATATCACGATGGGTGCTGAAGCCATGGACCGGACCCGACTCCAACGTCTCCTTCCGTGGGGACTGACGGCCATCGTCCTGTTGCTGACGCTGTTGCAGGCCGTCCTCCTCCTTGTCATTGATGATGAGACGAAAGCCGCAGCGGGCTTCGAATCCGACAGTGGGTGGGGGCTCGTCGTGCTCGGTGCAATACCAGTGTTCTTCGCCGTCCTCGGGGCCATCATCGCCAGACACCAACCGGAGAATCCGATCTCGTGGCTGTTCATCGCGGTGGGTTTCACCTTCATGTTCGAAGGACTCGGCTGGATCGTCGTAGTCGATCATCCCGAGCCACCCTCTTTATCTGACGTGGTCGCTCTTGCCATGGTCAACTCCGGTTTCTTCATCTTCTCGGTGGCGGCTTTTCTTGTGCTCTACATCTTTCCGACCGGGCGATTCCTGAGCCGTCGCTGGTCTTGGGCCGGATGGCTGTCCGCGGCACTCAGCGCTGAGGTGTTCTTCGTCCATTTGTTTCTCGACGAGGTTGGTTTGGCCGATTTCCCCGGCCAGGTCTGGGTCACCCAGAACCCCTTCGGTGTCATACCCGTGGGTCTCTGGTACGAGGGGCCTTTTCAGGTGGTCTTCGGGATCGGGTTGACCACACTCTTCGTCGGTGCGATCCCGGCGGTAATCGTCCGGTATCTACGGTCGTCAGAACTGGTACGAGCCCAGATCAGGTGGGTGGGGTTCGCCGCCGTAGTCTGGGTGGTCGTCTTCGCCATCAATCTCTTCTCACCTGGAGAAGGAGATGTCTTCTCGACGCTCAATCTCGTTGCCCTTGCCATGATCCCCGTCTCGGTGGTCCTAGCGATAACCCGGTACCGGCTCTACGACATCGATCGGATCATCTCCCGCACCATCGGCTACACCATCGTGGTGGTGGTGTTGGGCCTTGTATATGCGCTCGGGGCGGTCTGGTTTCCGACTCGACTGCTTGGCCGTCAGCCGCCGGTCTTCGTCGCAGCTTCCACCCTGATGGTGGTCGCTCTGTTCAACTGGGTGCGCAGACCGATTCTCGCCTGGATCGATCGACGCTTTTATCGCTCCCACTACGACTTCGAGCAAGTCATCGATTCATTCGCCAGCCAACTCAGGAACGAGACCGACACCTCCCGGCTAACAGAGCAGTTGGTCATCGTCGCCTCCGACAACTTGCAGCCGGCGAAGATCGGGGTCTGGGTCCAGGCCGAACGTGACCTCACAGAGCGCCCTCGGCAGGATTCGAACCTGCGACACCCGGTTTAGGAAACCGGTGCTCTATCCCCTGAGCTACGAGGGCGGGATGGCGGCACAAAAGGCGGGTGCTCGTCAGGCACCAGGGTAGAGAGGTGGGCCAGTTTCGACGGGCTGGGTAGCGTCGAGATCACCACAACGGAGATGAGGAAACACGTTGGAGGGAAACATCACCCCGAGATGGGAATGGCGCACCTTCTCGCCACCGACCAAGGTCAGCGCGGCGTTGGCCGGGATCGACCCAGAGGCAAAGCAGGACTCTGATGAGATCTATCTGCTCACTGCTGGTGACGCCAACCTCAAGGTGCGGGACGGGCTGCTCGACATCAAGTCACTGCGGCGCACCGATCGCCAGGGTCTGGAACTCTGGGAGCCGGTGGTCAAGGCAGAGCTACCAGTGTCTCCTACTGAGCTTTCGTCCGTCTTTGCCGCACTGGGAGCACACGCCCCCGTTTCCGGGGCGGAGACCTACACCCTCGAGGAGACAATCGTCGAACTGGCCGAGGCCGGCATCGAAGTAGTCCCGGTCGAGGTACAAAAGCGACGCGCCCGATACCAACTCCACGGTTGCATGGTCGAGCTGACCGAGCTGGTCGTCGACGGGAGACCCGGCAAGACGATGGCCATCGAATCCGAGGATGCGGAGGCCGTAGTCTCGGCGATCGGGTCTCTGGGTCTCACCGGGTATGTCAACACCAATTACAGCCGTGGCCTCGAGCAAGTCCTGGGCCACCGCCCCGTGCGCCACGCGGTAATCGATGTCGGGACCAACTCGGTCAAGTTCCACATCGCCGAGCGGGCCGACGACGGTTGGAACACAGTCCTCGACCGGGCCGAAGTCACCCGTCTCGGTGAAGGGCTCGAAGAGAAAGGTGTGATCGGTCCAGACGCCCTGCA
>JBMDXS010000213.1:0-2123 GCA_048595045.1 Acidimicrobiia bacterium
ATGTCGAGATAGAGGGTGTGGATGGCGGGGTGATGGTTGAAGTAGGCCCCCGTCGCCACCTGCCCGAACTGATCGATGGTGTCACTCGAACCGAAACCCGGGTACCAGCCCAGCCACCAGATGAGCAGCGGAAACGCGGCAGTGCCTGCGAGCAGCCAGGACGGCAAGGCGGGACGGGGGAGACGCACCAGCGGCAGGATAAGGGTGCGCCCGTGCCTCAGTCGGCTGACTGTCGAGACAGGGAAAGGGTCTCGTTGTGGGTGAAGAAACGCCCGGCGACCCGGGGAAGGGGGAAGGAATACCCGTCCTCGCGTGTCAGGCGATGCTCTTTCTCGATGCGGGCCAGGTCGTCGAGGTCGAGGAAGCTGACGTGGGTCGGATCGGAGCGGAAACCCGCCTCCTGGGGGACGATGACCACCACCCTGCCTCCCGGCCTCAGATAGACCAGATAGTGGCCGAGCAGATTCGAGGCCTCGTTTGGGGTCATGTGCTCGAGGACATGTGCGAACAGCAGTGTGTCGTATCCACCGGGAACGGCGTCGACGGAGTCGGCGAACTCGGCGGCCGTGTGGGCGGTGAGACCGCCACGACGGGCCGCTTCGATCGAGTGGGGATTGGTGTCGACACCGACACCCCGGCCGTCGAGATGGTGCAGGTTGCGACCGATCCCACAGCCGACGTCGAGCACCCGCCCCTCGACCACCCGTCGGATGTGACGGCGATAGGGCGCCTGCGTCCCGAGCGCCCGTTTCCACCCCTTGGCGGTCTCGGCCTCGAGGCGGGCGGTGTAGTCCCGATCGGCGGTCACAGCGAGCAGGATAAGGGTGTCGTCCCCGGATACCCTGCCCGCCGATGCAGCCGTCCGTGACCGTGATCCTTCCTGTTCTGAACGAGGCCCGGCACATCGACGAGGTGATCAGTGATCTCTTGCGCCAGGACTACGAGGGGCGGTTGGAGGTGATCGTCGCCGACGGAGGGTCGACCGACGGCACCAGGGAGAAGGTGCTGGCGGTGGCGCACGGAGATAGTCGGGTCCGGGTGATCGAAAACCCGGAGACGAGACAGGCCTTCGGGCTCAACCGGGCCGCGGCCGCGGCCAATGGGGAGATCCTGGTGCGAGCGGACGGCCACACCAGATTCGCCCCCGACTACGTGCGGACCTCGGTGCGGGTGCTCGAGGAGATCGGCGGCGCCGTCGGTGGGAGGATGAGCCCGCTGGGCAGGACCCCATTCGGTGAGGCGGTGGCGGCAGCCATGGAGAGCCCGCTGACCATGGGCCCGGGCCGCTTCCATCACGCCACGAAACGGGAAGAGGTCGACACCGTCTATTTGGGCGCCTTCCGTCGGGAGGACTTCGAGGTGTTGGGCGGTTTTCGATCCTTCCCATCTGGAAGCTCCGAGGACGCCGATTTCTATTACCGCTGGCGCAGATCCGGCCGGAGGGTCCATGTCGACCCCTGGATCGTGTCCAGCTACACGCCCCGGGACTCCGCTCGGTCGCTCTGGCGGCAGTACTTCGGATATGGACAGGGCAAGGCGGAGATGCTCTGGGTCAACGGCGAGCTGCCCTCACCACGCCCGTTGGCGCCAATGGTCCTGGTCCTCGGGCTGCTCGTGCTCGCTGGGGTGGGGCTCATCACCGCTGTGTGGTGGCCGCTGCTGGCGGCGGTGGCCGGATGGCTTCTCCTCCTGATCTGGGTCGCCCTGCGCAGGGAGGGGTCGTCGTTTCGGGTGGTGGCAGCCGCCGGGATCATGCATCTGGCCTATGGGGTGGGGATGGTGTGGGGTCTGGTTCGGGGTCCAGGCCCGGTTCGGCACCTCCGGGAATGATCCCGGCATGCGGGGTGTGGTACCAGCCCCGCACCCGGCCGGAGAGAAGCCGGATCGGGACCCAGAGCCCGGCCAGGATCACCAGCACCGGGTAGCGGGCGAGACGTCTCGGCTCCACCCCGTCCCGGGCCAGGAATGGGATCGGCTCCAGCACCTGGACCGCGGTGGCCACTCCCCACACCTCCCAGGGGAGGAGCCATCTCGACCTGGTCATCCATGCCAGGGCCGTCATCGCAGCCGAGACCAGCGCCACGAACGATCTCCCCGGTTGGACCAGGCGGAGCGCCTGGTCC
>JBMDXS010000214.1:0-74055 GCA_048595045.1 Acidimicrobiia bacterium
CGGCGCTCCGGTCACCATCGTCGGTGTGGACCGTCGTGGGATCGTCGATGTTTCCGCACTCCTCGCCGCGCTCGACGACGACACGGCCGTTGTCTCGGTGATGTACGTCAACAACGAGACCGGTGTGATCCAGGACCTTCCAGCGCTATCTGCCGCGGTCAGGGCTCACGCCCCAGAGGCCCTGATCCACACCGATGCGGTACAGGCATTCTCTTCCGAGCAGATCGAGGTCGATCGTCTCGGTGTCGACCTGCTCAGCATCACCGGGCACAAATTCGGTGGCCCCAAAGGCAGCGGGCTCCTCTACGTGCGGGAGGGCACACCCCTGGAGCCACTGCTCCATGGCGGGGGTCAGGAGCTGGGGAGGCGCTCGGGCACCCATGACGTGGCCGGGGCGGTAGGGCTGGCCCGTGCCATCGAGGCGGCCGCGTCCGATCGCTCCCGGTTCCGTAGCCAGGTGGGCCAGGTTCGCGATGACTTCGAGAAGCGGGTCATAGTCGGGATCCCCGACCTGTTGGTCAACACCCCTGAGGGACACCGCTCTGCGCATCATCTCAACGTGCGGATACCCGGGCTGCGCAACGAAACGCTGCTCATGCGACTCGACCGCGCCGGCATCGCCGCGTCGGCAGGCTCGGCCTGCCAGTCGGGCGCGTCCGAGGTCTCACACGTGCTGGAGGCGATGGGTCTGAGCCCGGGGGAGGCACGAGAGAGTGTGAGGTTCAGCTTCGGTTGGAACAGCACCGCGGACGAAGCCATCGAGGCGGCTGAAGTCGTGGTCCGTCTGGTCGGAGATTTGCGATGAAGGTCCTTGTCGCCATGTCCGGTGGTGTCGACTCGTCGGTCGCCGCGGCCCTGATGCGAGAGGAGGGGCACGACGTCATCGGCGTCACCCTCAAGCTCTGGTCCGGTCCCAACGGGGAGACGCCGACTGCGGGTTGCTGCACCGTGTCTGACGCCGAGGATGCCCGCCGAGTGGCGGCCCAACTCGACATCCCTTACTACGTCCTCGACTACACCGAGGAATTCCGGGATGGGGTGGTGGACCGATTCGTGCGGGACTATGGATCAGGCAGGACGCCCAACCCGTGCATCGAGTGCAATCGGACTGTCAAATTCGATCGCCTCTTGGGGAGCATGGCCGGGTTCGACACCGAGGTCCTGGTCACGGGGCACCACGCCCGTAATCATCTGGTCGGTGGGTCATGGTGTCTGCTCCGGGGTCAGGACCGGGCGAAAGACCAGTCGTATGTCTTGTCCATGCTGACCCAGGATGAGCTGTCCCGGGTCATGCTCCCGGTCGGCGAGCTGACCAAGACCGAGGTGCGGTCGGTCGCTGCGGACATGGGCCTGCGCACCGCGGCCAAGCCCGAGTCGATGGACATCTGCTTCGTCGGGCAGCGGGACTACCGGGGGTTCCTCCGAGCTACCGCGCCGGAGGTATTCGAACCAGGGCCGATGGTGGGCACCGATGGTGTCGAGCTCGGTCGTCACGACGGGATCGCCGGGTTCACCATTGGGCAGCGCCGCGGTCTCGGGATGGCGTTCGGTGAGCCGAGGTTCGTCGTGGGGATCGACCCCGGCAGTTCGACCGTGGTCGTCGGGCGCCGGGACGAGCTGACCGTGGGCGGGGCCATGCTCAGTCAGCTCACCTGGTCCACCGTCGATCCCGTCTCGGGACGGGTCATGGCCCAGTACCGAGCCCACGGTGACCCGGTGGAGGCCACCATCCATGGGAATCGGCTCCTCTTCGCCCAACGGCAGGAGGCGGTGGCACCGGGTCAGACCGTGGCCCTCTATGACGACAACCGGGTCCTGGGAGGCGCGCTGGTCGCCGAGACCTTCGTCTGACGGACCGGCTGTAACGTCGAGCGCCGATGGCAGACATCACCACCGAGATCGAGGAGCTGCGCTCGCAGGTCAACGAGCATCTCTATCGCTACCACGTGCTCGACGACCCGATCATCTCCGATGCACAGTTCGACGCACTGATCGCAGACCTGCGCCGACTCGAGGAGGAGAACCCGGAGCTGATCACCCCGGACAGCCCGACCCAGCGGGTCGGCGCCCCTGTTGGTGCCCTGTTTGCCCCGATCCGGCATCTGCGCCCGATGTTCTCACTCGACAACGCCGACTCGGCGGAGATGCTCGTCGCCTGGGAGCAGCGCATGGAGCGCCAGCTGGGGAGGGCGCCGGTCGGGTACGCCGCCGAGCTGAAGATCGACGGTCTCGCGGTGGTTCTGACCTATCGCAACGGTGTGCTGGACACCGGGGCCACCAGGGGTGACGGCGTCACTGGCGAGGACATCACCGCCAACCTGCGAACCATCAAGTCGGTGCCTCTCCGCCTTCTCGGTGCGACTCCCCCCGAGATCCTCGAGGTACGCGGTGAGGTCTACATGCCGGAGAGCGCCTTCGACGACCTGAACAAACGCCAGGCCGAAGCGGGGGAGAGGATCTTCGCCAACCCGCGCAATGCAGCTGCGGGCTCGGTTCGACAGAAAGACCCGACGGTCACCGCCACCCGCAACCTGGCCATCTGGGTCTACCAGTTGGGGCTGGTGGAGGGAGGCCCGTCGTTCGCCAGCCACACCGAGACCATGCAGTACCTGCGGGATTCCGGTTTCCGCACCAACCCGGCCAGTGAGCAGCTCGACACCATCGACGAGGTCCTCGACTACGTGGCCCGTGCCGAGAAAGGACGGCATGAGACCGGGTACCAGACAGACGGGGTGGTGATCAAGGTCGACGCCCTCACCGACCAGGTTGCGCTCGGCTTCACCGCCAAGGCCCCGAGATGGGCCATCGCGTACAAGTTCCCCCCTGAGGAGCAGGTCACCCTGCTGAAGGACATCCAGATCAACATCGGGCGCACCGGGGCCGCCACGCCCTTCGCGGTCCTCGAGCCGGTTTTCGTCGGGGGTGCGACGGTGGGTCTCGCCACCCTTCACAACGCCGACCAGGTGGCGTTGAAGGACGTTCGGGTCGGCGACCAGGTGATCGTCCGCAGGGCGGGCGACGTGATCCCTGAAGTGGTCGGCCCGGTGGCATCGGCTCGCTCCGGCAAGGAGAAGAAATGGTCGATGCCCAAGACCTGCCCGTTCTGCGCAAACCCGATCGTCCGGATCGAGGGTGAGGCAGTAGCCCGTTGCACCGGAGGATTCGAGTGCCCCTCTCGGGTCCGGGAATGGTTGTTCCATTTCGCCTCCAGGGGCGGCATGGATATCGAGCACATGGGATACAAGACCATCGACCTCTTGCTCAGGGAGGGGTTGATCACCGATCCCGCCGACATTTTCACCTTCGACGTCGGCGCGCTGCGGGGCCGGGAGGGCTGGGGGGAGATATCGGTCAACAACCTCGAGCAGGCGATCACCGCGGCCAAGGATCGACCGGTGGCCAGGCTGCTCACCGCGCTCGGTATCCGGCATGTGGGAGGCACCATCGCCCGGACCCTGGTCAGGCATTTCGGCGGCCTTCCCGCCCTGATGACGGCCGGAGAGGAGGAGATCGCCCAAGTGGAGGGGATCGGTCCCACCATCGCCCGGGGAGTGGCCGAGTGGTCGGCCGACCCTGTCAATCGCGACTTGGTGGCCAAGCTGGGAAAGGCCGGGGTGCGTCTCGAGGAGGAGATCGTGCCCGGGGTCGCCGGCGATCTGCTCGCCGGAGCGACCTTCGTGGTCTCGGGCACGGTGGAGGGGTTCACCAGAGAGGAAGCACAGGCCGCCATCGAACAGAGGGGAGGAAAGGCCACCGGCTCGGTCTCTTCCAAGACGACGGCCCTGATCGTGGGGGACTCGCCCGGCGCTTCGAAGACACGTAAAGCCGAGGAATTGGGCATTCCCATCGTCGATGGTGAGACCTTCAAGCGGCTGCTGGAGAGGGGCCTGTCCGCCCTCCCCGCCTAGGACATCCGGTCCCGGGCCAGGGCCACGACCTCCTCGAGGATGTTCAGATCCAGGTCATCCGCGCTCTTGAAGGTGATGGCGGCACTTCGCACCTTCACCTTGCCCAGGCGGTCGGCATAATTCCGGATCAGATATCCCTCATCGTCGGAGGCGTTGACGTAGAGGCTGTTGTAGTTCTTCTGTGGGGCCAGACCCACGATGAACCAGTCCACCGTCTTCTTGTCCGACCTCTGATAGGTGTGGTCGCCGTAGCCGATGATGCTCTGCTCGGACCCACCCCAGAACCTGCCTCCCCAGAGGACACGGGAGTGCCCCTTCATCACCCTGCTCAAGACCGCATCCACCCGTCCCAGGTCGGTGCGAAGAGGCTCGGGCAGGGATGCGATGAAGACGTCGGGGCTGACGTCGGTGCGCTCCATCAGGCCAAGCTACCGATCTGTCAACCGACCCGGAACGTCCATTCATACTCCCCGGGGTCGGGGAAGCCGCTGACCTTGTCCCATACCACCCGTACGGTGTGCTCGCCGGGCGACCATTCGGTGATGGTGGGGTTCTGCGGCGAGGGGGCCCATCGGTAGACGCCGGTTCCTTCCACGAACACCGCATCCTGGACCAGCCAACCATCGATGTAGATATCTGCCTCGTAGGCCACCGGCAGGTCGATCTCCACGTTGGTCTGGGGCGGGACCAGGTCCCCGGGCTGAGGGGAGATCGCCTCCAGCTGCGAAGGGAGGACCACCGCCTCGCCACTGCGATTGAAGGCGATTCCGAAAGCGATCGCGGCCAGGGCGACCAGGGCCAGCCCGACGTAGACCAGGCGATAGGACATCGACGCACCGTAGCGGTGGGTCGGGCCAATTACCCTGCCCGCGACCTGCCCTGATGACCTATGCAGCCGACCCCAGCGTGATCCGGGCCGCCTTCGCCGGAGAGATCGATGCCGACAGCGTTCGTGACGACGTCGAAGGGGCCATCGCCGCCCTGGACCGGGGCGAGGTGAGGGTGGCGGAGAAGGTCGACGGCGAGTGGGTGGTCAACGAATGGGTCAAGGAGGCCATCCTTCTCTACTTCCGTCTTCGCCAGATGGAGACCTTCGAGGTCGGGCCCTACGAGTACCACGACAAGATCCCGCTCAAGTCAGGGCTGGCCGAACAGGGGATTCGGGTGGTGCCGCCGGGCACTGTCCGCTACGGCGCCTTCTGCGAGCCGGGTGTCATCGTCATGCCCGGCTATGTCAACATCGGGGCCCGGGTCGGGGCGGGCACGATGGTCGACACTTGGGCCACGGTCGGGTCGTGCGCCCAGGTGGGAAGAGACGTGCACCTATCCGGCGGAGTCGGCATCGGGGGGGTCCTCGAACCGCCTGGCGCCCGTCCCGTCATCATCGAAGATGGCGCCTTCATCGGGAGCCGGTCGATCGTCGTGGAGGGCACCATCGTCGAGGAGAGGGCGGTGCTCGGCGCCAACACCGTGTTGACCGCCTCCACCCCCATAATCGATGTGACCGGGCCCGAGCCGGTGGAGCATCGGGGCCGGGTCCCGGCGGGGTCGGTGGTCGTGCCGGGGACGCGGCCGAAGCAGTTCCCCAGCGGCAGCTACGACCTGACCTGTGCACTGATCATCGGCAGGCGGACCGCCGCCACCGACGAGAAGACCACGTTGAACGAGTTCCTCCGCGAGCTGGATGTCCAGCTTTGACCGACCTGGTCGATACGGTCACCTGGCTGGTCGACATCCCATCGGTCACCGGCGCCGAAGGGCCCTTACGCGACGCCATCGCAGCTCGACTGGGCCCCCTGCCACAGCAGCGGATCGCCGACTCGCTTGTCGTCGGGGAGCCCACCGATGGCGTCGTCCTCCTCGCCGGCCATCTCGACACCGTGCCGGCACAGGGGGAGGCCCGCTCCCGGGTCGATGCACGACGCGTCCACGGTCTGGGTGCCACCGATATGAAGTCCGGGCTGGCGGTGATCATCCACCTGCTCGAGGAGCTGGGCCCGGAAGGTGTCGCCGGTGTCTTCTACGCCGGCGAGGAGGGCCCTCTCCCCGGGAATCAGCTCGAGTCTGTGCTCGATGAGGCCTCCTGGTTGCGGGCCGCCTCGGCTGCGGTGGTGCTCGAGCCCACCGACCGCGCCATCGAGGCGGGGTGCCAGGGTGTGATCAACGCCGATGTCGCCTTCATCGGTGAGCCGGCCCATTCGGCTCGGCCCTGGCTGGGCGACAACGCGGTCACCAAGGCTGCCGGGTTCCTGTCCGTGATGAGCTCACTACAGCCCGAGCCACATGTCATCGACGGTCTCGAGTTTCTCGAGGTGATGTCGGTGACCATGGCTCAGGGCGGTGTGGCCCGAAACGTGATCCCTGGGGAGTTCGTGATGAACGTGAATTATCGCTTCGCCCCCGACCGCCACCCGGATGCTGCGGTGGCCCGTTTGCATGAGGTGTGCGCGGGAGCCGACCGGGTCGAGGTCACCGATCTCGCCCCGGCGGGCTCGGTAGACCTCGATCACCCCCTGTTCCGTGCCCTGCTCGAGCAGACCGGTGCACCCTTGCAAGGGAAACAGGGGTGGACCGACGTCGCCCGGTTCTCGACAGTTGGGATCCCTGCTCTGAACTTCGGCCCGGGTGAGCCTGCGCTCGCCCACAAGCCGGGTGAGTCGGTCCGGATCTCCGACCTGACCTGGGTCTACGAGTCGCTGCTCGATGTCCTCCGCTGACGGGAGAGCAAGACCCACGCCACCCACCCGATCAGTGCCGCCCAGACCAGCCCGGGCCTGGCCATCACCAGGACCAGACCCGCTCCGGCGATCAAGAGCGTGGAGAGCGACGGCCTGCGTATCCCGGGAAGGACCAGGGCGACTGCTCCGAGGACCGCTCCCACCCTGACCAGCACGCCACCGGTGGGGCTTGCCTCCCCGGGGTCGGCGAGCACTATCGCGGCGAGCCCGGCCACCATCGCCGTCACCCCGATCGTCCCCAGGGCGATGGCGGTGCCTTTGAGCCGATTCCGCTCCACCGGGGGCACGTTATCGCTGACGGCCGTGCCCGGCCTGGCCCTTACACTCGGCTTCATGCCGATCGACATCGATATCGCTCATGTGGCCAGGCTGGCCAGGCTCGGTCTCAGCGACGACGAGCTCGAGGCCTACAGGGCCCAGCTCGGCGTGATCCTGGAACACGCGGCCCGTGTCCAGTCACTCGATGTCGAGCCCGGAGTCGAGGCAGCCCACCCGCTCGGGATGGAGAACGCGTTCAGAGAGGACGAGGTCCGGCCCTCTCTGAGCCGGGACGAGGTCCTCGCCCAGGCCCCGGAGGCCTACGACGGGCAGTTCGTGGCTCCACCGGCGATGGAGGACACCCGGTGATGGCAGCCGGCCTCGCTGAGGCCGGGCGCTTGTTGCGCTCGGGCGAGATCACCGCCACCGCCCTCCTCGAAGAGGCTCTGGAGACGGCTTCCCGGACCGAGGCACAGCTACACGCGTTTCTGACCATCGACAGCGAGGGGGCCAGGGAGGCCGCGGCTCAGGCCGACGCCGACTTCGCCGACGGCGTCGATCTCGGCCCTCTCCACGGGATCCCTGTCGCTCTCAAGGACAACATGTGCACCCGTGGGTTGGAGACCACGGCCGGGTCGCAGATCCTCGCCGGATACGTTCCGCCTTATGACGCAACCGTTGTGGAGAGGCTGCGCAACGGTGGTGCGGTGATCGTGGGCAAGACCAATCTCGACGAGTTCGCCATGGGGTCCTCGACCGAGAACTCGGCCTATGGGCCGACCTACAACCCGTGGGACTTGAGCCGCGTCCCCGGCGGCTCCTCCGGCGGGTCGGCCGCCGCGGTGGCCGCCGGATCGGCCCTCCTCGGGCTGGGATCCGACACCGGAGGCTCGATCCGGCAGCCGGCCTCGCTGTGTGGCGTGGTGGGGATGAAGCCCACCTACGGCACGGTGAGCAGGTATGGGTTGATTGCCTTTGCCTCCTCGCTCGACCAGATCGGCCCGTTCACCAGGACCGTCGAGGACTCTGCGATTGCGTTGTCGACCATCTGGGGACACGACCCATTGGACTCCACCTCTTACGCGGGGGAGTACCCGGACCCGGTCGCCGGCCTGGAACGCGGGGTCGACGGGCTGACGGTGGGCATAGTCACCGAGCTCTCCGGCGAAGGGTTCGAGCCGGGCGTCGAGGCGGCCACCGTGGACATGCTGGGCCGGTTGGAGAAGGCAGGGGTCCGGTTGGTGGAGGTGTCCCTGCCCACCTTCGAGATCGCCCTTTCCGCCTACTACCTGATCGCACCGGCCGAGGCGTCGTCCAACCTGGCTCGCTTCGACGGGATCAGGTACGGGCTCAGGGTGGAGGGGCCGACCACCGAGGAGTTGATGGCGCGGACACGGGCGGAGGGATTCGGGCCTGAGGTGACCCGCCGGATCCTGCTCGGCACCTATTCCCTGTCTGCCGGCTATTACGACGCATTCTACGGTCAGGCCCAGCGGGTGCGGGCCGCGATCCAGGAGGACTTCGCCCGTGCCTATGACCAGGTCGACGTCCTGGTGTCACCCACCAGCCCCACGGTTGCCTTCGAGGCGGGGGCGAGGACGTCTGATCCCTTGGCCATGTATCTCTCCGACATCTGCAACATCCCGGCGAACATGGCCGGGCACCCCGCCATAACGGTGCCGATAGGGCTAGACGAAGCCGGGCTGCCGATCGGGTTCCAGGTCATGGCCCCGCCCCTGGGCGAGCAGATCATGTACCAGATGGCCGCCGAGGTCGAGCGTCAGGCGGCGTTCGTGATCGCCCCCACGGCCGTCCAGGTGGCGCGATGACCTGGGAACCGGTGATCGGGATCGAGATCCACGTGGAGCTCATGACAGCCTCGAAGATGTTCTGTGGGTGTGAGGTCGCCCACGGCGGCGAGCCCAATACCCGTGTCTGTCCGACCTGTCTCGGCCTCCCCGGCGCCCTCCCCGTGACCAACAGGGCGGCCATCGAGTCGATCATGTCGATAGGCCTCGCCCTGGGCTGCCAGATCTCGCCGCGTTCGGTGTTCCATCGCAAGAACTACTTCTACGCCGATCTGCCCAAGAACTACCAGATCTCACAGTTCGACGTCCCGGTGTGTCACGACGGCCATCTCGACATCGAGGTCGACGGTGCCACCCGGCGGGTCGGCATCGAGCGGGCCCACATGGAAGAGGACACCGGTAAGTCGATCCATATCGGCCTCGGGGGTCGCATCCACGCCGCCGAGCGCACCCTTCTCGATTTCAACCGCTCCGGCGTCCCCCTGGTCGAGGTGGTGTCCCGGCCCGATCTCCGTAGCGCGGTCGAGTCACGGGTCTACGCCCAGGAGTTGAGATCGGTCGTAGCCGAGCTCGGGGTGTCTGACGTCCGGTTGGAGGAGGGGTCGATCCGGTTCGATGCAAACGTATCTGTCCGACCCGAAGGCTCGGAGGAGCTCGGCACGAAGGTCGAGGTCAAGAACATGAACTCGTTCCGCTCCCTGGAGCGAGCGGTCGGCCACGAGGTCGAGCGACAGACCGCGCTGCTCGAATCCGGGGGCTCCGTGGTCCAGGAGACGCGTCACTGGGATGAGGATTCGGGGGTCACCCATTCGATGAGGGTGAAGGAGGGGTCATCCGACTACCGCTATTTCACCGAGCCCGATCTCGTGCCGCTCGTGATGAGCCCGGAGTGGGTGTCCGGTCTGGGAGCCCGCCTCCCGGAGATGCCGGCCGAGCGACGAGCCCGATATCTCAGCCAGGGCCTGGCCCCGTCTACCGCCGGCGTCCTCTCGGGGCTCGACCCCGGGCTCCGTGCGGTCTATGACGACGCCGTGCTCTCCGGCGCATCCCCCCAGGCCGCGGCCAATTGGCTCACCGGTGAGGTGGTCGCATGGCTGCGCCGAAGCGAGGTCGATGCGCCCTTGACGGGTCTGGACGGGCCGAACCTGGCCGAACTGATCCAGATGGTCGACGACGGAGCGGTGTCGAGCTCTGCCGCCAAGGAGTTGCTCGCTGGCATGATGTCGGGTGAGGGCGGTCCACGGGAGATCGCCGAGCGGCGCGACCTGCTCCAGGTGAGCGATGTGGGTCAGCTCGAAGGGGTGATCGATTCGGTGCTGGCCGACAACCCTGGCGCGGTCGGCGAGTTCAGGAGTGGCGAGGAGAAGGTGGTGGGGTTCCTCGTGGGTCAGGTCATGAAGGCGACAGGGGGGAAGGCCGACCCCCGCCTGGTCAATCGGTTGCTCCGGGAGAAGATGACCGGCTGACCCGCTCGGGGGTCTGGGGGTCGCCCCCCCAGATTCGACGGTTAGCTTCGAGGAAGACATGCAGAGGCACACCAAGATCATCGCGACGTTGGGACCTGCGGTCGGCACGGAGACCGGCGTGGCCGCCCTCGTGGACGCCGGCATCGATGTGGCCCGGCTCAACTTCTCACACGGTGACCATGACTTCCATCGGTCGTTGGCCGAGTGGGTCCGGGCCGCCTCCAAGGCGTCTGGGCGCAACGTGGCCCTGATGCAAGACATCCAAGGCCCCAAGCTCCGGGTGGGCGAGTTCGCCGAGGGTGCGGTCGTCTTGCGGCCCGGGCAGCAGGTGAAGCTCGTGCCCGATGAGGCGCTGGGCAACGAGACCTTGATACCGGTGGGTTACGAGCCCCTGCTCCGGGATGTGGAGCCAGGTGATCGGGTGCAGCTGGCCGACGGGCTGATTCGCTGCGAGGTCGTCGAGATCACCGAGGACGGCCTGCTGGCCGACGTGAACGTCGGGGGTGTGCTCTCGGATCACAAGGGGGTCTCCTTCCCGGACAGCACGCTGACCCTCGACATCGTGACCCCCAAGGACGAGGCGGACCTCGCCTTCGGCCGCGAGCTAGGCGTCGATTACGTGGCGGCCTCCTTCGTCAGGACAGGTGACGACATACGCGACGTCGCCGGTCTCGCCGGGGAGGCTCCCATAGTGGCCAAGATCGAGCTGGCCCAGGCCTACGAGAACCTGGACGACATCATCGGCCCCTCATCGGCGGTGATGGTGGCCCGAGGCGACCTCGGGGTTCAGCTCCCGTTGGAGAAGATCCCTCTGATACAGGCCGAGATCCTCAAGAAGACAAACGCCTCGGGCCGCGTCTCCATCACGGCGACCGAGATGCTCGAGTCGATGACCAAGAGCCCCCGTCCCACCCGCGCCGAGGTGACCGACGTCGCCCACGCGGTGCTGGCGGGCACCGATGCGGTCATGCTCTCCGGCGAGACCGCGGTCGGCGACTACCCGGTGCAGGCGGTGGCGGCCATGGCTTCGATCTGTGTCGCGGTGGAGGAAGGGACTCTGTCGATGCGTGACCGGCACTCGATCCCCTTCGTGGGCGATGGGAACACCGTCGCCTCGGCAGTGGCCCAGGCGGCCACCGAGATCGCCGTCAATCTGGAGGCGGAGACAATCGTGGCATTCACCGAGACCGGGAACACCGCTCGACTCCTCTCCAAATACCGGCCCGAAGCCAGGATCGTCGCCTTCACCCCCAACGAGGTGACCCTGCGTCAAATGGCCCTCTATTGGGGGGTGAGCCCACATCATTTCGAGCGGCGCAGATACACCGACGAGGAGATCGCCTCTGCCGCGGCGATCCTCGAGAAGGAGGGCGTGGTCAGCAAGGGTGACCGGGTGGTCATGGTTGCCGGCGTGCCCCCGAACATCCAGGCCTCCACCAACCTGGTCAAGGTCCATGTGATCGGGGAACTATCTCGTGGCCTTCGCTCCTGAGTACGATCCCGTCCCTCATGGGCCAGGCCGTCGTCGTCAACCAGGTCACGGAAGCCGGTGAGATCCTCCTGATCGACACCGATCGAAGCTTCACCGGCCAGGACGGCATGGCCATGTCGCCCGACGACCCTGGTGAGGCCGTGCCCGGGATCCTGGCCGGGAGGCTGTTCGACCTGGCTATCGGGATCGACCACGTCTACGTGCTGCAGAACACCGTGACGGTGAGGCGGCCGGGCGGGTGGGACGAGGCATCCAAGACCTCGGTCGTCTCCGTCGTGGAGGGGTTCCTGCTCTTCTACACCGAGGTATGACCCGTCTCTTCCCGGTCGGCTCAGGAGGTTGGTGAGGTCGTCCCGGGGGGAGCCGTGGTCGGTGGGGTCGTCCCCGGGGGGGCCGTGGTGGGCAACGTGGTGGGCGGCACCGTCGTTGGCGGGATGGTCGTAGTGGTGGGACAAGCGGTCGATGTGCCGGGCACCATGCACGGATGTACCTCGAAGACAGCGAACCTGGGGGCGTAGCGAACGGTCCATTCCTGGAGGTCGACCACATTGTTCTCGTCGCCTCCGAGCAGGATCCGCCGGGTCACCGTCACGCTCCAGCCGCCAAGCTCGGTCTGGGTCTGATTTTGCTGGTTGACACCGAACTCGGGGTTCGGCTCGTAGCGAGGCTCAGGTGGGTCGGTGAGGGCGAAACGGTCCGAGACGTCACCTTTGACGTGGAGTGCGTTGGGACCCCCTTCGGCGTCGACCCACGCCCGGCTCCGCCCGTCCGATTGCTCGCCCTTCAACGTGCGACCGTCGTTCTCGCCGAAGATACGGACGGTGATCGAGGTGTCGGTGTAGGTGGTATCGATCAAGATCCCGTATTCGGTGTTGTTGCGGAACTTGAGATCGGGGCTGCGCCAGTTCAGCGTGGCCTCGACCCCCTCCGGATATCGCGGGAAGTAGTAGGAGTGGGGCTTGTGCTCGACGTCCTCATAACCACCCCAGAACACCGCGTTGTAGAGCGTGGTGGTGAACTGGCTGACTCCACCGCCGACGGTGTCTTCGACCTCTCCGGCGATGATGGTCCCCGCGGGCAGATACCCGTCCTCCACCGTGCGCGGGCCGACGTGGTCGTTGAGACTGAAGGTCTGGCCTGCCGGGACGATGGCGCCGTCCACCTCATCGGCGATGCGGTGGATGTTGACCACCCGGTCCTGGCAGCAGTCGTAATAGGTGGTGAATTGCGCGACAAGATGGTTGATGTTGAGGGCCTCCAGGTCCTCGGTGGTCACCTCGGGGGCGGCGGCTTCGACGAAGGGCAAAACGCCCTCGCGACCGCCGGTCAACGCTGCGTTTGCCATGCGCGACGCCGTCTCCGCCTCGTCGATCCGCGTGCCGCTGCTGCCGGGGACTATCGAGATGCTGTCGCCCTCGATTTCGAAGAAGGCATCTACCGGCTCGGCCTCCACCTGATCCCGGATGGCGTTCAGATAGCCATCGACGACCGCCGGGTCGAATGAATTGACGATGCGAGGCCGGCTCTCGGTGATCGTCTCCGACCGAAAGGCCTCGAGTAGCTGATCGACCGTGAAGACGACCTCGAAATCCTCGCTCACCAGGCGAATCGGCTCGGCCAACATCGCCTCGGCCTGGTCGACGGCCGCGTCTACGTCCTCATTGGTCAGCACGGGCACGATCGTCGTGGTGGGGATGGATGTGGAGTCCGGCGCAAGGGCGAGGAGAGTCGCCTCGACCACGGCACGGGCCGCGGCGCGGTCGACCCCGGTCCCAACCATGGGGTAGTCCGGGGTGGGGACACCGTCGACGAGGCTGACGCCGCCCGGGCTGGAAGGCAGGGCGATCACTTCGGAATCCCAGGTATCGAAGACGGCTTCGATGGCGACGTCATCGACCGCCCCTCGAACCGGGACCCGCACGGTGTCGAAGATGTGGCTGATCCACCATGCGAACTCGGAGAAAGGATTGCCGTCGCGCCCCACCAGCAGGGCCTCGTCGGCTATCGCCTGTTCGTCGATCTCCAGCCCGGCCTCCGAGGGCTGGATACTGGCGAACTTGCCGTCGACGTTGAAGACGGCCGGACGCGCCAGATAGGCATCCTCCACGGCGAGGAGGGCGCTCAGAGCCTGTTCCAGGTCCAGTCCGCCGATCTGGGTGCCGGCCACCTCGACGCGTCCCATCACCTCACCTCGTGAGGCGAGCCGGGTCAAGCCGTACGCAGACAAGATGAGCAGGACGATCCCGGCAACACCCGTCACGAGCGCGCCAAGCGGGGTCCTGATCCAGGAGAGATATCTATTCATGGAGAGGCCGCCGAGAATCGACCTAGCGCCCGATCGGATGCTACCGAAAGGGATTTCGTAACCGGAAAGCGTCCCAGGGACGGTCTAGCCTCGACAGCAGTGGCGATCCGCTTCCCGGAGATGGCGCCCGGCGACGCCATACGCATCTCGGCGAGCACCTATGTGACCTATCAGCAGTGCCCGGCTCGGGCCGGGGCGCGCCTCCAAGGGGTCTACGGGCCCGACACGCGGCCGGCCTTCCTCGGTGGGCTGGCGCACCGGATCTTCAGTCGTCATCTCACGTCGGGCCCGATCCCATCCGATCAGTTCGTTCAAGCATGCCGGGAGGAGATCGGGGGGTCTGCGCTGAACAACAAGCTGGGAGGCCTCGAGCTGCGCCCCTCCGCCCTGGCCGCCGCGATCGAGGAGGTGCGAGGGCTGTACGAGCGTTTCGTCACCCTTCCCAGAGAGGGCTTCGAGGGATCGGAGCAGACGATCGATGCCACGGTCGGGGCGGGGGTAGACCTGGTGGGAACGGTCGATGCCGTCTACCGGGAGGATCTCGGCGGCCACCGCCTGGTCGACTGGAAGACCGGGGAGCTCGGTGACCCCGAAGGCCAGCTTCTCTTCTATGCCCTGTTGTGGATGCTCGATCGGAGCGAAGTGCCGGCCTATGTCGAGGCGGTGTCGGTCCGAACGGGTGAGCGGTATCGAGCCGTCCCCACCGCGGCGGAGGTCGAGGGGGTCGCAGCCGAGATCGCCGGGATGGTCGACGCCATCCGGGCCTCCTGGGCCTCGGGCGACGACCTGGTCAGGAGGGGAGGTCCCTGGTGCCGCAGCTGCCCTTTGCTCGACGGGTGCCAGGAGGGCACGGCCGCCACGAAGCTGCTCTGAGCCGAGTTTCGAGCACCGCCACGCTCGAGTGAGTCAGCCGTCCAGCGTCGCCAGCAGCCTGGTGACCGTGTTCCAGTTGCGGGCCGTGCCCGCGACGCCGAGCTGTTTCTCGAAGTAGGCCAGGTCGAGCTTGGAACGACCGGATCCCCCCGGGTAATGGACATAGATCTCACGACCCGACACCTCGAACCGGTCCGATGGCGAGCGGTTGGGGTCGAGACGGGCTACCCGGTCGTCCGACGGCTCGGATTCGAGGAACACGACATGCAGCAGCCTGGGCTCGACGTCGGGACCATCGAACGGATTCCCCTTCGTCACCTTGGCAAGCTCGTCCCTGGTCCTGACGATCACCCGCACTTTCACCCCGAGCCCGTCCTCGATCAGCTCTTCGATCGTCCCGCTCAGCTTCACGGCCCCCCCTGCGATGGGCGTCACGATCACGTTCCCGCTCTGCAGGAAGGTGCGCACCCCCTCCAGGCCGCCGTCCTCGAGCATGGCCCTCAGCTCGCCCATGGGCACCTTGACCCCACCGACGTTCACGCCACGCAAGAAGGCAGCCACCGGTGCGCGGGACTCAGGCATCCAACTCCGAGAGGTAGTGGGCCGATCCCGCCCCGCGCGGCGCCCGGACACCGCGGTGCTCCCAGTCGCCTCCCAGTGCCGTCGAGACGACCTCCTCCGACTCGCTGGGCTGGGCGCCCACATCGGCTCGGATCGCCTCGGGGCCTTCGACGATGACGTTGGTCAGCTCGCCAAGGCCCTCCACCGCCACGGTGACGACATCGCCGGGATCGACGGGCCGTGACCCGGCCGGGGTGCCGCTCAGGATCACGTCGCCGGGGAGCAGAGTGATGGTGCGTGCGATGTCCGCGACCAGATAGGGCATGTCCCATTCCATCTCGTCGGTGCTCCCGTGCTGGCGAATCTCGTCGTTCACCATCGTCGTGATCGTCTTGCCCCGGAAATCCCAGTCGGTGACGAGACCCGGGCCGATGGGGCACAGGGTGTCGGATCCTTTGACCCTCAGCATCGAGCCCGCATCGGTGTCACGGAAGTCGTGTAGCCCGAAGTCGTTGGCGATCGTGTACCCGGCGATGTGTGCCTCCGCATCCTCCGGGGCCACGTTCCGGCATCTGGAGCCGATGACGATGGCGATCTCTCCCTCGAAGTTGAGGTAGCGACAGCGCGGTGGACGCACCACCTCCCCACCGTGTGAGTTGAGCGCCGTGGTCGGCTTGTGGAAATAGGTGGGGGCGGGGGGGAGCACGGTCATGAACTCCTCCACCCGGCTCCGGTAGTTGAGATGGACGGCGATGATCTTGCTCGGCTCGACCGGGGGGAGATGGGCGGCGTCCCGGGCCGGGATCCGGCGCCCATCATCGGTGACGAGATCCTCACCGTCCAGTCTGGCGCCGGTGGGCTCCCCGTCGAGGAGAATCCGTCGCAGGTCGGCCATGGCGGGCAACGGTACCGCGGCACATGCTGCGAACATGGAGGCGATGTCCGTCGGGACACTTCACGATGACCGTGGCGAGGAGTACGCCGACCTCACCTCCCATGACACGTTCGTTCGGGCGGTGCCCCATGCCACGTTCACCCGCATGCGTCGTGAAGAGCCGGTGGCGTGGGTGGAGGAGGGTGATGGGGACGGGTTCTGGGCCTTGACCAAACACGCCGACATCGCGGCGGTGAGCCGCGATTACGTTCGATTCACAGCCTCCCGCGGGATAAGGATCGAGCAGATGGCGCCGGACGAGCTCGAGGCACGTCGCACCATGATGGAGTTCGACCCCCCCGAGCACGCCCGTCTCCGACGTCTGGTCCAGCCCGGCTTCACCCCAAAGGTGATCGCCACCTACGAGTCGGCCTTCAGGCTCCTGGCCGGGCATGTCCTCGATGCGGCCCTTCCCCAGGGGGAGCTCGACTTCGTCACCGAGATCTCACGTGAGCTCCCCATCAGGCTGCTCTGCCGTCTCCTTGGTGTGCCCGAGTCCGACGCCGGTCTCCTTGTCACCTGGGGCGACCAGATGATCTCCAACGCCGATCCCGAGTACACGCCGGTGGTGATCGACAAGATGGACACCGAGGAGTACCGGCTGTTGCCTTTCAGGTCACCCGCCGCTCTCGAGGTCTTTCGCTACGCAGAGGAGGTGGCGGCGGAGCGCCGTCGCAACCCGGAGGACGACATCATCACGACCCTCCTCACCGCGGAGCCCGACGGTCAGCCGCTGACCGACCTGGAGTTCAAGAACTTCTTCACCCTGATGATGGTCGCCGGCAACGAGACCACGAGACACACCATCAGCCACGGTCTCATCTATCTGCTCGACAATCCGAACCAGATGGACCAGCTCCGGGACGACCCGGCCGCCCTCTCGGTTGGGGCGACAGAGGAGATCCTGCGGTCGTCGTCGGTGACAATGCACTTTCGACGCACTGCCACCGAGCCCGTGGAGATGAGGGGAAAGACGATCCAACCGGGGGACCGGGTGGTCATGTGGTACCCGTCGGCCAACCATGACGAGGAGGTGTTCGAGCGCCCCTTCGAGTTCGACATTCGGCGCCGGCCCAATGACCACCTCACGTTCGGTACGGGCCGGCATGTCTGCCTGGGGGCATCCCTGGCCCGCCTGGAGGTGCGGGTCGTGTTCGAAGAGCTCCTCAAGCGGGTGGCGGCGATCGAGATAACGGGCAGGCCCGACCGTCTCCGCTCCAACTTCATCAACGGGATAAAGCACCTCCCGATCCGCGTGACCCTGGCCTGACTGCGCCGGTTCAGAGGTGGGTGAGCAACATCCCGACGGCCAGGGTGACGGTCGTCCAGGTGAGCAGGCGTAGAGGCCTCTCCCATGTGTCGAGCAGCCGGCGACGGTCCCAGGCCCGGTCTCCGTCGAACACAACCGACGCCTCCTCGGTCTTGCGTCTCAAGAAACGGGCCGGAGTGCTGAGAGCGCGCTGGGAGAGACTGAGCAGGCACGCCATGGCGGCCATGACCGCCACGGGCAGGGTCAACGTCTGGGTCTGTGCCCAGAAGCCGACGATGAGCGGGAATGACCCCCAGGCGAGCCCGAATCCGAGATCGGTGTGGAGGATTGGCCACTCCAGGGCATAACCGACTGCGATGACGATCCCCGCCACCGCCCAGAGAGGCACCCAAGGCGAGATCACGAAGGCGCCAACCAGTGAGATGGCCAGCGTCACGGCCATTGCACCGATCCCAATCGACCAGAGGGCGCGGTCGGAGAGCCGTGTGCCCAGGGGGCGGCCCTTGACCTCGTCGAGTGAGTGGGCACCGACACCAAGCCCGATGGCGAACGCAGAAACGGTCCCGCTCAGAACGAGCCAGTTCATCCTGGGGGCGAGGGCGGCCCCTATCGGGACGTAGGAGAGGTGCCAGAGGGTGTAAGGAACGTGCAGAAGAGAGACAACGTCGCCGGTGACGGAGCCAGTTGGGGCGTAGAAGGCGGGGCGGTGGTCGCTCATCGGGTCCCCGAGGATGCACCTGCCTCCTTCAGACCCCACATCACCAAACCGCCGCCGAGGGAGAGCCGAGTGAATCCGACCCTGTGCAAACCGGCGTCCTCCCAGATCCGGGCCAAGCGGCCCGGCGGGAATCGGCCGGCGAATTCTTCGATGTTGGGGCCGAGGAAGCGGCCCACCTCGGGCCATCCCTCTCCGGCGACGAGCCCGGCTGTCGGGAGCACCACACGGGTGTAGAGACGCCACAAGGGGAGCCAGGCCCCTGCGGGGCGCCCGAACTCGACCATGCCGACCCTGCCCCCTGGCCGCACCACCCTGCTCAACTCCGACATGGCCCCCGCCACGTCCTCGACATACCGCAACAGGTAGCCGAAGGTGACGACATCGAACTGTCCGTCGGCGAAAGGCAGCCGCTCCGCCGTGGCGATGACCCCGACAGCACCTCTCGCCACTGCCGGGACCAGCATCTGATGGCTCTGATCGAGGGAGATGACGTCGGCTCCCCGATCCTGGAGGAGCCGGGTTATCGACCCGGTCCCGGCGGCTACGTCCAGGGCCACTTGACCTGGCTCGATGGCGAGCCGGGTGACCATCTGAGACCGCCATCGCTTGTCCTGGCCCATGCTCAAGACCCCGGCCCAACGCTCGTACCCCGGAGCCAGTGGGGCGAAGAGGTCGCGAGCGATGCGGGTGGGGGATCCGGTCACCGAGAGGACGGTACCGGACACCTCGTCCTGCAACCGGCCTGACCCGGCACCACCTTCGTTTCACCGGTCGACGGATCGGGTAACCGACGACTCGACCAGGAGGTGAGATGTGCAAACCATCGAACAAGTGATGACCAGGGACCCGGTGACGGTGGATGAAGGGTCGCCGGTAGCGGAGGCCGCGCGGCTGATGAGGGAAGCCAACATCGGTGATGTATTGGTCAGTCGGCCCGACGGGAGTGTTTGTGGGATCGTGACCGATCGCGATCTCGCCCTCAACGTCGTGGCCGAGGGGGCCGATCCCAACAGCATGACCGTGCGGGACGTCTGCAGTCATGTCATCGAATCCGTCGGGTCTGGTGATCCGGTGGGCAAGGCAGTGAGCAAGATGCGTGAGAGCGCGATACGTCGACTCCCTGTCATCGATGACGGGAAACTCGTCGGAATCGTGACTCTGGGCGATCTGGCCATCGAGCGCGATCCCGAATCGGCTCTGGCCGACATCAGCGAGGCACCGCCGAACAACTGATCTCGAGCCCGGCCGTCAGGGCCCGGGTTTCACAGACCGCCGGGTGCGTCCGGATGGCGACAGGTTCGGAGGCCCCGGCGGCCGAAGGCTGAACTGGGATGGGGGCAGACCGGTTGGTTGAATGATTTGATGCAAGACGGCTCGGCTCCGACCCACCAGACGGTCGGGTTTCGTCGTCTCGCCTCCCCTCTACGGGACTTCATCGCCACCGAGAACTCCAGCGCCGTCTTCCTGTTGCTGGCGACCCTCGTCGCCCTCCTCTGGGCCAACTCACCGTGGGCCTCGGGATACGAATCCTTCTGGGGCACCGAACTGGCCATTCGGATCGGTGGCGCGGAGCTCTCACTCGATCTCCGGCATTGGGTCAACGACGGGCTGATGGCCCTCTTCTTCTTCGTGGTCGGTCTCGAGATAAGACGTGAGCTGGACATGGGGGAGCTGAGGGAGCGTCGGCGCGTGGCGACCTCGGTGCTGGCGGCGGTGGGTGGGATGGTGGTCCCCCCGGTCATGTATCTCCTGGTCAATGCCGGAGAGTCGTCGGCAGGTGGCTGGGGAATCGTCATGGGCACCGACACCGCATTTGCCCTGGCGGTCCTCGCCCTGGTGGCCGGCCACTTCACCCCCCTCCTCCGAACCTTCCTCCTCACGGTGATGATCGTCGACGACATCATCGCTCTCACGGTCATCGCCCTCGTGTACACCGAGGGGGTCTCCGTCCCGGCGCTGATCGCTGCCGGTGTTCTCTACCTCGTGGTGCTGGTCATGCGGCGCGGCGGTGTGCGCAACGGGGTTGCCTATTTCCTGGTCGGGTCGGCCTTTTGGTTGGCCACACTCGCCTCGGGTGTGCACGCCACGATCGCCGGGGTGCTCATGGGCATGTTGGCCACTGCCTACCCTCCGTCACAGAGCGAGTTGCAGCGGACCAGTGCGCAGTGGCGGATGTTCCGCGAACAGCCCACCCCCGAGTTTGCTCGTACCGCCAGCCGCAGCCTCATCACCACGATCTCGCCCAATGAGCGGCTGCAGTACTTGTTCCACCCTTGGGTCAGCTACTTGGTCGTGCCACTGTTCGCCCTCGCCAACGCCGGTGTGGTCGTGGATGCCGGCAGCGTGGGCCAGGCGCTGACCTCGCCGATCACGATGGGTGTCGTCCTCGGGCTCGTGGTGGGGAAGCCGGTGGGGATCATCGTCTTCTCCTGGCTGGCCACGCGGCGATGGCTAGGGCGCCTCCCACTATCCGTCCCTTGGCCTGCGCTGATCGGGATGTCGGTGGTGGCCGGCATCGGCTTCACCGTCTCTCTTCTCATCGCCGGCCTCACCTTCAGTGGCGTCGACCTGCAAAACGCGAAATTCGGCGTGATTGCCGCGTCTGTGCTTGCTTCGGCGCTTTCCTGGCTCGTGTTCAGGCTGCTGAGACGGCTTCCCGACCAACCCGCGACGACTGCCACCCAGCTGCGTCCTCTGCCCGATCTCATCGCCCCGGTCGATCCCGAGGTGGATCACATCCGGGGCCCTGCAGATGCCGGCCTGACCCTCGTCGAGTATGGCGATTTCCAGTGTCCCTACTGCGGACGGGCCGAATCGGTGACTCGCGAGCTGGTTCGGAACTTCGGCGACGAGCTTGCCTTCGTGTTCAGGCATCTGCCACTCACCGACGTGCATGAGAGCGCGGAACAGGCCGCCGAGGCCGCCGAAGCGGCCGGCGCCCAGGGCAAGTTCTGGGAGATGCACGACATGCTCCTCGCCCATCAGGACGAGTTGGATCTGGATGACCTGATCGGTCATGCCTCCGCGCTGGGGCTCGATGTCGAGCGTTTCACGGAGGACCTCATGTCCCGCCAGTTTGCAGTGAGGGTGGCTCGTGACGTGGAGAGCGCAGATGAGAGCGGGGTGGCGGGCACGCCGACGTTCTTCATCAATGGCAGGCGGCACTACGGAGCCTATGACATCGACTCGCTGACCCAGGCTCTTCGTCTGGAGGCAGGCGCCGTCCGTCGCTGAGCTCAGCCAACCAATGTCTTCTCGATCATGTCGATGGCATGATCGATGTGGTCCCGGGTGGTCCTCCGGTTCAGGATGGCGAAGCGGAGGACGAGACGGCCGGAGATGATGGTGGGGGAGAGATGCACGATTCGCTCCTCGTTGATCGACTCGAGGGCGCGTCTCCCCAGGTCGTCATCCGCAAAGCGGAAAGCGACGATTGAGAGGTCCGGGGCCCACGGCGTCTCCAGCCCATCGATCCCGCCGAGGCGGGTGTAGGCATGACTGGCGAGGTCGAGGCACACGTCGAGTGCCTCCCGGAATGGGGCCACACCGTGCAGGTGGAGTGGCAGCCACATCTGAAGGGCGCGGAACGGTCGGGTGAGCTCGGGCCCGAGGGCCGCGATGTCTCTCAAGCCGGAGTCATGGTCTTCCTCACGGAGGTAGGCGCCGCGGCCCTGGTTGGCGTCGATCAGATGTGCCTCGTCTCGGACCAGGAGAGCCCCGGCCCCGAACGGGATCGAGAGCCCTTTGTGGGGGTCCACCGAGATCGAGTCGGCCTTTTCGATGCCAGACAGGACCGTCCTGCCCCTTGGGGTGAGCTGAAAGAAGCCGCCGTAGGCGGCATCCACGTGGAGCCAAAGGCTCTCCCTCTCGGCGACCGAAGCCAGCTGGGGGAGCACATCCACCGTCCCGGTGTCGGTCGTGCCCGCCGACCCCACCACCAGGAAGGGGTCGAGACCGTCCCGGCGGTCACGGTCGACGGCGACCGCCAGGGCTTGCGCATCCATCCTGAGGTCGGGGTCGATGCCGACGACCCGGATCTGGTCGCCCCGGAACCCGGCGATTCGGGCTGCCTTCTCCACCGAGTGATGAGTGTGGGGCGTGACGTAGATGACGCCCCGGGCGAACTCGTCACCGAGCCGGGCGGTCCGCGCCGCGACGATGGCTGTGAGGTTGGCCATCGAGCCGCCGGAGAGGATCAGACCCGAGGCCGTGTCGCCCATATCGAACAGGGAGGTCATCCAGCGCACCATCCCGTGCTCGATGGCGGCCATCCCCGGGGCGGCACCCGAGACCCCGGTGTAACGGTTGAGGCCGGAGGCGAGGAACTCACCCAAGGCACCTGTGAACAGGCCGGCGTTGGGGATGTAGGAGAGATGCCCTCCGGACGGGTGGAACACCCCGGACCTCCCGGCGTCGTCGACATCGGCAAGGATCGACTCCAGACTGCGGCCGGTCTCGGCGGGCGGGGCCATCAAACGCGCCGTGACCTCGTCATCGAGGTCCACACCGGATGCAGGCATGGTGTCGGCGCGGTCGATCCAGTCCTGGATGACGTTGAGCACGTTCTCGGCGAGCGCGGCTCGCTCTTCCCGCCCCGGCTCGAGTTCTCCCGGCATCTGGCCAAGGTAGCCACCTGCCCGCGGCTTCGCCGCATCTGCCTGCCGCTTCGCCAGCCGGCACCGGCGGATACGATCAGGTGATCTACACGCTGCACGCCACCTGATGTCGGCCTTCCTCTTTCCCCGCACCCCGAGCGGTCGGTCATCGCTGATCCCCCCACCGCCCTGGCACTACTCGGGTGAGATGCTCACCGTCGAATACCGGACCGACCCGGCCCGGGTAGCCGAGCTGCTCCCGGACGGTATCGAGCCTGCCGGGGAGGACCCAGGCGCGGTGGCGCTGATCTGGGCCGACTGGCAGAGCTGCGGAGACAGCTTCGAAGAGCTGCTCGACCCGGTGCGCTCCCAGTACAAGGAGTGCCTCGCCGTCGTACGTTGCACCTGGGACGGCGAAACCTTCAGCCGATGTGTGTTCATCTGGGTGGACAAGGACTTCGCCCTGGTGCGTGGCTACCACCAGGGGTACCCCAAGAAGATGGGGAGTATCTGGATGACCCGGCCGGTGACCGTGGGCAACGCCGGTCCCCGGCTGGAGCCCGGCGGGACATTCGGTGCCACGCTGGCCACCGCCGATCGGCGGCTGGCCCAGGGGGTGATCACCCTCGAGTCACCGGCCCCCGCTCCCGGTTTCGTCAACGGTCATCCGATGTTGCACAATCGGTGGTGGCCGGCGATCGAATCCGATGGCACGGGATCCGTCGACGAGCTGGTGACGATGCGTGGCTATGACGGGGAGGTCAGCGAGGTGTGGGCAGGGTCGGCGGACCTGGAGTTGTTCGCCTCACCGGGGGACGAGCTGTCCTTGCTGGAGCCGGAGGAGATCATCGGTGGCTATTACCACCGTGTCGGTGTCTCGTGGAAGGGTGGGACGACTTTGCGACGTAATCTGCCACTGGAGGTGGAAAGGGCATGACTGCGATCCTCGAAGAGCTGAAGGAGCGGGGCAAGACCGGTCTCTATATCGGAGGTGACTGGTTCACCGGGAACGGCGAGCTCCCGGTCGTCGACCCTGCCACCGAAGACGTGCTGGTTGGAGTCGGGCTGGCTGAGGCGAGCCACGCCTCCGATGCGGTCGATGCCGCAGCCGACGCCCTCGCCCCGTGGTCGGCTACCCCACCTCGGGATCGAGCGGAGATACTGCGCCGGACATTCGAGGCGATGCGGGCTCGTGAGGAGGATCTGGCAGAGTTGATCGTCCTGGAGAACGGCAAAGCCTTCCCGGATGCCCTGGGCGAGGTGCGGTACGCCGCCGAGTTCTTTCGCTGGTTCTCCGAGGAGACGTCCCGGATCTCGGGCGAGGTCCGGCTCGCCCCGGCCGGCGACAAGCGGATCATGACCGTCCGCCAACCGGTGGGCGTGAGTGTTCTCATCACCCCCTGGAACTTCCCTGCCGCGATGGCTACCCGGAAGATCGGCCCCGCCCTCGCGGCCGGCTGCACAGTGATCCTCAAGCCTGCTTCGGACACGCCGCTGACCACATTGGCGGTAGTCCATCTCATGGAAGAGGCGGGACTGCCGGCGGGAGTCGTCAACGTGGTGGTGGCCAAGGGCTCGTCAGGTGTCATCGAGCAGATGCTCCACGACCCACGCGTGCGCAAGCTCTCCTTCACAGGATCGACCGAAGTGGGCCAGACGCTGCTCCGGGTGGCGGCGGATCAGGTGCTCAACGTGTCCATGGAGCTGGGCGGCAACGCACCGTTCATCGTGTTCGATGACGCCGACCTCGACGCGGCGCTGGAAGGGGCGATGGTGGCCAAGATGCGCAATGCCGGCGAGGCATGTACCGCGGCCAATCGTTTCCTGGTCCACTCGGCCGTCGCCGGCGAGTTCACGTCGATGCTTGCCGGTGCGATGGGGGCGATGAAGCTCGGGCCCGGGATCGACCGGACCAACCAGGTCGGCCCCATGATCAACGAGCGGTCTCGCGACGACATCGCACAACTGGTGCAGTCGGCGGTCGACTCGGGGGCCAATGTCGCCGTCGGCGCCTCGGTCCCGGATCGAAAGGGCTACTTCTACCAGCCAACCGTTCTTTCCGATGTGTCGCCCGATGCCGACATCCTCGATCAGGAGATATTCGGCCCGGTGGCGCCGATAGTGACCTTCGACAGCGACGAAGAGGCGATCACCATGGCCAACGACACGGTGCATGGCCTCATCTCGTACCTCTACACGAGGGACCTGTCGCGTGGCCTGCGCACCGCCGAGGCGATCGAGTCGGGCATGGTCGGTCTCAATCGGGGTCTGGTCTCCGATCCGGCCGCCCCGTTCGGCGGGGTCAAGCAATCCGGGATCGGCCGCGAGGGAAGCCACGAGGGCATCGAGGAGTTTCTCGAGACCAAATACATCGCCACCAGCTGGTAACACCGGTTTTTCAGGTCCGGGAGGCCGGTGAAGACGGGAGGGCTGATCGGAGATGTCCCGCGGGGCTCAGCTCACCGTTCCCTGCCCCAACTGGACGGTCTTCAGGTCGGAGTGGAAATCGAGGGCGTAGTCGCCGCCTTCGCGACCTATCCCCGAGATGCCGGTGCCGCCGAAAGGGGCGGTCAGGTCTCGGACCAGATGTGTGTTGATCCAGATCGTCCCGGCCCGAATCCCCCTCGCCACCCGCTCGGCGCGCTCCTCGCTGCCGGTGTAGACCACCCCTGACAGACCATAGGAGGTCGAGTTGGCCAGTGTGACCGCCGCCTCCTCGTCGACGAAGGTCTGATAGGTGAGGACCGGCCCGAATACCTCCCTCTGAACGATCTCCGAGTCGTTGTCGACGGGCTCGATAAGGGTCGGCTCGTACCACAGGCCATCCTGTTTCCATCGCTCGCCACCCCGGATCACCAGGTCGCCATGATGGCGCGCCCTCTCCACGAATCCCTCGACCCGGGCCAGATGCTCGGGATGGATCAGGGGGCTGACGGTCGTACGGGGATCCCGGCTGTCTCCAAGGACGTGGGCATCGGCATGCCGGTTGAACAGCTCCAGGAACTCGGTCGAGACACTCTCCTCGACCAGGAGACGGGTGCCGGCCAGACAGGTCTGACCGGCGTCGTCGTATTGGCCGGCGGCGCGGCGCGCCGCTGCGTCGAGATCCGAGTCGGCGAACACCAGCAGAGGGCCTTTTCCCCCGAGCTCGGCTGTGAATGGGACGATGTTGCGCGCGGCCGATTGGCCGATGTGTCGTGCCGTTTCGGGTGACCCGGTGAATGAGATGCGGCGCACCCGGCGATCAGAGACCAGAGCCGCACCCACCTCATCGCCGTGGCCCTGGACGATGTTCAAGACACCGGGAGGGACCCCGGCATCGTGCGCCAGGTCGGCGAGCAACGACGCCGACAGGGGCGCCCACTCGGCGGGCTTGAGGATGACAGTGTTCCCCGCGGCCATCGCCGGGGCCAGCTTCCAGGTGGAGAGGAGCCAGGGGGCGTTCCACGGGGTGATGATCACCGCCGGGCCTGCCGGCATGCGCTCGACGTGGTTGTCGGTGCCCTTCGACGACCATCGTCGCCCCTGGTGGGAGAGGGCCAGCTCGGCGTAGCTGCGGAAGTTCTCCGCACCGCGATGGATCACCCTTGCTTCCAGGCTCTCCAGCAGCATCGCCATGTCGACACATTCGACGCGGGCGACCATCTCGATGTTCTCGTCGATCGAATCGGCCAGGCGGAAGAGTGGCTCGGCACGCTCCTTCGGGGTCAGTGAAGCCCAGTCGGGGAAAGCGTCCACCGCCGCGCTGACGGCCAGGTCCGCGGTGAGAGCGTCGCCACGGGCCACGTCGGCCAGGTGCCAGTCCCAGTCGAGGGGGGAGCGCACCTCGAAGGTGACGTCGGAGGCCACGCGTCGGCCCCCGATGTAGTGGTCGGGGGACACGGCGGTGTCGGAGATCTCGGCTCGGGCTGATGGCATGGGATCGTTCGCTACCCAAGGATATGCTGGCCGCATGCCGAGGCCCCTGCACGACCACGATGCCGAGGTGGTGCTGGAGGCCGAACGAGACATCAGGTCGCGGCTCGGGGGGCGTCGTCTCGACTTCGAGTCGATGCTCGCGATCTCCAACATCTACCGGGCGGCCAATGCGGTGCGAAACAGGATGGAGAGGGAGGTCCTGGGGCCATCCGGTCTGACCTGGGGCGGGTTCACCATTCTCTTCGTTCTCTGGGTATGGGGCGACCGGGAGACCGGCCAGCTGGCCGAGGACTGCGGTCTTGCCAAGGGCACGCTCACCGGCATGCTGCAGACCCTGGAGAAAGGTGGTCTGGTGGCAAGGTCGAGGCACGAGACAGACGGGCGAAGGGTGGTGGTCACACTCGGTCGGCGGGGGAGGGACAAGATCGAATCGGTGTTTCCCGAGTTCAACCGGTACGAGGCGAAGTTCACCTCCGATCTCAGCGCCGAGGAGCGCCTGGAGCTGGCCCGGCTCCTTCGCAAGGTAACAGCCACCGCCGATGGGGTGGCGCTCGTCTCCGGCCAGGGGCTCGACCCTAGGATTCGTTAGCTACCGAACAACCCGAGGAGGCTGTGATGGGTGAGATCGTCGGCGCGGGGCTTCTCAGTCACGCCCCCACCATCATGTTCGATGAGGCCGCCCGCCGGGAGATAAACGATGGCAAGGAGATCAGCCTGGTCCCCGGCCTGGTCCGTCTTCGCAGCGAGGTGCTCGACCGGCTGCGCCCGGACACGATCGTCATCATCGACTCCCACTGGGAGACGACGGTGGAGCACGTACTGGCGGCACAGGCGAGGCGTCACGGGGTGTTCACATCCTCCGAGCTGCCCCGCGGGATGGCCAAGATCCCGTACGACTTCCCGGGTGACCCCGAGCTGGCCATGCTGGCTGCATCACTGGGCCGGGAGCTGGGCACGCCGACCCATGCCTCCGAGGACGATCATCTCCCCGTCTACTACGCCACGATCAACCTCCTTCATTATCTCCGTGACGACGAGAACGTGGTGTCCGTGTCTCTCGTCCAGACCGGCGAGACCGACGATTTCATGACGATGGGGGAGGCGATCGGTGAGGCCGTCGCACGCCTCGACCGTCGCGCCGTGGTCATCGCTTCGGGTGGGATGAGCCACACCTTCTGGCCGCTCAAGGAGATAAGCAAGCACGAGGCATCCGATCCGGTGCACATCATCACTCCCGAGGCCAGGGCGGCTGACGAGGAGAGACTCGAGTGGATGAGGGCCGGGGATCATGCCCGGATCGTCGAAACCATGGACGACTATTTCGAGCACTCTCCCGAGGGGGACTTCGGCCACTATCTGATGATGATCGGGGCGATCGGCGGGCGGGAGTGCGTGGCGACCGGCGAGCTCTTCTCCGACTACGAGAATGCCACCGGAACCGGCCAGGTCCATGTCTGGTTCGAGCGCCCAGCGGGTGGTTGGGTGGGTTGATGTAGGAGCGGCTGGCCGGGCCTGACACCGTAACCGGCGCGGGGCGTGGCACAATCGAAGACGCCGTGAATGAGCCGAGCCGTGATGACCTGGCGCAAGATCTCGACTATCTCGCCTCGTCGCTGGAGGCCCTCGACCTGGACAGTGGGACCCTGGACACGCGAATGGTCGCCCGGCGAGATTGGATCGTCCGCACGATCCGCCAATATCTGATTCCCCGGTACGAGCACCCGGCCACACCCTTGATAGTCGTTTTCGCCGGCCCCACCGGGGCCGGGAAATCAACGCTGCTCAACTCGATAACCGGGCAGGATCACACCCTTGCCGGCCCCCTCAGGCCGACCACCAAGGAACCTGTGGTGTTGTCTTCGGAGGAGCGGGCCGGGGACTACGACCAGATCGGCGGCATCAGCTGTGACGTGGTGACGGGGCGGGCGCCCATCCTCGATGAGCTGATCCTGGTCGACACCCCGGACATCGACAGCACATCGGTGGACCACCGGGAGATCGCGGAGACGATGATCGACAATGCCGATGTGATCGTTTACGTCAGCTCGGCGCTGCGGTATTCAGACCTGGTCCCCTGGGAGGTGCTGAGGAGGGCCCAATCGAGGGGTGTCCCGCTGATCCAGGTCCTGAACAGGATCAGGGCATCTTCACGGGGCGCCCTGGCCGACTACACGTCGATGTTGCGCGCCGGGGGGCTGGAGGGCAACGTGGTCGCAGTGCAGGAGCACCACGTCGAACCGGGTGCCCAGGCCATCTCCTCGCCGGCCGTTCAGGTGCTTCGTGACCGTTTGGTCTCGGTGATCGAGGCCCGCCGGGCCGGTGCCGCCGACGTGGTCCAATCGGTGTTCGAGTCTGCCCTGGAGCAGACCCGGGAGGTAATCGATGCCGCAGCCGCCTCGGTCGATCACCACCTCCTTCGCCGCTCAAGCGTCCGGGAGCTGCTCGGGGTCGATCTGGCCCGCATCGGGTCACGCCGTGAGGCAGGCCGGGGGCCCGGTCTCGACCTGCGGCCACTCGCCGAGCTGGGCACACGTCGGTTCCGGGGTCGTAGGGCCGTCAAGCGCCGGGCACCGACTCTCGCCGAGGTGAGGCGCAGCATCGAGATCTTCGACGAGGCCCTGATCGCAGCAGTCGATTCCGATCTTCGGCACCAGATCCATGCAGGTGACCTCATCCAGGGGGAGGAGCGAAGGCAACTTCTCTCAGATGCGCATCTGGCGACGCGCTCCGCCGTCGGCGGATGGCGCGCCGACCTCCTCGAGATTCCAGCTGTGGCGTCGTCCCTCGACCCGACACTCGTCTCCCTGCTGTTGGGGGTGTGCTGTTTCGAAGAGCCGGAGCCGGCTCTCCATGAGGTCGTGCGGCTCCTGGCCACCGGTCTCGACCTACCCGGTGAGTCCGCTTTCGCCGCCGGGATGCTCAACGAGCGGCTGAGCCATGTGTACGTCGGTGCCGAGAATCGGGTCAACGCCCGGCTGTCCGGGGCTGCGGCGACGAGACGCTCCATCGAGCGGGTCAAGGCGCACCGGTGGGCGGTGATAGCCCGGTCGTCGTTCGCCAATGCATGACGCGCTGGTCGGCCTTCTCGACAAGGCCGATGCCGCGGTGGCCCACTCGGCCGGCGTGCTCGATAGCGAGATCGTCGAGTCGCTGGCTCGGCGCGCCGGGGACACCAGGGCGAGGCTGTCCTATCCGGATTCGATCGTCGTAGCCGCCCTGGCCGGCGGCACCGGGTCGGGAAAGTCAAGCCTGCTCAATGCGGTAGCCGGGGAGGACGTTGCCCTGACCGGGGGCATCCGACCCATGACCTCGACTCCGCTCGCCCTGGTCCCGGAATGGGCCGAGTCGGTGCTCACCGGTTATCTCGACGAGCTCGAGATCCCGGATCGGGTCCTGCACCATGGTCCTCAGTGGCTTTGCCTGATCGACCTTCCTGACAACGACAGCGTCGAGGTCTCACATCGTCACACCGTCAACGCGATCCTGCCCCGGGTCGACGTCGTGACCTGGGTGACCGACCCGGAGAAGTACCGGGATGCCTCCCTCCATCACGGGTACCTGGAGCCATTGGCCCGGTACCAGGACCAGTTCTTGTTCGTGCTCAACCAGATCGATCGGCTCGATCCGGGCGACGTCGAGGTGGTGGCGGCCGACCTCAGACAGGCACTCGCACTGGACGGGATCTCCACCCCAGAGATCGTGCTGATGGCAGCCGACCCCGTGGCCGGACCGCCGGTGGGGATCGAGGACTTCAGCGATTCTCTCGATGCCGCACTGGACCGGCGCCGGGTGGTGGAACGCAAGGCCCTGGCCGACCTGGCCGGTGTCGCTTCCGAGATGATCCGCTCCTCCTCGGATGCACGAGCCGTCGACTTCGAGGGCACGTGGGCCGCACAGGTCTCCTCGGCAGTGGCGCTGGCCAGGGAGGGGAAGGCAGCGGGAGGCGCCCATGACCTCGCCGAATACGTCTCTCGACTCGCCATCGAGATGGGCGGTGAGACGGAGTCTCGACTCCTCGACCTTGCCGTGGAGACTCACAACACCTTCCTCCGATGTGTCGAATCGGGCGTCCCCGCCCCCCAGCGCAGGTCGTGGCTGCGTCTGGGCCGGAGGGGAGAGCCGGGGCTTCTGGATGTGGAGTCCCTGTCCTCGGCGGTCGACACCGAGATCGGCGACCCGATACGCGAGCTCCTGGTTCAACGTGGCCGAGCTCATGCCGCAATCACCGATCTCGCCCTCGCGCTGGAAGGCATTGAGGGAAAAGCCGGCTAACTAGCCTCATCTGCCCATGGAGGAGATCGCCCCAAACCCGTGGCTGGCCACCGCGGTCGCGGTTGGTTCGGGGGTGGTCCTCTATCTGATCCTGGCGACGGCAGGGGCCAGGTTCGCCGATCGCGTCGGGAAGCGCGCCCCCGATTCGGCGGCACGGGTGGCGACACTCTGGGCCACGGTGAGGCGATTGGCGCTGGTCGTCATCGTGATCCTGGTGGTCCTCATCGTTGTCGACATATGGGGCCTCAACATGGCGCCGTTCCTGGCGGTGGGCGCGGCCATCGGGGCCGGCCTGGGGTTTGGGGCCCAGAACCTGGTGCGAGACGTGATCGCAGGCTTCTTCATCCTGGCCGAGGACCAGTACCGGATCGGTGACACCGTCACGATCGCCAACACCACCGGGAAGGTGGAGGACATCCAGTTCCGCGTCACAGTCCTCCGTGACGGCGAGGGGAATGTCCACTTCGTGCCGAACGGGCAGATCATCGTCACCTCCAATCTGACCAGCCTGTATGCATCACCGGCCATAGACGTGAGGGTCGCCTACAAGACCGACCTGGACCGCGCCATGGATGTGATGCTCGATGAGCTGACCCGCCTGTCCGCGGACGGGGGATGGTCCGAACACATAACCAAGGACCCCGACATGCTCGGCGTCCAGGACCTGGTGGGCGCCGGTGTGCTCCTGCGCGCCCGTCTCACCACGACTGCCGAGCACCGGTGGTCGGTGCAGAGGGAGGCTCTACGCAGGGTCAAGAACCGATTCGCCGCCGAGGGCATCGAAATGGTCACTCAGTGAACGGCAGAGGTCCGGCCAGCACCTGCAGAGAGCCCGGCGCCCACTCCACGACCCCGGCATCCACCAACCCGAGCGACTCGCCATCCGCCTGTGCTGCGACGGGTGGAGCGGCCTCTATCTCCACGCGTTTCACGTGGGGGAGGACAGACATCTCGGGGATGGCGCCCAGATCGCCTTTGCGGAGGAGGGTGGTGACGATCCGAGGCACGCGACGGCGCAGCAGCCGTGAGATGGTGAGGAGGGTCATGGGGTCGGGGAGCTCGGGAGAGACCCGGAGCGGCATCTGCCCGAAATAGGTATAGACCTGCCTGAACTGGAGCAGGGCGGCGATAGCCAGCCATTGTCTGCCACTTTCCTCGATCTTCACGTGGGGGCGCCGGCCGGCGAAGTCCTTGAGTGCGACGCCGAGAGCCGTCCGGGCGTAGTGGAGCGAGCCAAATCGATACTTCCGGTAGGGGTCCTTGTCCGCCTCCAACACGACCGCGGCGTCCAACCCGAAACCACATGCAAAGACTGCGTGATGTGTGGTCTCCACCGATCCCCGCATCAGCGTCATCCGGGCTGTTCCCAGGGTCCGGGGGCTGGTTGCCGGGTCGATCAGCAGACGTGCCGCCCGGGCCGGCTTCGAGGGGATGTCGAGGAGACGGGCGATGACATTGGTCGTGCCCACCGGGATGATCCCCAGCGCTGCCCCGGAATCGATGAGACCCTGGGCCACATGGTGCACGATGCCGTCGCCGCCCATGGCTGCCACGATCCGGGCACCCGACTCCACCGCTTGCGCCGCCTTGGTCTCGGCGTCGGCCGCCGACTCCGGCCAGATGGTCTCCACCGCGGCTCCCCGTCGCAGCGCAGACATCACCGCTCGGTGTGCGCCCCCGGTGAACTGCGAAGCGGACGGGTTGGCCACCACCACGATGCGGTCCATAGCGGGGCGAGCGTACAGCGGTACCCTCCAATCCGTGACGGACGCCGGGCCGAAGTTCTCCCTGGTGGCGGGTGAAGGTGATGGGGCCATGCTGGGCCTGGCCGCGGGTGACGCTGCCGGCGGCGTCTGGGAGCTCGGGTACAGCGCCATCACCGAGCAGGCAACCGTGGTTGCCTATCACCTGATCGAGCACGACCGGATCGATACCGGGACGCTGGTTCGTGAGCTGCGTGAGCTCGACGGGTCGGGTGAAGAGGAACCGGTCTATCGCGCCGAGAGCGGGCAGTTCCGGGCCTGGCTCGACCGGGCAGCGGCCGGGCGTCCCGTCCCCGAGCAAGGTGAGTCGCTCGACGGTGCGTCCCGTGCGGTGCCCCTAGGAGTAGCCCATCGCCGCGACCCGGTGAGCCTCAGGGAGGATGCGCTCGCCCTGGGCAGGCTGTTCCACGACGACGCCTCGGCCATCCTGGCCGGTGTGCTGGCCGCGGCGGCGGTGGCCGCGTCGTGCTTCGGCCAGTCGGGCCGGGATCTGATCGGGGGTGTGGTCGAGACGTGCGAGCCGGCCCTCGCCGACCTTGGAGCGGAGCCGGCGACCCGGCGTCTGATCGACGGGGTGACCGGGCTGGTCGGTCATGTCGGTGTCACCGACGGGAAGGAGGCGATCGCGGTGACGGCCGGGGGCAACGATCCGGGGCCGTGGGAGCTCGCCCTGGCCGGGCTCCTGCTATCCGCCCCACTCGCCGACCCGTTCCATCTGCCGATAGGGCAGGCAGCCCGGATCGGAGGGAGCTCTCTGTCCGCCATGGTGGGCGGGATAGTTGGTGCCCGGGTGGGGATCAAGGCCTGGCCATGGGCCTTCGCCAACGACACCTGGTTCGCCGAGGTGGGCCGTCGTCTGGCCAGGGGGCCGCGTGAGGTGAGGGACCTGCCCATCCCCTACGCGGTCGAGCATCACCTCATATCGGGGGAGCGTCAGGGGCTCTACTGACAACCGGCAGATCGGACGGGGCCCAATCCCGGTCCGTGTCGTCCACCCGTCTCAACACCCACCATCCCGCGGCGATGAAGCCGATCAGCGCGCCCATCGCCACCCGTCGCCCCAGGCCGAGCACCTCGACTATGAAGGCCCATGTCAGCGGGCCGAGGATCGTTGCGAATCGGCCCACCGTGGCATAGAGGCCGTAGAGCTCGCCGAGATGACGGGGTGGTGAGACACGGGTCATGACCACCCGGTCGGCGGACCAGGTCGCACCCAAGGCCAGACCGCCGAGGGGCCCGATCGCCCAGGCCAGCCCGGTCCGGCCGGTGACGGCGGCCGCGATCCCGGCCCCGATCGCAACCATCCACAGGACGAGGACGGCGCGAAGCACGCGCACAGGCCCGAACGGCTCGATGAGGGTGCCGGCGCCGAGGGCGCCGAAGATCGCCGCGGTGATGGCCACCGCCAGCAGGGCGGTCACGAACCGCCCGTCGAGCCCCAGCTCCTGAATCACGAAGATGGTCAGGAAGCCGCCGATCAGGGTGTTGATCGCATCGGTGTAGAGGAATCGGCCCACGAGGAACCGGACGACCCCGTCATGGGACGAGGCCAGACGCCACGATGAGATCAGCCTGCGCCCGACGTCGGCGAACCCCGGGAGTGGAGCGTCGTCGTGCCCCTCACGCTCCCGGATGAAGAAGAAGGCCGGGAGCGCCAGCAGCAGGAAGGCGAGGGCGAGGAGCCGGAAGGTGGCGGCGTATGACCATCCCAGGACGTCCAACGCCAGGATCCCGAGTCCGAGCCCGACGAACGACCCGACATACCCGACGCCGACACCCAGGCCGGAGACCCTGCCTCGATTGGCCGGCGTGCTCACGTCGACGAGGAGTGCGTCGTAGACCACGGCACCCACGTTGAAGGCGACGAGGGCGACCCCGAGCAGGATCAGCGTGAGCGGATCAGAGCCGGTGGCGAGCAGTGCGGTGGTGGCGACACAGACGATCGTCGTGAGGACGAGGGTCGGGACACGAGTTCCCCGCACATCGCTCCTGGCTCCGGCCCACGGTGCCAGGAATATCACGAAGATCCCGGCTGTGGCCTCGACGATGGCGAGGGCGCTGTCCGGGCGGTCTACCGATATGAGCCATTCGGGGAAGTAGCGGCCGACGACCCCGAGGGCGAAGATGGTGTTGGCCAGGTCGTAGATCACCCAGGACCAGACGGATCGACGGCCCGGCGTCACGCCGCGCCCGGTCATGTCAGAAGGTTACGGCCACGGAAATCAGTTCCTCGCGCCCGAGGAGGCCGGCAGCGGCCTGGAGGGCTCGCGATGCCTCGCTGAGTGGGAACTGATGTGAGACGAGATCATCGATCCGGGGATCGGTGTCGATTTGACGGGCCGCCCATTGGTAGCCCACGGTCGTGGCGCCCATCGCTCCTTTGATCGTGAGCTGTTTGGCGACGAGAACGTCGCTGATGAAGTGGAACGCCCTGTTCCCCTTGGTCGATGCAAGGATGACCCGACCCCCGCTCCGGACCAGGTCGAGTGCGGTGAACAGCGCCTCCGGGTCGTCGGAGGTGACGTCGAGCACGATGTCCGGCCGCCGCCCGATGGCCTCTGCGATGGCGCCGCCGACGTCTTCCCGCTCGGCGTCGATGGCGAGGTCCGCCCCGAGTCGCTTGGCGAGCTCGAGCCGGTCCCGATCATGGGACAGGCCGGCGACCCCGACCCATCCGGCACCGGCGGCCTTGGCCGCGATCAGCGAGGCGAGACCCCGCGGACCCGGCCCGAGGATCAGCACATTCTCCCCTTCCTGCAGCGACGGGAGCTCGACCGCCCAGGTGTGACCGGCCGCGAGAGGGTGCACGAAGGTGCCGACCTCGGCGGGCACATCGTCGGTGAGTTGGTGGAGTCGCGCCGCCGGGTCGATGTATAGGAACTCGGCGAGCCCGCCCCACAGCCCGGGCGGCTCGATGGACGGGATGAACCCGTACGAATTCGACGGGCGGCGACGGGCACACGTGGCCAGATTCAGCTTGCATCGATGACATTCCCCACAGTGGATCCTGGGCTCCACCACGACACGCGTGCCTACCGGGTAAGGGATCGTGGGTCCCGCCCTGGCAATCCTGCCCACCACCTCATGACCAGGGATGAGCGGATAGACCACGTCTTTCGCTTCTCCCTTCCACACCTGGACGTCGGCACCCGATATGCCGGTCGCCTCGACGGCGAGCCATCCTCCGTTCAGGGCGGGCGACGCGGGCAGTTCTGTCGGCGAGAAGTGGCGAGGCTCGACGAGCATCATCGCCCGCGCGTTGGTGCCTTCCATCGAAGGCGAGTGTAAACCCGGTTGCGGAGGGCAGATTCAGCCGGCGAGGAGACGCCGGATTCGCTCCATTCCCCGCTCGATCTCGGCCTCACCGGTCGCGTAGGAGAGCCTCAAATGACCGGGGGCGCCGAACGACTCGCCGGCCACCAGCGCCACCCCCGCCTCCTCCAGGATCACTGTCGCCAGTTCGTCGGTGGAGGCCCATCTCCCCTCCAGCACCCTGCTCACGTCAGGAAAGACGTAGAACGCACCCTCGGGCTCGAGACAGTTGACACCGGGGAGGTCGCTCACCAGGGAGAACATCAGCTTGCGGCGAGCATCGAACGCCGCACGCATCTCCTCGACCGTGTCCTGGGGACCGCGTAGGGCGGCCAGGGCGGCGTGCTGGGCCACGTTGTCGACGTTCCCCGTCGCGTGTGATTGGTGACTGTTGGCCGCTTCGACTATGTCTGCCGGCCCTGCCATCCAGCCAACCCTCCAACCGGTCATCGAGTAGGTCTTGGCCACGCCATTGATGAGCACCCAGTTCTCGAAGCGGGGCGTGACCGCTGCGATCGATGGGGCGACGTCGGTGAAGTATGTGAGACGCTGGTAGATCTCGTCGGCCAGAACCCAGATGTCGTTGGCCATGGCCCATTCCCCGATGGCCCGCGCCTCCTCCGCGGTGTAGACGACCCCGGTCGGGTTGGATGGGGAGACGAAGACGAGCATGCGTGTCCGCTCTGTCCTGGCGGCTTCCAGACCGGCGACATCGACCTTGAACCCGTTTTCGATGCGAGTAGGCACCGATACCGTGACCCCGCCGGCCAGATCGATTCCGGCCGGATACGTCACCCAATGTGGGGAGGGGAGGAGGACTTCGTCGCCGGGGTCGAGCAGTGCGGCGAAAGCCTGGAAGACGGCCTGCTTGGCACCGTTGGTGACCATGACCTCGGACCAGTCGACCTCCACCCCGGAGTAGCGCCGGATGTCCTCTGCGATCGCCTCCCGCAGAGGTCTGAGACCGGCGGAGGCGGTGTACTTGTGGTTCTCCGGGTCGTGGCAGGCTCGGGCGGCGGCAGCCACCACATGCTCGGGGGTGGCGAAGTCGGGCTCGCCCGCTCCGAAGCTGATCACGTCGATACCCTCGGCCCGGAGCTCCCGGGCCCTTGCGCTGATTCCCAGGGTCGCGGAAGGTGGGATGCGGTTGAGACGATCGGAGGCGCGTTTCATCAACGCCAGGGTATCCGGGTAGGGCCGGAAGCCCGGGGCTCAGCCTTCCAGCTTGTCCTTGGCCTTCTCTACCACGCCCTCGGCAGCGTCCTTGGCCTCGGCTGCCTTCTCCTGAACGGCGTCCAGGGCACCGGATGCGGAATCCTTCGCCGAGTCGACGACGTCGCCCGCCTTCTCCTTGGCCGAGTCGACGACGTCGCCCGACTTCTCCTTGGCGCCGGCCATCGCATCGGAGGCTGCGTCCTTGGCCGAGCCCATGACGTCGGACGCTTTCTCCTGGGCGCTGCCCATCGCATCCCGGGCCGAGTCGACCGCGTCCTCTGCGAAGTCCCCGGCCTTCTCGACCACCTCTGCCCCCTGGTCCTTCGCACCGCCAAACCATCCCTTGATGGTGTCCATCAGTCCCATCTCACATCCCTTCTCGAGCGGGCGCCCAACCCTACGTGAGTGGCCCGAGGCCGACCGCAGGCCGGACCGTTTGCCACTGTCACCAGGTAATTTTCATGTTCTACGTGACACTCCCCAGCCTCGATCGACCCACCATCGATAGACGTCGCCTCATCAGACGGTCATTGGTGGTGTTTGGGCTCATGACTGCCGGCATCGCCGCCCCGGTACTCGACCTGTATGGCCGAAACCCGGCCGTCTTCGTCGCCAACCGAAGCACGCCCACCCAAATCGTGATCTTTGCGTTGCTGGTCACCTTCGTGCCACCTCTTCTCGCCGTGCTGATCCTGACGGTCACGGAGAGGTTGGGGGGACGGGCCGCGGACATCGCCTACCTGACCCTCGTCGGGATCGCCTCCACCGCCACGGGGATGGCGATCAGCCGCCAGGTGGTGCCGGAGAGCACCGTCTGGGCGCTGACCCTCGGTCTGGGCTTCGCTCTGTTCGTCGTGCTGGTCTGCAGGCGCGTCGAGCAGGGGCTGGCCCTCTTCTCACTCCTCGGACCGGCCGTGCTCGTGATGTTCTTCCTGATCTCTCCGACCTCGCGTCTGCTGGCCGAGCCCGAAGAGCCTGCCGCCGGCAACGACCACGTGGGCGAGCCTGCACCCATCGTCTTCATCCAACTGGACGAGCTTCCTCTCGCCTCGTTGATGGGCGAGGACGGTCAGATCAACAGCAGCCTCTTCCCCAACTTCGCCCGCCTCGCCGAGGAGGGCAACTGGTATCGGAACGCGCTCTCCAATTCCATCGCGACCACGAGCAGCGTCCCGGCGATGCTGACCGGGAGGCTGGGGGACCCCGATTCCAGCCCGGCACTGGTCGATCACCCCGAGAACCTGTTCACTCTGCTGGGCGAGGGCTACGACATGCACGTGGTGGAGTGGCTCACCGATCTCTGCCCGCAGGACCTGTGCAAGGACTTCGCCGGGAGGGGCCCTGCCCGCTTCGGGAACCTCCTCGCCGACGTCGGCGTGGTATACGGGCACCTCTCCCTCCCCATCTCGGCCCGGGCCAACCTGCCCAGCATCGACGGCAGCTGGAAGGGGTTTCTCGGCCAGGCCGACACCCAAACCATCGCGCCGGTCGACGTGGATGGTCTTCAGGTCCCCAAGGCCGGCGTGCGAAGCGGTTGGATCGACTCGATGGAGCGGGTGATCGACGGGATCGAGGAGGGAGCGCCGCCGACCATCCATTTCGCCCACCTGGAGGCTCCTCACATCCCTTGGCGCACCAACCCATCCGGGACCCACTACCAGCGCCCAGAGCAGTACGACGAAGTAGACGGTGTCGAGGTCGGTGGGACATGGGTCGACCGACCCGACCTGCCCCGTCTCGGCTTCCAGCGTCACCTCTACCAGCTCGGCTTCCTCGACGACCGGCTCGGTGCCCTGTTCCGGCGTCTCGAGGACACCGGGACCTGGGACGAAGCCCTGATCATCGTCGTGGCCGACCATGGGGCCTCATTCGTGCCCGGACAGCATCGGCGATGGCCCAAGGAGGACAACCGGGCCGATCTCTATCGGGTGCCCCTGTTCGTGAAACTGCCCGGTCAGTCCACGGGGCAGGTCATCGATGAGCCGGCGTTCGGGATCGACATCGTGCCGACGATCGTCGACGTGCTCGACATCGAGACAGAATGGCAGTTCGACGGCCGGTCCCTACTGACGATCGAGGGGACCGACCGGGCCCACGAGACCATCTATTACTGCTGCAACGACGAGCCGGCAGGGACGGACATCGCAGAACTGTTCCGACAGGTGGAAAGGAACCACCAATGGGTGCCCGACCAGGGGAGCTGGACCGCCGTAGCAGGAGCGGGGCCCGCCGCGGGCCTGGTGGGTCGGGATGTGGACGAGCTCGACCCGGTCCAGAGCCCCGACCTGCGCTGGGCCCTCACCCAGGCCGATGACCTCGCAGAGGTCAACCGTGCCAGTGGCTGGGTGCCCACTTACATCTCGGGAAGGCTCGAGCTCCCCTTCGGCGTGGAATCCGACGATCTGCTGGTTGCGATGAATGGTGTAGTCGCCGGCACGGGCCTCGTGACCCGGGACAGCACGAGGTCCGGTGAGATCCACGCGATCGTGGCCGAGGACCTGGTGGCCGAGGGGGATAACTCCGTCCAGATCCTCGTGCCCGACGGGTCCGGCGGCTGGCTCAGTGGGTCGACAGCCGACCTCACCGTCGAGTACTTCACGGAAGAGGGGCGTCGACTGGAGATACGGCCCGAGGGGAACCGGAGAATCGAGATCACCGGTGTCAAACAGACCGACTCAGGAGGGTGGCAGATAACCGGCTGGGCTGCCGACGTGTCCAACAAGGTCCCTGCGGACCGCATCTACGTCTACGCCGGCGATCTGCTCGTGGTGTCGAGTGAGCCGAACAAGGACAACGAGAACGTGACCCGTTGGTTCAAGAGCGACGACCTCCTTCGCTCCGGGTTCACCTATGAGATCGAGCCAGGCTCGATCCCGGCCGGTCTGCAGCGGTTCACGGTCGTCGCCGAGTTCGGTGAGGTGGCCGTGGAGAGCCCGGCCACGATGACGGGCTAACCGTTCCGACGCGGTTCCAGAGCGAACAACACCCTGGTTCCTTCGCCCAGCGATTGCTCGGCGATCGTGGCGAAGGGCCGATCGAGCAACGCACGGAAGTCACTCTCTTCACCTCCGGCGTGGAGCTCATGGGGGAGCTTGTTACCGACCAGCTTCACCACCATCTCGTCGGCCGGTGAGACGAACTCGACGAGCACCGGGCAGCCGAACGATGAGAGCCAGCGGACCACCTCCCGGGGTGGGATGCTCGCCCCGTAGATCAGATGGTGGATCAGGCCGTAGGCGATGACCAGATCGGGGCGCGCCCTCTCCATCAGCGACGGCCGCTCCTGACCTGCCCAACCCTGAGATGGGGAGGGGTTGGCAAGGTCGGTGAGGGCGATGGCCAGCCCCGGCCCGGGCCGGCTGCGGTACAGGGCGTCGAGCACCGGCTCGTGGCTGTCGACGGCGATCGCCAATGCGCCCTTGGCCGCGGCGATGCGGCTGAAATGGCCGTCGTTGGCGCCCAGATCGACCACCCGGCGCGAACCAAGCCTGTCCAGAGCGGTCTCGAGAAACTCTCCTTTGGTGGCCCTGTCCCGGGTGACATGGCTGCACTCGACGTAGGTCGACCACCCCTGATCGGCCCCATCCCATTCCAGGGAGGCGACCAGCTTCTTCAGCTTCCTCACGTTGGCCAGGATCAGGTCGGCGGTGAATCCTGCCTCACCGAGCTCGCGGCGCACGGAGCGGTCACTCATTCGTGACTCCATGCGCGCCTGGAGCCTCACGTGGAGGAGAGCACTGGTGTTGAACCGCTTGCCGGCGGGGAGGAGCTTGGCCATCTGCTCCGCAGTTGGCCCTTCGAGATCACCGCGGAGCCATGGCTGGAAAGGAACCCCCGCCCAAGCTCGAAGCAGGAGCGGGAAAAGGAACTGGCGTGTGAATTGGCGGTACCCGATCCAGGGTTCTCCCGGCCGATACGCCTCGAACGATCCCAGGTCGATGAACACAGGGCGCCCGTCGACGAACTGCACGTTGTAGGGCGTTGCGTCCTTGATGGTGAGCCCGGCTCCCAATGCGCCCTCGAGAAGGTCGAGCTGGAGCAAGGCGGCGTCGCGAAGCATCGAGAAGGTCCACTCGTAGGGATAGCTGATGAAATCGAGAAGGGGGTGGGTCAGGGCAGCGGCGCTTCCATCCGGGGGGTCCACTTCCACCGACTCGATCAGGCGCCCGTCGGCGACTGCCGTGCGGAAGAACTCCGTGGCGGAAAGAGCGCGCCACCCCTCGAGCCCACGGGCGTCGAGGAGCCGCAAGACCCTGTCGCCATCGATGACCACGCGGGAAGCGGGGTCGCGGAAAGACCCTGGATCGGGGATGGTCACGTCGGTTGGCCCAAACTCAGGACTCGACAGCTCAGGACTCGGCAGGCTGGGTGGCTTCCTCCTCCACCTCGCTGACATCACCCGGCTCCGAAAGGGTCCCTGTCTTGTTGATCGCCCGTCGGGCCCGGTATGCCTTGAAGGCGACTCCGATGCCGGCCAGACCCCCGATGACCGCCTGAAGGATCATGCTGCCGGAGCCAGGGTCGAGATATCCAAAGATCATGCTTCTACTCCTCTGAGACGCACGCTGAGCCGTGCCGGCTCATTGTTGCCCGAATCGTGAGTCAAGCAAACCACCCGTTCATCTGGTGTTCACCCCGGGACACACAGGCGGTCATCCTGCGTATCGAAGTCGCGCCACGACCCGCCCCGTGGTGTCGAGCAGCAGCGCCATGTCGCCCCCGTTGTTCCAAACGGCGCTGTCTCCTGGGTCCCAGCAGGGATCTGTGCTCGCCACCGTCCGGTTCGCTCCGGGCTGGACCGAGAACCCGTCAGGGAGGAGGCATCGATGCACCGAGGACTCATCGCGGATCGTCCACCCGCTCAAATCGACCCCCTCCTCGCTGGAGAGGGCGACCCATTCCTGGCTCAGCACCGCATCGTCGGGACCCTGGGGATCGAAGCTCGATGCAGAGCCGGCGATGTCCACCGATGGTGGCTGGCCAGATGCCCCGCACACCGTGTCGGACCACATCCCCAGCCCGGATTCATAAGCCTGCTCCTCGGAGTCGAGGAGGGTCTCACCTCGGACGTCGCCCACCTCGGCAGCAGTGGCGATGGCAAGACCGCCCCCGACCTGGTCGAGATTGACCAGGCGATCGCCGAGCCACAGATAGGCGAGGGTCCGGCCGAACTGGTCCTGCCCCATTTCCTCCAGGCCCACCTGCTCGCCTTCAACCAGCTCGACCAGGTGCTGCTTCGACTCCCGGCCGTAGCACTCGTCGCTCTCCGGGGCGTTGATACCCATGAGCCGCACTTCGACTTCCCCTGATCGTGCCTCCACCACCAGCGAGTCGCCATCGTGGACCCGGATCACCATCCCGGTGGTGACTTCCCCGGGTAGTGCGCCTGGTGTATCCGACCCGGCCTCGGACTCGTTGGCCGCCCGACACCCGGCTACGAGCAGGCTGATGAGCAGCCAGCGCCCGATGCGGGTCATGAGCCCCGATATCGCTTGAGCTCTTCCCTCTCCTGTCGCTGCCGTCGTCTCTGGCGGCGATAGCTGACCCCGATCAGCTCGGTGATCAGGACCACGGCTCCGACCGTGATCAGGATCACGATGGCCAGTGGGAACTGGCCGTCCATCCACATGAATCTGACCGGCACCGGGTCGGTGTTCTGCACGGCGAAGACGACGACGATGGCGATGCCGAGCATGAGGAGGATCGCTCCCCAGGCGACACCGGTCGATTCGCCCCGCCGCTTGTCAGTTCCCGCCTGTCCTTCCGGCCTCACCTCTCCTTCGGGCCCCACCGGTTCCGCCCGGGCAGGCACCTCGCCATCGGGCTCGTAGGGGAATGGATCCGTACGATCGTCGGTCACCATGCGTCCTCTCTTTGGCCGATCCTATGTGGCGCCGATTCGACCTGAGCCGGAGTCCGTAGATCCGCCCGGTTCTGCCGGCCCTGGTCTATATCGACTGACCGGAAGAGCAACCCTCCTGCGATGAAGAAGAGTGCGATGGAGAGGATGGCGAGGCGGGCGGACCCGGTCGACTGCCGCACGAAGGCAAAGGCGAACGGCCCCCAGATCGAGCTGAACTTGGAGAAGACCGAGTAGAAGCCGTAGAACTCGGCCGACTGGTCCTCGGGGATCATCGAGCCATAGAGGCTCCGGGAGAGGGCCTGGGTTCCGCCCAGCACGAACCCGATGACCACCGCCAGGGCCAGGAATGGAGCGGCCTGCCCGACGGGCAGGAAGAACGCAGCCAGGGTCACGGCAGACCACACCGCGATGCTGGCGAGGAGGGCCCGTCTTGCCCCGATCCGCACGGCGAGCCGGCCGAATCCCATCGCCCCGAAGAAGGCGACAAATTGAACCAGGAGCACTCCCCCGACGACGATGGTGATGCGGAGGTCGAGGGTCTCGGTGGCGTACACAGCGGCCAGGGCGATCGTGGTCTGGACCCCATCGTTGAACAACATGAAGGCGATGATGAACACCAGCAGCGGGCGGTTTCGAGCCACCTTGCGCAGCGTGGCGAGTGTCCGACCGAATCCGAATCTCGCATACGCCCACCACGTCGGCGTGGCAGCACCGGACAGGGCCTGGGAACTACCCACTCTGGGCAGGCGACGGAAGGAGATGATGCCGAACACCAGCCACCAGATCCCGGCGGAGCCGATCGCGATCCGGGTGGCGAGGGCGGTGTCGATCGGTATGGGGCCGTCGCTCAGTTGGATCAGGGCCAGGGATAGGAGGAGGTGCAGCCCTCCGCCCAGGTAACCCCATGCGAATCCCCTGGAGCTGACCATGTCGATGGTGTCGTCGGTGGTCAGGTCGGGCAGGTATGCGTCGTAGAAGACATTGGCTCCGACGAAGCCCAGGTGGGCGAGGAGGAACAGCCCGAGGGAGAGCAGCACGTCCCCGCTCGTGCTGAAGAAGAGCAAGGATGCGAGCAATGCGCCCCAGGTCGCGAAAACCGTGAGGAACCGCTTCTTCGATGCCGAGAAGTCGGCGATCGCCCCCAGCACCGGCGTGAGCAGGAACATGATCAGCGGACCGACCCCTACCGCGAGGGCCCACAGGTCCTGGCCGGTCCAGTTCCGTCCGAACAGATCCACCCCGCCGTCTCCGACCACCTCCGCGGCGAAGTAAGCGGGGAGGACGGCGGCCAGGATGGTCGTGGCGTAGGCGGAGTTGGCCCAGTCGTAGGTGATCCAGGCCCGGATGGCGTCCGGGTCGTTCTCGTGCCCGACTGAGGTCATCCTTGGGGCCACGTTGCCGCAAGCTAGGCCTAGCGTGGCGCCGGATGCGCCGCTTCCTGGTCCCGTTCCTGTTGCTGATCACTGCGTGCTCGACGGAAACCGACTCGGCTCCTGATCCAGACGTGTCGACGGCAGCTCCTGTGACCACGGTGGTCACGACGATCCCGAGCACCACCGCCTCCACCTCACTGGCTACGACGTCCACGACAGCCCCTCCGACGACAACCACATCCACTCTCGGGCCGGACCAGACCGTCCTGGCCTATCAGGTGGTGGCCGATCTCGACTTCCCGGTCCAGCTCACGGCCCGGCCGGGGGAGGGGCACGGCTACGTGATCACCAAGGACGGCGTCGTGTGGCTGTTCGACGGGGCCGCGGTCGCGGCAGAACCTGTCCTCGACATCGGCGAAAGGGTGCTCGACCAAGGCGAGCAGGGCTTGCTCTCGATCGCATTGCATCCGACCGATCAGGGACGGCTCTACCTGCATTACTCGAATCCGTCAGGCGACACGGTGGTGTCCGAGTTCACGCTCTCCTCGCCGAGCCAGGCCGACCCGGGGAGCGAGAGGGTCCTGCTCCAGGTGGACCAGCCGGCGGCGAACCACAACGGCGGGATGATCCAGTTCGCCCCCGACGGTGCCCTGCTCCTGGCGCTGGGTGACGGGGGTGGCGCCAACGACCGGTTCGGCAACGGGCAGAACCCCGACACTCTGCTCGGCGGCCTGGTCACGATGAGTGTCGAGGGAGATCCTCAGCCTGCCAAGTACGCCATGGGCCTGCGCAACCCCTGGCGCTTCTGGATCGACGGGGAGACGATCTACGTCGCCGACGTGGGGCAGGGCGCCATCGAGGAGGTGTCGGTGACGCCCCTCCAGCCCGGACTCAACTACGGCTGGCCTCTATTCGAGGGCCTGCAGTGTTTCAACTGTTCCACCGGCGACGAGGAAGGGCTGGTTGCGCCCGTGCTGGAAGTGCAGCACGGCGACGCCGGCACCTGTTCTATCACCGGGGGCATCGTCTACCGCGGTGCCGCATTCCCCCAGCTGACCGGTCACTACTTCTACTCCGACTACTGCGGCGGATACCTGCGGAGCTTCCTGTTCAGTGGCGGGGCGGCAACCGACCCGCGCGACTGGTCGGCACAGGTGGGCATCGCCGGGCAGGTGACCGGGTTCGGGACGGACGGTGCGGGCGAGATGTACGTCACCACCACCGGGCAGTTGCTCGCGGTGGTGGCTGGGGGCTGACTGGCCGCCGATATTCTGCGTGCGATGGCCACGCTCTTCACCCGGATCATCGATGGTGAGATCCCTGGCACGTTCGTGTGGCGGGACGACCAATGTGTCGCCTTCCTCTCCATCAACCCTCTTCGGGAGGGCCACACTCTGGTCGTGCCCAGGCAGGAGGTCGACCACTGGATCGACTGCCCCCCGGGGCTGGCCAACCACCTCTTCACGGTCTCCCGCCAGATAGGGACGGCTCTCCTAAGTGCCTTTCGTCCCACCCGGGTCGGGCTCATGATCGCCGGTCTCGAAGTGCCCCACCTCCACATCCATCTCGTGCCCATGGATGGGGTCCACGATCTCGACTTCGCCAATGCTGCGAGCTCGGTCGAGTCCGATGACCTCGACTCTGCCGCAGCGAAGATCCGGTCCGAGCTGCGCACGATGGGTCTTTCGGGAGTCGCCGAATAGGTGGAGGTGGTGCTCGGGGGCATCAGCTCCCTTCTCTACGGTGTCGCCGACTTCCTCGGCGGTGAGGGCGCCAAACGCGCCCCGGCCGCCGCCATCGTGCTCTGGGCCGGTGTGCTCAGCTTCCCGCTCATCCTGGTCGTGGCCCTCTCCGTTGGCGGCGACGCCCGGGTATCCGACTATCTCCTCGGTGGGTTGGCGGGGATCTCCGGCGCCCTGGGTCTGGTGTCTCTCTTCGCCGGCCTGGGGCGAGGCCGGGCCGCGGCGGTGGCACCGACCGCGGCCGCAGTGGCTGCAATCCTCCCGGTGATGGTCGCGGTGATCAGAGGTGAGCGCCCGTCGCTTCTCGCCTGGGTGGGAGTAATGGTGGCCATCCCGGCCATAGTGCTCAGCGCCTGGGTGGCCGATTCCGGCGAGAGCCTCAAGGGGAGCGTTGGTTACGGGCTGACCGCCGGGCTCGGCTTTGGTGGCTTCACCGCGATCATCGGTCTCACCGATCCAGATTCGAATCTGCTCCCCCTCATCACTTCTCGCGCCTCGACGATGCTGGCCGTCGTGATGCTCACTGCCTTCGGCGTCTGGAGACTGGTCGGATTCGGCTCGTCCCCGCGTCTGCTGGTGGCAGGGAACGCGGTCCTCGACGTGAGCGGGAACGTCGCCTTGCTCCTGGCGGTCCGGTCCGGCTCTCTGGCCCTCGCCGCCGTCGCCGCCTCCTTCTACCCCGCTGTCACCGTCCTCCTCGCCCGGCTGGTCAACGGGGAGCATCTTCGGGCCCGACAGATCGCGGGAATCGCCCTGACCGTCCTCGCCATGTCCGCCATCGCCCTGAGCTGACCTTTCTCAGCCCCTCACCACCAGCCAGGTGCCCCCGATCACGAGCGCGATGCCGAGCACCCGGATCGCATCGAGACTTCTACCACCACCGAACCAGCCGAAATGCTCGATGAGCGCGCCCAGGACGAGAGTCGCCCCAGTGAAGAGGGTCAGGCCTGCGCCCAGCCCGAGATTGGCAACTGTCACCCCGAGTGACGCCACCACCACCAGCCCCATTAGCCCTGCCCCAAACACCCACCATGGAAGCTCCCTGATCTCGGCGAGACGGCTTCCCTGGAAGATCAACATGAGCACAGTCACGGCCAGCCCTCCGCCGGCATAGGTGACGAAGGTAGAGGCCAGGGTTCCCACCCTCGCCTCCATCACTCCGAGCCACTGGGATTGGAGCGCCCCGGCCAGCCCACCGAGCACCGCGATCACCACAACGACCAACAGGTTCATCTGATCGTTCAGGATGGTCGGTGTGGGGCCGGATCTGGGGGATCACACCCTCTATCTACCATCCACCCATCCTCGAGCCCACCCGCCATGAGCGTCCTCTACGCCCTGCCGTGGCGACCCTCCTGCTTCTCAAGCTGGTCGCCAACACGGCGTTTCGCCTCGTCTACCCCTTTCTCCCGGCGATCGCCCGCGGCCTGGGCATCGACCTGACTCAGGCCGGGGCGCTGGTCTCGGTGCGGTGGGCCAGCTCCCTGGCGACTCCTGCGGTCATGTCCATCGCCGGCAGGGTCCCGGGTAGCAGGCGCATGCTGATCGCCGGGCTGGTCGTCTTCTCGGCCGGCTCCATCGTGACCGCATGGACGGGCGTGTTCGTTGGGGCCGTGGTCGGTTTCGCGTTGCTCGGCCTGGCCAAGCCGATGATCGATGTCAGCGCCCAGGTCTACGTCTCAGAGCGGGTCGGCTACGAGCAGCGCGCCCGGTACCTGGGGATCCTCGAGATCGCATGGGCAGGCGGTCTGCTGATGGGCGCCCCGGCGGCAGGTTGGTTGATCGAGAACTGGAGCTGGAAAGCCCCGTTCTGGGCAGTCGGCTCGCTGGGTTTGCTCGGGGTGGGCATGGCGATTCTGTTCCTCGACCGAGAAGACGGCAGGAAAAACGACACGGGCGCGGCTGACAGCCCGGGCCGGCAGGTGATCCTGGTGCTGGCCACCATCGTGCTGTTCAGCTATGCCCACGAATCGGTTCTCGTGACACTCGGTGGATGGCTCGAGACGAGCTTCGGCATGACCCTGCTCGCCCTGGGTGGCGTGGGGACGTTGATCGGTGTCGCCGAGCTGACCGGGGAGGTCACGATGGCTGGGTTCACCGACCGTATCGGCAAGCGAAACTCCCTCGCGCTCGGCATCGGAGTCGGGGGAGTCTCGCTGCTCGTGCTGTCGCTGGTTTCCGACCAGCTGCCACCCGCCATGGCAATCGTCTTCGTGGCCAGCGTGGCCATCGAGTTCGGCATCATCTCCGCCATTCCGCTGACCACCGAGCTCCGCCCTCGAGCCCGAGCGCAGACCCTCTCACTGTTGATCGTGGCTAGCGGCCTGGGCCGAGCTGTGGGCGACCTGGTCGCACCACGGGTGTTCATAGCCGGAGGGATGAGGCAGGTCGCCAGGATGGCCGGGCTGGTCGCTCTGAGCTCCCTCGTCGTCGTCCTCCTCTGGGTGCGCGAGGTCCAGGCTCCCGCTCAGGAGGACGAGGCCGCCGTTTCGTAGAGATCCACTGTCGACCTCAGGTAACGCATGGATTCTTCGTAGCCCTGCGAGGCATGCTGGACGGTGTAGGCGAGGACACGCATCAGCCACAACCTGAAGGCCAGCGACTCCCAGGAAGGATCGCCGAGCACGAATCGGCCGATCAGAAACCCATGCACCTCGTACCAGAGGCCCGCATCCATCTGCTCGAACACGCGATCCGGGCCCCCAGACAGGAGGCGACCGGCCACGTCACCGGGGAGATCGGCCACCAGTCTCACCTCATCCTCTGGCCAGACCTCCCCCAGGAGCCGCCTCGAGCCCTCGATGTCGTACGCGACGATCCGCTTCAGGTCCTCGGGCGCCTCGGCGGCCGGGTCGCTCCCGTGTCGGGCTCCAGGGGCGGGCCCGGGCAGACCTTCGAGGGAGCGGGCGGCGTCGAGACACTCGACGAGCATCTCCTTCAGCTCATCGAGCGAGCCATAGAGAGCGTGCCTCTTGCCATCGGCGACGTGGTGCTCGTAGAGGCCGATATCCATGACCGAGGTGGCATAGGTGAGCATCGTGTCGATGCCCCAATCCGATCGCTGCCGGACCATCTCGGAGCCGGCGAGGGACTCGACGGCCACCCTGGTGAGAAGGACCTCCCCACCCAGAGGCTGGTCGAGCAGGGGGAGGAAGCTCCCGGGGAAGAGACGGGCCAACGCGGGCCTCGTGATCATCCAGGTGATCATGGCGTCTGTCGCAGCACGGGGGAAGCGATGCCGCACCACCCCGTATCCCCGGTCGGCGGCGGTCTCGGCGCCATCGATCCAGGAGGCATCGAAATTGGTGATATCGGCGTCGTAGAAGTGGACGCGGTCCCATCCCTCCTCCGCGGCGCGGGAGATGGCCGTATTCATGGCGTCTCCCTTGCCCGGCCGGAGCTTTCCGATTCGCTCCTGGAGGATGATCCGGACGGTCTTGTCCCGGGACGCGGCGATGTCATCGGCGAGGGGGCGGACCGGCGCGGCGAACGACTCGTCGGCTGCGAACGCCCAGACCTCGTCGACGGAAGGGTGGGCTGCCGCGATATCGAGGTTGGTGGCAACCAGGCCGGGATCCTCGGCCTTGAACGGGAACACGACCAGGCTCACCTGACGAGACTAGGTGTGTGGGGTTCGCCCCGGTCGTGTGGCCTGCCGACCCTCCCGGTCCGGTCCGAACCCGAAGTGGCTTTCGCCCCTACCGGTTCCAGATCGAACGCCCGAACCTTGAAATCGGGCCTTGGGTGCGTTGATCGGCGAGGAGGGACAAATGTCACGTCACGTCAGGACTCGATCGGCAATCATCGGCTTGCTCGCCGTTTGCCTCTTCCTGGTCGGCTTGCCCGCCACCGCCACGGTCTCGGGTCAAAACGGCAAGATCGCCTTCGTCAGCGATCGGGACGGCAATCCCGAGATCTACGTCATGGAGGCCGATGGCTCGAATCAGGTCAACCTGACCAATCATCCCAGCTCCGACCGAAGCCCGACCTGGTCTCCCGACGGCCGCCAGATTGCATTTGTATCCGACCGAGACGGCGAACGCGCCATATACGTCATGGACAACGACGGCTCGAATCTCAGGTTCCTGGTCAGAGGCGAGTATCCAGCCTGGTCACCCGACGGCAGGATGATCGCCTTCGCCAGAAGCATCGCACCCAACAAGAATGCGTTGTTCTTGTTGCAACTCGATGATGATCACCAGACACAGATCACCGATCCCCTCAGGGATCCTCTGCCCACGGGTCTGATAGGCAGATTCGACAGATCGCCGATCTGGTCTCCAGACGGGACGCAAATCGCCTTCTTGCGTAGTCACGTCACCGCTGGTTCGCCCATGACTCACTATGACTATCTGTACGTCACCGCGGCGACGCCAGCAGGCGACCCGGTGCGCCTCCCCACGAGCACCACTGTCAGACGCTACGCCGACCCCGACTGGTCGCCCGACGGTGCCAAGATCGTCGTAGGTGAGATCGGGCATCTCAATCTCACGTTTCAAACCGTGGCTGTCAACGTCGACGGTTCAGGATTCGCCCCCCTCCCTGCCCTTGCCGGATCACACCCTGATGTCTCGTGGTCGCCGGACGGCTTGAGATTGACGTCCGGCTCGGACGAGATCTTTGTGATGCGGGTCGATGGCTCCAACGCGGACAATCTGACCAACAATCCTGCTGCTGACTATCAGCCGGTCTGGCAACCGCTGAACCCCTATCCGGCAGGTCTGGTCGACCCTGCTACCGGTATGTGGCATCTCCGGTACGAGAACGGGCACGTCGACAGCTTCTTCTTCGGTGATCCCGGCGACTTTCCGTTCCTCGGCGATTGGGACTGCGACGGGATCGAGACCCCTGGTCTGTATCGCCAGTCCGACGGTTTCGTCTACTTGAGGAACTCCAACACCCAGGGCATCGCCGACATCCGGTTCTTCTTCGGCAACCCGGGCGACATCCCGATCGCCGGTGACTTCGACGGCGACGGGTGCGACACCGTCTCCATCTATCGACCGGCCGAGGGGCGGATCTACGTCGTCAACCAGTTGGGTAGCGGAGACAGCGGACTCGGAGCGGCCGATTACAGCTACCTGTTCGGGGACCTGGGCGACAAGCCGTTCGTCGGCGACTTCGACGGAGACGGCACCGACACCGTCGGGCTCCATCGCGAGTCCACCGGCATGGTGTATTACCGGGACAGCAACACCCAGGGCGTCGCCGACAACACCTTCGTCTTCGGCGACCCGGCCGACCGCCTGGTGGCATACGACTGGAACGGTGACGGGAGAGAATCTCCGGCGGTGTTCCGCCCCGAGAACCACACCGTCTACTTCCGCTTCGAGAACAGCACCGGTGTCGCCGACGCCCGCTACATCTGGGGAGCCCCCGGCTGGTTGCCGGTGGCCGGTGATTTCGGCCCGGACTGACGCCCTCGAAAAAAAGCCCGGGGACCGGTATGCCCCAACCTGTCCCACGCCGGATCTACGCTCGCCGCGATGGAGGAGATGGTCGGCCGAGTGCTTGGGACCAGCGATGCCACCCCACTCGAGTTCTGGGTGGGTGTGGCCGATGGCGAGTACCTGGAACTGGATGATGTGGTGGCCCTGGAGAGGGTGCTGCCCACCGGCGAGCTGGTCAAGATCTTCGGCACCATCAGCCAGGTCCGCGCCCGTCACGAAGGGGCGCGGTTCGATTCCGATGTCTTCCTCATCGAGGAGGGTGTGCTTCCCGCCGCGGTCCAGGAGGCGGCCCAGGTCACCGCGACCCGGGTCGAGCCCGAGATCTTCGTCCCCCCCCGCCCCGGCCAGCCGGTGCGCCGGGCCCATGACAAAGAGCGCGACCAGGCCCTGTTCTTCGATCGGATGGATCGGAGGTTCCCCGTCGGGGCCTCACGTAATGGCGAGCCTCTCTATGCCAACCTGGAGTTCATCAACGGGCAGCGTGGGGCGCATGTGAACATCTCCGGGGTATCGGGCGTTGCCACCAAGACCAGCTATGCCACCTTCCTTCTCCACTCGATGTTCACCTCCGGCGTGCTCGGACCGGCCGTCGTCAACACCAAGGCACTGATCTTCAACGTCAAAGGCGAGGACCTTCTCCATCTCGATCGACCCAACACCAGCCTCGATGATGACGCCGAGCGTCTCTACCGGGCTCTCGAGCTACCGGCCCAGCCATTCGGTTCTGTCGGGTTGTTCGCCCCTCCCCGCCCCGGATCGGACCGGGCCGTGGCCGACGTGAGCAGCCGCTCGGACCTCACCTCCTTCTTCTGGACACTGGCCGAGTTCTGCCACGAGGACCTCATGGTCTTCCTGTTCGCCGACGCCGAGGACGAACGAGCGCAGTACACCATGGTGGTCTACAACGTGATGGCCCAGCTGCGCCACGCAGAGGGTGGGGACGGAGGCTCGGTCCGCATCGAAGGGGAGGCCGTTCGCACCTTCAGGGAGCTGGCCGACCTGATCACGAGAAAGGTGCAGGACGAGGACTCGCGCAACGAATGGGCCGGGCCCCATATCGGTGCCGGGACCGTGAATGCCTTCGTGCGTCGTCTCCAGGTAGCGGTGCGTCACGTCGATCGTCTGATCCGGGGTGACATCGCCAACCCGGAACGGCATCGCATCGAGGTCCAGGGCCATCAGGTGACCGTCGTGGACCTGCACAACCTCAATGATCGGGCGAAGAGATTCGTGGTCGGTGTGGCAGTGAGACGTGCGTTCGAAGACAAGGAGCGGGCCGGCCAGTCAGAGGAGTTGCTCTTCCTGGTCCTTGACGAACTGAACAAGTACGCCCCGAGAGAAGGGACGAGCCCAATCAAGGAGGTGTTGCTCGATGTGGCCGAACGTGGCCGATCCCTGGGTGTGATCCTGATCGGTGCCCAGCAGACTGCTTCCGAGGTGGAGCGGAGAATCATCGCCAACTCGTCGATCAGGGTGGTCGGGCGTCTCGACTCTGCCGAGGCCTCGCGTGAGGAGTATGGATTTCTCCCCGCGGCCCAGAGACAGCGGGCCACCATTCTCAAGCCGGGCACCATGCTCCTGGCCCAACCCGAGATCCCGGTGCCGCTCGTGCTCGAGTTCCCGTTTCCCGCCTGGGCAACCCGTGCCTCGGAGGCGGCGCCGGCGCCGATCGGAGATGATGGTCCGACCGACCCGTTCCAAGATCTGTAGCGCCCGGGGGTAGGGGTCGCCCCCCAGGTTCGACCGCGGGCGCGAGATCGCATCTCCCCGAATCTGTCGGTGCTCGGTCCTACGATCGCCCTCATGACCCGCTCGGTCCCTCCATGAAGATGCTCCACACCTCCGATTGGCACGTGGGGAGGAAGATCCGCGGACGTTCCCGAGCCGACGAGCATCGGGCCGTCCTCGGCGAGATCGTCGGGATAGCCGAGGAGGAGCGGGTCGATGTCACGCTCGTCGCCGGGGACCTCTTCGATGTCTCGTCGCCAACACCGGAGGACGAGGCCATCGTCTATCGGGCCTTGCTCGACTTGGCCGAGGTGGGCCCGGTCGTGGTGGTGGGGGGGAATCACGACAACGCGGCGCGTCTGGAGGCGGTCAAGCCGCTGCTCGACCTGGGGCGGATCACCGTCGTCGCCAGGCCGACCAGGCCGGGCGATGGGGGCCTGATCGTCTTCGATGGGCTCGATCTCTCCATCGCCGCCCTGCCATTCATCTCCCAACGGGGGATCGTGAAGGTGGCCGAGATCATGGACCTCGATCCCGATCAACATGCCCAGGGCTATGACGAGCGGCTGCGCAGGATCATTGTCGGGCTCACCGAGGGCATGCGCCCCGACCAGGTCAACGTGGTGGCCGGTCATCTCACCGTGTACGGAGCCGAGACCGGTGGTGGGGAGCGGGATGCCCACATATTCGGCTACGCCATCCCCCCACAGGCGTTCCCCGGCAGCCTTTCCTACGTCGCACTGGGTCATCTCCACCGCCAGCAACGAGTTCCCGCGGCTGCACCTGTCTGGTACAGCGGCTCTCCGATGCAGCTCGACTTCGGCGAAGTGAGTGACGTCAAAGGCGTCATCGTGGTAGATGCCGAGCCCTCTTTGCCTGCCTCGGTTCGGCCCCGCCCTCTGGCCGGCGGGACCAGGCTTGTCCAGCTGAGGGGCACCCTGGAACACGTCCTGGCCCAGGCTGCTGAGGTCCAAGACGCCTACGTGAAGGTCCTTCTCGACGAGAAAGCGCGGGCCGGGTTGAACGAGGAGGTCCGGGAGGCGATACCTGGGGCCGTGGATGTCATCATCATCCGCCCCGAGGAGCGGGCGAAACGTACCGAGACGAGACGATCGGGACGATCTTCGGTCGAGCTGTTCGAGAGCTATCTCGCCACGCGTGGAGTCGACGATCCCGAGGTGGTCGGGTTGTTCCGCGAGCTCGAGCAGGAAGTGCTATCCGGATGAGGCCGCGGCATCTGGTCATGGAGGGATTCCTCGCCTACCGGCGCAAGACCGAGATCGACTTCAACGACGCAGACCTCTTCGTGCTCTCGGGCCCCACTGGTGCCGGCAAGTCGAGCGTGATAGACGGGATCACGTTTGCGCTCTACGGCGCGATACCCCGTCTGGGCAAGGGCTCGGTGGCGCCGCTGATCTCCGCCCAATCCGACCGCGCCCGCGTCTCCTTCCGCTTCACGGTTGGCGACGAGTTCTATACCGCCGCCCGCATGTTGGAGCGTCACGGGGCGGGGGCCAGCACCAGGGAGGCCAGGCTGCAGCGGGGCACGGAGGAAGTGGTCCTGGCCGGCACCCCCGACGAGGTGACTGCGGAGGTGACCAAGCTGTTGGGGCTCAGCTACGAGCACTTCGTCAAGGCGGTCGTCCTGCCCCAGGGGGCCTTTGCCGACTTCCTCACCGACAAGCCGAAGGACCGGCAGGCACTTCTCGGAGAGCTGCTCGACATGGGTCTCTACGAGGAGGTGATGCAGCTTGCCAATGTCCGCACCAAGCTCGCCGATGGCCGGGCGAAGACTGCCGTGGAGAGTCTCGCCAAGCTCGACGTGGCCACCGACGCTCAGCTGGCAGAGGCCCGTGCCAGGCTGGAGCACCTGATCGGGGCGGGGATAGAGCTCCCCCGCCGGCTCGAGCTGCTGGAGAGTCTCGACGCGATCTGTCGGAAGGCGCGGGAGGCCTACACGGCCGTGGTCGGGAGCCTGGATCGTCTCCGCGCCATACAGATCCCTGGTGACCTCGAGACCTTGGGGGAAGACAGGAGGACAGCGGGTGAGGCCATGACGATCGCTCAGACCGGGCTCTCTGCCGTCCTAGACGAGCGGAGAGGTCTTCAGGAGCGAGCCGCCGGCCTGCCTGCGTTGGCCCAGCTCCAGTCCTACCGACAGGACCAGATGACGCGCGTGGAGCTCGCCGATCGTCTGGCGGCACTCGACCTGACGGCCCTGGCTGCGGAGTGGGAAGGGGCGGCCGCGGCCTGTGATCAGGCTCGCCTCGATCTGGAGACAGCCAGGGTCGCCCACGTGGCCCAAGACTTGCGCCAGGCCCTGGCCTTGGGGGATCCCTGTCCGGTGTGCGGGGCGGTGGTCGGCACACTCGATGAGAGAGAGACCGAGCTTCACGGGTCCATCGAGTTGCTCCGGGAGAAGCTGAATCGCGCCGAGGAGCGGGCCGACCAAGCCCGAGGTGCGGTCAAGGGAGCCGAGGGCGAGGCCAAGCAGATCGATCGTCAGCTGGTCGAGGTGACCGCCCGACTCGAGGAAGCCCCCTCCCCCGAGGCTGTCGCAGACATGATCGAGAGAGTTCGCTCATCGGAAGAGGCACTGCTGGCCAACGAGAAGAGGGTCGAAGAGGCGCAGTTGGAGGTCGATGCGGCCGGGCTCCTCGTCGCCGGGCTCGAAGAGCGAAGCACCGGTCTCGGTGAGGCGCTGCTCGCGGCAAGGGACAGGGTCGCATCCGAGGAGCCGCCCATCCCCGGCAAGGACCCGATCGAGGCATGGCACAGATTCGAGGAATGGCTCATCGGGAGGATGGCCGATCGAGCGGGTGAGCTGGCATCCCTGGAAACGGCGCGTAAGGAGGCAGACGCGGCTCTGGGTGCGGCGATGGGAGAGCAGCGCGCCTGGCTCGATGGGCTGGGCATCCCGGTCACCGATTCGCCGGGCACCGACCTCGCCCTGGCCGAGGCAGGTCAGAGGGCCGCCATCGACGAGATGGAGAAGACCATCACCCTGGCCTCTGAGCTGGAAGAGGAGCTGACGCTGGAACAAGCCCGGGCCCGGGTTGCCTCGGCGCTGGGGAACCACCTCAAGTCGAACAACTTCGAGGCCTGGCTTCTGGAGGAGGCGATGGAAGTTCTGATCGATGGGGCCAATGGGCTCCTCGACGATCTATCCGGCGGCGCCTACTCGCTAAAGATGACCAAGGGCCAGTTCGAGGTCATCGACCACCGCAACGCCGAGCTGACCAGGACGACCCGGTCCTTGTCCGGGGGAGAGACGTTCCTGGTTTCGCTTTCGCTGGCCTTGTCGATGGCCGACCAGCTCGCCCTGCTCACCGGCGTGTCCTCGCGTCTCGAATCGGTCTTCCTCGATGAGGGGTTCGGGTCGCTCGACCAAGAGTCGCTCGATGTGGTCGCGTCCGTGCTCGACGAGCTGGTCGGCCGCGGGCGCACCGTCGGCATAGTCACCCACGTGCGGGAGCTCGCCGACCGCATCCCGGTTCGGTTCGAGGTCACCAAGGGCCCGGAGACGGCCACGGTCACCAGGTTGGGGGAGTGAGACCCCTCCCCGCCCGTTTCCCCACCCGGAGGGGAAGTCGGCGCGAAGTTCCCCCCTCCCCCGGCTACGCCGGTACTCCCCCCTACGGGGGGAGAAACAGGGGCGGAGTAATGATGCGGCGGCATCGCTCCGCACGGGGGAAGCGATGAGATTCACCGTCGAGGCCTGGGATCCCGATTACGGGGCGTCCTCAGACCCCGAGCTGGCCGACGCCACGGAGAACGTCGATGTCTCGGTCGAACTGACGCCGGAGCAGTGGCACCCCATCCTGCCCGAGGCCGTTCCCGCGCCGGACATCTTGTTCGTGGACGGTGTGCGCCGGGTCGACGCCAATCTGTGGATCGAGCACGACGGTCGGTTTCCAAGCTTCGGCCTGGCCGCCACCTTCGCGGCCGGAGCGGTGCGATGCAACAGCGAAGCCGTGGTGGTGGCCGCAGAAGTTCGGCGGGGTGTGTTCACCGGCGCCGACGCCGACCCGGTGAAGACCACCATCGGGACATATCAGGTGATGAGCACCAAAGGCTCGACCCCGGAGGAGCTTTGGCTCGGCATCCAGCAGCGGATGGGAGATCTGGAGGGTGGCATCGCCGAGCGACATGCCGACGTGGCACTGATGGTGGTCGACGGGCCACTCTCCCATCGACGTCATGTGGAGGGGGCCGTCGGCTACGTCAAGACACAGCACGTCCAATATCTGCCCGACGATCTGAGGGCGACGTTGGGTGCCCTGCCCGTCGGGCATCGAACGCCGCTCTTCCTCACCACTACCTCGTGGAGCAGATTCTCCTGGTATCTGCGTCTCGCCAATGGCACCGGTCCGGCTGGGGGGCTGGTGCGGTGCGAGGTCCAGGCCGACATGAGCGTGGCGGAGGCAGTGCGGCGGGCAAACCTGGTCACCGCTTCGCTGCCCCGGTATGCGTCGGCCCGACACAAGGACCCCCGTGCCCCCCAGAACCTCTACCCGATCGGCGGTCTCGAACGCGAGCTACGCCGGCGGCTGGGTGATCGGGACCTGGCCATCCGAGCCCTGCGACTGGCTGCTGCATCTTGACGATGCCCGCCCCGTCGGGCGGTGGCCGGAACCGGGCTCAGGCCACGCTGTGATCCTCGCCCTCGAGCATGGCCGCCCCGGGAGCCGGCGGGGCCTCCCGTCTCGAGGCGAGGATGGCGCCCGCGATCACGAGGAGAGAGCCCACGATCGCCACGGGAGCGACGATCTCGTCACGGAAGGTGACGCCGAGCACGAGGGCCCCGACCGGGACCAGATAGGTGATGAAACTCGCCCGGGTCGGACCGACGCTTCCCGCCAGGCCCCCCATCAGGATGTAGGCCAGACCTGTGCCAAGAAGCCCGAGGGCCGCCATGGCGAGGAGCGAGGGCCATGCGAAGCCAGATCTGAGCAGCCCATAGATCCCGTATGGTGCCACCAGGATCACCCCCAGCCAGAGCATGCGAGCCATCACCGGTATCGATCCGTAAGCCTGCTGGAGCGGGGTGACGATGTTGGTGGCGAATCCGTAGCAGATGGTCGCTGCCAGCACCAGAGCCACGCCGAGAGCGGCGGTCTGGCCGCTTTCGGCCGAGGGGAGGGCGATGGCGAGGATCCCGGCGAACCCGAGGAGAAGGCCGACGATCTGGAGGCGGCCCGGCAGTTGTTGGAGGAGGATCGAGGCGATGATGGCGGTGAAGATCGGCACGGCCCCGTTCAGCATGCCGGCCACGGCCGAGTCGATCCATTGCTGTGCGATGGGAAACAGAGTCAGCGGGATCGCCACCCATACCACTGAGAGGAGGGCGACCCGGGGCCGGTCGACCTTCTCTATCGTCGCTGCCCGTGCCTGGGGCAGGGCCGCCATGAACAGGGCGCCGAAGCCAACCCGCATCCACGTCACCAGCCCAGGGTGGAACGCCTCCAGTCCGACCTCGATGAAGAGGAAAGAGGCGCCCCAGATGAGGCCGATCGACACGAAACGGGCCCAATCCCGGGCATTGAATGCCTCGCGGTTGGTCCCATGGGATGTGGTCAGCAGTCGATTGGCCATGTCCTCAGAACACCTGATGGGTCACCACGGTTGCAGACTCGGGGGTCTGGGGGTCGCCCCCCAGATGTATCGCGATCAAGAACGCCGATACCGGCTCAGATACTCCGGGACATCGAGATCGGGTTCCAGGTCAGGGGCGGGTATCGGCTCCCCATAAGAGGTCGCGATCGGGACCACACCGGCCCACACCCCGGTGCCGAGATCGGCTGGGTCGTCCTCAGGTGGGCCTGATGAGACCTTTGCCGACACCAGGCCGATCGGTACGGCCACCACGGCCGTCTTCCGAATCTCGAGGTCGGTGGGCTCCCTGATGTCGGCGAGACGGCCAGGGATCAGGCCCTCCACCATGAGGTCGAGGGCGCGCCGGTGATCGGCGCCTTCCAACACCGTTCCCTCGCCATGGAGGACCACGGAGCGATAGTTGACCGATGACTCGAAGGCACTCCTGGCCACGACCAGCCCGTCGACGAGAGTCACTGCGACACTGAGCGGAGAGCCACGACGTGCTGCCGACGTGATGCCCGAGGACGTCGACCCATGGAGGAGGATCGTCTCGTCGTCACGCACGTAGAGAGTCGGGATCACGACCGGCCGATCGTCTGTGAGGTAGGCGACGTGGCAGACGTATCCCTCGTCCAGGATGGAGTAGATCACCCGCCGCTCACCGACCGCCTTCTCGGGGAGACGGCGGATCCGTGTCGGGGGGCGCGCCATCAGGTCTCGGCCTTGGCCCCGCGTGTCATCAGCCTGAGGACGGCATCACGGGGGTCCATGCCCTCGTAGAGGACCTTTCCGACGTGGGCGGCGATGGGCATCTCGATACTGCGTCGTGTGGCGAGGTCGAGTACGGCCCGGGTGGTCTTGATCCCCTCGGCCACCATCGCCATCTCGGCCACGATCGAGTCCAGCGACATGCCCCGGGCCAACCCGAAGCCCACACGATGGTTGCGGCTGTTCGACGAGATACAAGTGGCGATGAGGTCCCCCATCCCGGCGAGCCCGGCAAAAGTCGAGGCCCTCCCTCCCAACGCAGTGCCGAGCCGGGTCAGCTCGGCCAGGGCACGTGTGATGAGGGCGGCACGGGTGTTGTCGCCGAAGCCGAGCCCGTCCGACATCCCGGCCGCGATCGCCATCACGTTCTTCAGCGCGCCACCGAGCTCACAGCCCGGGACATCGTCATGGGTGTACACCCGGAAAGTCGGGCACATGAACACCTGCTGCAGGGTGACTGCTGCCTCCTGGTCGCGGAATGCGATCACGGCTGCCGTGGGCTGGCCGGCGGCCACTTCGGACGCGAGATTCGGCCCGGTCATCACCCCGATCCGGCCCTGATCGTGGTCACGGGCGACTTCAGCCACGACCTGTGTCATCGTGGCCAGGGTCCCCTGTTCGATCCCTTTGGTCAGGGAAACCACGGGCGTGGCCGGCCCGATGAGCCGCGCTGCCTCGCGGAACACATCCCGGAACCCGTGTGAGGGGACGGCCATCACCACTGCCTCGGCACCAATGACCGCCTCGGAGAGGTCCGTGGTCGCCTCGAGCGCAGCCGGAAGCTCGACGTCGGGCAGGTAGACCGGGTTGCGGTGCTGCTGGTTCACCCCTGTCGCCACCTCCGGGCGACGTGACCAGAGCACGGTCGGCGTGGTGAGGGCGGCGAGTGACGCCGCGGTCGTCCCCCACGAGCCGGCGCCGATGACTGCGATCCGATCCATCGTCGGCGACGCTAGTGGGCCGGCGGAGAGGTCTTCCTAACCTCCGGTGAGTGGCTCTCTCCATCGGTATCGTCGGTCTGCCCAACGTCGGCAAGTCCACCCTCTTCAACGCGCTCACCGACGCGGGTGTCCTTGCCGCCAACTATCCGTTCGCCACCATCGAGCCCAACACGGGGGTCGTCCCCATTCCCGACGGCCGCCTCGAGGTGCTGGCCGGTATCTTCGGGTCCAAGCGAGTGGTGCCGGCGACGGTGACGTTCGTGGACATCGCCGGCTTGGTGAAGGGCGCAGGGGAGGGGGAGGGGCTGGGCAACCAGTTCCTCGCCAACATCCGCGAGGCCAACGCCATCTGTCATGTGGTCCGGGGGTTCAGATCTGAGCGCGTGGCTCACGTCGCCGGCGCGGGGGTCTGGGGCTCGTCCCCCGGGAATGACGGCCTCGATCCCCGTCGTGACATCGAGATCATCGAGACGGAATTGGCGATCGCCGACCTCCAGACCATCGACAAGCGCCTTCCACGACTCGAAAAGGAGTCGACGATCGACAGGTCCCTGCTTGCTCAGGTCGACCTCATACGTGAGCTGCGAGCCATCGTCGCCTCGGGCCGGATGGTCAGCAGCGTGCCAGGACTGATGGATGCTGCCGGTGGTCTCTCCGATCTGCAGTTGCTCACCGCCAAGCCGATCATCTACGTCTTCAATCTCGACGAGGAAGGCCTTCGTGATGTTCCCCTCCGTCAGCAACTGGCGGGGCTGGTCGCGCCGGCCGAGGCGCTGTTCCTCGATGCTCAGATCGAGGCGGAGATGGGCGAACTCGACGAAGACGACCGCAGAGAGCTTCTCGCGTCGGTCGGGCAGGAGGAACCTGGTCTCCATGCGGTGATCCGGGCCGCCTATCGCACGCTCGGTCTGCAGAGCTTCCTGACCGCCGGCGAGAAGGAGGCGCGGGCGTGGACCATTCGCTCGGGCACAACCGCCCCCGAGGCCGCAGGCGTGATCCACACCGACTTTCAGCGCGGGTTCATCGCTGCCGAAGTCGTCGGCTACGAGGCCCTGGTCGAGGCGGGCTCGTGGCTGACCGCCCGAGCCCGCGGGTTGATCCGCACCGAGGGAAAGACGTACGTGATGCGCGCAGGCGACGTCGTGGAGTTCAGGTTCAACGTGTGAATCGCGCCCAACGGCAAGGTGGGACGCAACATTGTCCGGCAACTAAGGTTTGCCCTGCCGTTGACGCCGAATGGGAGAGCCCCTGGAACGGAGGGGCGCCGAAGGGGCAACTCCTCCCCGGAATCTCTCAGGCACTTGGACCGTTCGGTCGAGGCAGCGCTGGAGGATGACGACAGCGGGGGAGGGCATTCGCACCCTGAGGAGAGAGATGCCCAACCCAAACGAGCGCTTCGTCGACCGACACATCGGCCCCGGCCCCGACGACATCGAGAAGATGCTCGCCACCGTCGGCTCCGCCTCGCTGGATGACCTGGTAGCCGAGACCATCCCTTCCTCGATCGTCGACACCGATCTGGATCTCCCACCGGCCCTTTCCGAAGCCGAGACGATCGCCCGGCTTCGAGAGCTGGCCTCGAAGAACGTCGTCATGACATCTCTCATCGGTCTTGGCTATCACGACACCATCACCCCAGCCGTGATCCAGCGCAATGTGCTGGAGAGCCCGGCCTGGTACACCGCCTACACCCCGTATCAGCCCGAGATCTCCCAGGGGAGGCTCGAGGCCCTCCTCAACTTCCAGACCATGGTCTCCGACCTCACCGGGCTCGATGTCGCAAATGCCTCGCTGCTCGACGAGGCGACCGCGGCCGCAGAGGCGATGGCCATGTGCCGACGGCTGGCCAAGGGAGACCGGTCCGTGTTCTACGTCGACGACGACTGCCATCTCCCCACCGTGGAGGTGGTCAGGACCAGGGCGGAGGCGATCGGCATCGAGGTCCGCCCGATCTCGGACGGGTTCGAAGCAGATTCGGCCTTCGGGCTTCTCCTCCAGTACCCGGGCTCGTCCGGAGAGATCGCCGACCACCGGTCGCTGGTCGAAGACGCCAAGGCGGCTGGCGTGATGGTGGCCGTGGCCGCCGACCTCCTCGCCCTCACGTTGCTGAGCCCGCCCGGTGAGTGGGGTGCCGACATCGTGGTGGGATCGGCGCAAAGGTTCGGGGTGCCGCTCGGCTATGGCGGCCCGCATCCGGGATTCATCGCCACCCGAGATTCGCACGTGCGCGCCCTTCCCGGCCGCCTCGTCGGCGTCTCGCACGACACTTCGGGGCGTGTCGCCTATCGGCTCGCCCTACAGACGCGTGAGCAGCACATACGAAGGGAGAGGGCGACCTCCAACGTCTGTACCGCTCAAGTGCTGCTGGCGGTCATCGCCGGCTTCTACGCCTGCTGGCACGGCCAGGAAGGACTGATCGAGATCGCCAGAGAGACCCATCGCCTGGCTACGACAGCGGCGGCTTCGTTGCAAGCAGCCGGCATCGAGGTTGTCAACGGCTCCTGGTTCGACACCATCACCGTGTCGACACCGGGACGGGCGGCGGAGGTGATCGAGGCCGCAGTCGAACTGGGTATGAACCTCGGCCCTGTCGACCGGGACCACGTGCGGGTCGCATTCGACGAGACCACCAACGACGAAGTCGTGGCCCGGGCCCTCCGAGCCTTCGGTGTGGAGAGCACGGAGGACGGCACCTCTGGTGCCCTCCCTGGCGGCCTGGAGCGGCGGTCCGAGTTCATGACGCATCCGGTGTTCCGACTCCATCGCTCCGAGCACGCCATGCTCCGCTATCTGCGACGCCTGGCCGACCGCGACCTGGCCCTGGACCGGAGCATGATCCCACTGGGCTCCTGCACCATGAAGCTGAACGCCACCACCGAGATGATCCCGATCACCTGGCCGGAGTTCTCGGCGATCCATCCCTACGCCCCGGCCGATCAAGCCGCCGGCTATCACGAGCTCATCGACGAGCTGGCCGACGCCCTCTGCCGGATCACCGGTTATGACTCGGTATCGCTCCAACCGAACGCCGGGTCGCAGGGCGAGCTGGCTGGTCTGCTCGCCATCCGCGCCTACCACGAGTCCTTGGGGCACGGGCACCGCGACGTCTGCCTCATCCCCTCCTCCGCCCACGGCACCAACGCTGCATCTGCGGTGATGGCCGGCATGCGGGTAGTGGTCGTGGCCACCGACGACTCGGGCAATGTCGACCTGGCCGATCTGGAGTCCAAGGCCGTCGAGCACTCGGACCGACTGGCCGCGGCCATGATCACCTACCCATCCACCCATGGCGTATTCGAGGAAGATGTCCGAAGGCTCATCGACACCGTCCACCGTCACGGGGGTCAGGTGTACGTCGACGGCGCCAACCTCAATGCCATGGTGGGTCTGGCCAAGCCCGGGGGGTTCGGGGCCGACGTCGGGCATCTCAACCTGCACAAGACCTTCACCATCCCCCACGGCGGGGGCGGCCCGGGGGTCGGGCCGGTCGGCGCACGTGCCCACTTGGCCCCCTACCTGCCCAACCACCCACTCGACGATGCGGCCGGCCCCGAAACGGGGCTCGGGCCGATCGCCGGCGCACCATACGGCTCTGCCGGAATCCTCCCCATCCCCTATGCCTATATCCGGCTCATGGGTGGCGACGGGCTGCGAGCCGCCAGCAAGGTGGCGATCCTCTCGGCCAATTACCTGGCTCGCCGGCTCGACCCTTACTTTCCCGTCCTCTACGCGGGGAGCAAAGGCCGTGTCGCTCACGAGTGCATCATCGATCTTCGGCCGACGACGAAGGCGACCGGCATCACCGCCGACGACGTGGCGAAGCGTCTCGCCGACTACGGGTTCCATGCCCCGACACTCTCATTCCCGGTCGCCGGGACGCTCATGATCGAGCCGACCGAGTCGGAGAGCCTCGAGGAGCTCGAGCGGTTCGTCGAAGCAATGATCGGCATCCACGACGAGGTGTCCCGTGTCGAATCGGGAGAGTGGCCGTCCGACGACAACCCGCTCCGCAACGCTCCGCACAGCGCCGAGCTGGTGGCGGGCGATGACTGGTCACACCCCTATTCGCGAGAGGCGGCTGCCTTCCCGGTGGGCTCGCTGCGGTCTGACAAGTACTGGCCGCCGGTGAGCCGCATCGATGGCCCCGGCGGTGACCGCAACCTGGTTTGCGCCTGCCCACCTCTGGACGCCTACGCTTGACCGGCCACACCATTCTGGGCTTGACATTCAGTTCCCCGATGGGATCTTGATGGGTCACACGGGGCGGGTAGGGACGCAGAAGTGACGGTGTCAGGGTGAGATTCACCGGTCAGGTGAGGGTGCCGGAGGTCGACCATCCGGGCATCCCGGCGACGATCGTGGTCGAGAACGGGCTGGCCGAGGTGCTCCTCGATGGGGAATCGCTTGGTCGCTGGTCGCTGTACGACGTCCATGCCGCCCGTCTGGTCTCGAGTGCCTTCTCCCTCTCCTTGGACGGCGAGGAGATCACATTCATCGCAGACGAGCCAGTCGACTTCGCCTACAAGGGCGTCGAGCACATGGCCGGTGTCTGGGCTCGCTACAAGGCCATGACTATCCCGCGCCGCGTTGTCGCCGTGGGCAGGTCCCGGCGGGGCACGATGCCCTCACGCATACCGGAGCTGCGAGAGGCGATGTTGCAGAACCTCCAGACCGCCGGTCGGAGCCCTTCCTACTTCTCCCCGGCCCCCGATTCCCCCGCCCCCGAGCCGGAACCGGCACCGTGGGCCAAGCGGCTCGAGGCTTATTCCAGCGTCCCTGCACCCGTCGACGAGACAGAGGCCATCCCGATTCAGAAGCCGGCGCCGCCCCAACTGGCCGACACTTCCGAAGCCGAGGTGCCGAAAGCGGTAGAACCGCCCGAAGCGGCAGAGCCGTCGGAAGCATTGGAGTCGCCGGAAGCGCGGGTGGTGCCCCAAGAAGTCGAGGTGACCGATCCGGTCGAGCCACCCGGTCGGTCTGCCCCGTCCACGCCGTCGCTCCGGCCCGGCCCCGGTCTGATCCCGAGACAGGTGACCCGGGCTCCTTTCGAGGCCGTTTCAGGTTCGGCAGAGCCCCCGGACTGGGACGCCGCCTGGGAGGAGCCACCCGTCTATGAAGAGCCCTCCTACGAGGAGCTTCCGCCCGATGCCGCTCTCGCATTCTTCGACGAGGAGCAGGGCAAAGACGAGGGGCCGGCCGAGGACGACATCACCCCCGTGACCATCCACGAGGAGGCTGCCACCGAACAGGAATCGTGGCCGACCGTCATCGCCGACGAGGACTCCGGTCCGAAGGAAGTCGTGGTGGATCTAGGGCACCTGGAAGTCGACAAGGAGGTCTCCCCGTCTTCCCCGGTCGACGATCGGGTCGGTCAGGGCGAGACGCTCGAGCCCGACCTGGAGCTGTTGTTTGCCGGCGCGCCACTGCCCGAGGGCGAACGCAGTGGTTTGTTCGGTGCGGTCCGCTCGGCATTCGCCCGAAATCGGGGGGGCACCCACGAGCATCAGTTCGTGGAGGCACCGGGCGGCATCGGCATCGTCAGGCAGATCTGCGCCGACTGCGGCTACATCTCGATCGGCGTCTCCGACTGAGCACCCACTGGGCTCACTGCGCGGCGCCGGTCTTGAGCACCATCACCACAACTGCCACGATGAGAAGCACGGTGGTGATCGCTCCCCAGATCGCCGCCCGTTTCCCTTCGGCCGCTGCCTCGGCCCGGTCTCCGGATTCCAGAGCGGCGATCATCTTCTCCCCGCCCGGACGATGGACCAGAGCTCCGATCAACGCGGCGGCAATCACGACACCCAGACCGATGGAGACAAAGGTGTCGGCCCAGTCGTAGATGTCGCTGGTCAAGACCAGGCCGATGCCGCTCAGGGCGGTGAGGATCCCGGCTGGGTTGAAGTACTTGCCACCCGCCTCCGCCGAGACCCGGGCCCAGGCCAGGACGGCTCCCTCGCTCCCACTCCTCGCCATCCGGGGCGCGATGAAACCGGTGAGGAACGACCCTCCGATCCAGGCGGCCGCGGCGAGGATGTGGATTATCAGCAGGAGTTCCGTCATGCGAGCGCCAGGAAGGTAGCACGGGGCCATGAGGTGGCCACGGGTACCCTCGTCAGGGTGAAATCGACGATTCGACCGGTGATCCTCTCGGGTGGGTCAGGGACCCGGCTTTGGCCGGTCTCCACGCGGGAGCGCCCGAAGCAGTTCATCGACCTCGTCGGGACACCCCTGTTCGAGGCCACGCTCGACAGGGCCGGTCGGGTGGCCGACGACGGGCGGGTGATCGTCGTAACCGGGAGCGATCACGTCGACGCAGTCGAGGAAGCCCTATCCGACTCGGACCTCGCGGCCACGGTCCTGGTCGAGCCCTCGGGCCGCAACACGGCTCCTGCGATCATCGCGGCCGCCTTGAGCGCCGACCGGGCAGACGTGCTGCTGGTGATGCCCTCGGATCACCTGATCACCGACACCTCGGCCTTCGTCGCGGCGGTGGGAGACGCCGTTGCAGTCGCAGCCGGAGGGTCGCTGGTGACCTTCGGAGTGGTCCCGACCAGACCCGAGACGGGTTATGGGTACATCGAGAAGGGCGACGCGTTTGGCCCGGCCTTCCGGGTGACCCGGTTCAAGGAGAAGCCCGACCCCGACGAGGCGATACGGCTCGTGGCCGATGGCAGGCATCTATGGAACTCCGGGATGTTCGTGTTCCGGGCATCCGCCCTGCTCGACGAGGCAGAGAGGCTTGCCCCCGACATCTTGGAGACAGTACGAGCTTCGGTGTCGGACCCGGTCCAGGGCAGGGTGACCCTGGGTGCTCGGTTCAACACCGCTCGCTCGATATCGATCGACCACGCCATCCTCGAGAGCGCCAAGGATGTGGTCGTAGTCCCCCTCCATGCCGGGTGGAGTGACATCGGTTCCTGGCAGTCGGTGTCGGAGATAGGGGAGCAGGACGAGGCCGGAAACATCCTGATCGGTGACGTGGTCGCCCTGGACGTCAAGGGGTCCTACCTGCGGTCCAGCTCGAGAATCATCGCCATCGCCGGCGTCGACGGCCTGGTGGTGGTGGAGACGCCCGATGTGGTGCTGATCATCCCCAAGGATCAATCACAGCTGGTCCGTGACCTGGCCGAGCACGTCGAGCAGAGCCGGCGGGCCGATTGAGGGCCGGATCCGGCGGTTCGATGCCATCGCCGTGATGAGACGGATGGCGATCCTGGCTCTCTTCGGTGTGCTCGCCGCCGCCTGCGTCGGGAGACCGCCCGAGGACGCCACCGGTCAGGAGATCTACCTGCAGCTCTGTTCCAATTGTCACGGTGAAGGGCTAGAAGGCAGCGTCGGCCCGGCTCTGGGGCCGCGGTCGAACTCAGCGGCCCTGCCCGATCGGTTCTTGACACTGACCATCACCGAGGGCAGGGGCCGCATGCCTTCCTTCTCCTCGACCCTGACCGGCGACCAGGTCGATCGTCTCGTCGAGTACCTGCGGGAGGAGCAGGCCGGATGAGCGCGGTCCTCGAGGCACTCGAGCTGTTTCCGATCCGGATCCCGATGCGTCACCGCTTCAGACGGGTCGACCACCGTGAGGCTGTGCTGATCAGAGGGCCGGCGGGCTGGGGAGAGTTCTCACCATTCCCGGACTACCCGCCGCACGTCACGACGAGATGGCTGGCAGCGGCCCTCGAGGCAGCGTGTAGCAGCTTGCCCGAGCCGGGGCGGGCCTTCATCCCGATCAATGTCACCGTCCCCGCCGTCGCGCCCGACGTGGCGGCCCGGCTCGTCCTCGAGTCGGGCGCCGGCACCGCCAAGGTGAAGGTGGGGGAGCCGGGCCAGACCATGGAGGAGGACGAGGCCCGGCTGGCGGCGGTCAGGGCGGCGATCGGGCCGGAAGGGAAGATTCGCATCGACGTCAACGCCGGATGGGACCTGGAGACGGCCACCCTGCGTCTCGCTTCTTACGCCCGGTTCGACCTGGAGTATGTCGAACAGCCGGTCAAGACCCTCGAGGAGATGGTGGAGTTGAAGCAGCGCGTGAGTGTGCCTCTCGCCGCCGACGAGCTGGTTCGTCTCCGCCCCGACCCGCTCGAGGTGGCGGCGATGGGCGCAGCAGACATCCTGGTGGTCAAGGTCCAGCCGCTGGGTGGAGTGGCCAGGACGCTCGACATCGCGGCGAGGGCCCGCATACCGGTGGTGGTGTCGTCCGCCCTGGAAACCTCGGTCGGGATCTACTCCGGGCTCCTCGTCGCCTCCCTGCTCCCGGAGCTGCGATATGCGTGCGGACTCGGCACGGTGTCCCTGATCGAGGGCGACCCGACACGATCCCCGCTCGTCTCGATGAACGGCATGCTCGAGGTGCGCAGGCCAGAGCCCGATCCGGATCTGCTCAGACGATGGCGTCCCGATCGGGACCGGGCGGCCGAGATGCTGCGTAAGGTCAGGAACGCGGCGGAGGTCCTCACCTGAGCGTCGAGACTCCATGAACCGAGACTTCACCGGATGACACAACCGAACCCCAGTACGGCGCAGGCTCGCGCCATTGTCGACGAGCTGCATCGTCAGGGCGTGGACTACGTGGTCATATCGCCAGGCTCCCGCTCTGCTGCCCTTGCCATCGCCTTCGAAGAGCACCCGGGTATGACCACCCGTGTGGTGATCGATGAGCGGTCCGCGGCCTTTCACGCCCTCGGCCGGGCCCGTGCCGCCAATAGTCCGGTGGTCGTGCTCGCCACCTCGGGCACTGCCGTGGCGAACCACCTGCCGGCAGTCGTCGAGGCAGACCTGTCGCTGGTCCCGCTCATATCGATCTCAGCCGACCGGCCGCCCGAGCTGCTCCATGTGGGCGCCAACCAGACCATGGAACAGCCGGGCATCTTCGGAAGCCGTGTTCGCTGGTCTTGTTCCATCCCTCCGGCCGAGCAGGACGTCGACTCCAACAGGTACTGGCGCTCTTCGGTATCACAGGCCGTGGCACGGGCCCGGGGCCACGGAGCGCGTCCCGGGCCTGTTCATCTCAATATCGCCTTTCGCGAGCCCACCGTCCCGGTGCCCGACGACGGGCGAACGCGGGCCGAGACCTATCCCTTCTCCATCGAGGGGCGTCGAGACGACGCTCCATGGCAGACCCACCAGAGATCGAAGCAGGGCGGGGCCGGTCTCGACCTGGTTGGCGGCGGGCTGATCATCGCAGGCGAGGGTGACTTCGACCCTGAAGCCGTGGCGATCGTCGCCCGGAGGATGGGGCGACCGGTGCTGGCCACGGCCACCTCGGGAATGCGGCCATTCGACTCGATCACTACCTATCACCACCTCCTGGTCGAAGGCCTGCCCCCTTCTCTTCGCCCCGACTTCGTCCTCACCGTGGGCCGAATCGGGCCCAGTGATCGGCTCGTCGGCCTTACGTCGCTGCCCGTGCCCCAGATCCAGATCGATCCGTGGGGTGCCTGGCAGGACCCACGACGGCATTCGACCCACATGATCCAGGCCGACCCCGCACTGACGCTGGAGGCCATCGGCCCGGCGCCCGATACCCGGATCCTCGATGCATGGCAGGCCGCCGACACCGCCATGCGCACGGCACTCGACGAGCGTCTCGCCTCTCACGAGCCGGCCAGCGGCCCGGCCGTGGCCAGGGCCCTGACCTCGATCGTCTGCCAGATCCTGGTCGCCGGCTCTTCGATGCCGATTCGGGACGTCGATGGACATTTCACCGGTGGCGCCCGGGTCCTCTCGAACCGCGGTGCCTCAGGAATCGACGGATTCGTGTCGACGGCCATCGGTGCCGCCACTGCCACGTCAGGGGGGACAGTGGCCTTCTGCGGCGATCTGACCTTTCTCCATGACTCGACAGGGCTCGTCTGCGACACGATCGGTGACGTGGTCTTCGTGGTGATCGACAACGGCGGAGGCGGGTTGTTCGACCTCCTGCCCCAATCGGAGCACGCCCCTTCCTTCGAACGCCTGTTCATTGCGCCTCACGGTCTCGACCTGCGCCGTCTCGCCATTGGGTACGGCCTGGAGACGGCGACGGTGGCCGAAATGGATGGTCTGGGAACGCTGGTGTCCGAGCTGCTGGTACAGGGCGGGGGACATGTGGCGATCGTGCCGGTGGAGAGGGAAGTCGACCTGAAGACCCGCCGCAGCCTCGACGACACCGCACGGGCCGTCTGCGCCGGTCTCAGCTGAGCTCGAGCGCGCCCAGCATGGGACGGAGCTTGATCTCGGTCTCGTCGAACTCCTGGGCCTGCTCCGACCCCTCCACGATTCCGGCGCCGGTGTACAGGGTCACCGTTGCTCCGTCGATCTTGCCGCAGCGGAGGGCGATGGCGAACTCCCCGTCTCCGCTGCGATCGAACCAACCCACCGGGCCGGCGTAGCGGCCACGCTTGTGACCCTCGAGCTCACGGATCAACTCGAGGGCGCTCTTGGTGGGTGTCCCGGCGACCGCGGCCGTGGGATGCATGGCCGCCAGCAGGTCGGCGAACGTGGTCCCCGGGTGGGTCACTCCTTCGAAGGTCGTGGAGAGATGCTGGATGTCACCGTAGGTGGCCACCCCGCGCTCCGATCGCTCGAGATGGGAGCAGAACGGGGCACGGGCGAGATCCACCGAGTCGGCGGCCAATGCGTGCTCGCGTGTCATCTTCGCGCTCTGGAACACCCCGTCGGCCTCTGGAGCGGTGGGGTCGGCCGAGCCGGCGAGAGAGATCGATCTGACCTTTCCCTCCTGCAAAGAGAGGAGAAGCTCTGGACTCGATCCCAGGAACCCATCGACCAGATAAGTGTGCGATCCGGCCTCGTTCCTGACCAGGTTGGACAACACCTGATGCTCCGGCACGGACGCATCGAATCCGGCGGTGACGATTCGTGACAGGACCACCTTCTCCACCTCGTTGTCACGAATGGCAGCGAGGGCGTCTCCGACCAGGGCCTCCCATGCTGCGCTTTCACCCCGAGCTAGACGGCCGGCCGGCAATCCGAGCGGCTCTGACGGCGGGGGGACCATCGACTCGTCACCGATGACGAAGCGAGCCCCGTCGCCATCGATCCTCATCAAGGCGCGGGGAACCACGATGGCCGAGCCGGGGTCGTTCTCGTCGAATGTGAAGCTGGCCATCGCCACCGGAGCGGCAGTCGTCGAGAGACGACGCAAAGCTCGATCGAAGCGATCGGCGCCGGACCCTGCCTCGACCCGGGCTGCCACGCCCCAACCGAAGAGGGCGAGGCCTCCATGTACCCAAGCCGTGTCGGGTCGCCGGGCCAGGGCATCCCGGACCGCCGGGTCGATCGTTTCAGCCGCCATTCCAGACGCAGGCTAGGACTGGCTCGGTCCCTTCGATCCCGGCGAGCCGGTGGGCCCACTCCCGGAGGCTCTCCGGGTCGCCCGAGGTGGCCAGGACGAGCCGGGCGTTGCCGTCGCTGTAGCCGACGACCCTCCTCACCTGACGGGCCACCGCCGGGCCCGGGTCGACGACGGCCACACCCGGCCCTGCCACGTCTTCGATCAAAGGCACGAGGAACGAGAAGTGCGTGCAGCCGAGGACGATGGTGTCCGCTCCGCCCTCGAGGAGATCGGCCAGGCACTGCTCGACCTGACCTCGCGCCCGCGGCCCGTCGATCTCCCCCCTCTCGACCAACTCGACCCAGGTCGGGCAGGCCTTGGTGAGGACCCTGGTCCCAGAGGCATGGCGCTGCACGACCGAGGCGAAGAGCTCGCCCTGGAACGTCGCGGCGGTTGCGACAACACCGATGATCCCGCTGCTGGTGTTGAGTGCGGCCGGCTTCACCGCCGGCTCCATCCCCACGAAGGGGACTTCCGGGTGCCGGGCCCGCAACTGGTGGAGAGCGGCCGCGGAGGCGGTGTTGCAGGCGATGGTTATGACGTCGGCTCCGTGGTCGAGAAGCCACTGTGAGACCTCTCCTGACATGGCGGAGACCTCCTCGAGCCCGCGCACGCCATACGGCGCACGACCCTGATCGGCGAAGTACATGAGATCGGCCGAGGGGAGCTCGCGACGGATCTCGGCCAGCACGCTCAAGCCTCCGACGCCGGAGTCGAACACTCCGATCAATTCCGACGACTCCAACTGTGACAACTCATCTGGGACATCTCAGCAGGGGGGCGAGACGGCGGGTGGTACCGTCGCCGCCGGTAGAGGAGGTCGAGTGGAGATCGAAGGATCGGTGGCCCTGATCACGGGTGGCGCCTCGGGTCTCGGCCTCGGAGCAGCATCCCGCCTCATCACCGGTGGGGGATCGGTGGTCCTGCTCGACATCGACGAGAGAGGTGGCTCTTCGGCACTCGAGGAGCTTGGGGACAGGGCGCGGTTCATCGTCTGTGACGTTCGCAACCCCGACATGGTCGCCGATGCGGTGGCGAGGGGCGCGGCCGAGTGGGGCAAGATCGACGTCCTGGTCAATGCGGCCGGCGTCGCCCCCGCCCAACGTGTGATCTCGCGGGATGGCGAGATGTTCGACCTCGATCTCTTCGAATTCGTGATCCGGGTCAACCTGGTGGGGATGTTCGATGTCATTCGCAACGTGGCCGCCGTCATGGCCAGGAACGAGCCAGGGCCCGATGGCGAGCGAGGTGTCATCGTCAACGTGGCCTCCATCGCCGCGTTCGAGGGCCAGGTGGGACAGGCCGCCTATTCGGCCTCGAAAGGAGGGATTGTGGGCATGACCCTTCCCCTGGCCCGTGATCTGGCGGGCGTCGGCGTCCGGGTCGTGGCTATTGCGCCCGGAATAATGGACACCCCCCTGCTCGCCGGGGCGCCACCGGAGCTCAAGGACGCGTTGGCAGGATTGCATGTCTTCCCTCGCCGCCTCGGCTCACCGTCCGATTTCGCCCACCTGGTCCAGGCCATCGTCGAGAATCCCCTGCTCAACGGCGAGGTGATACGACTCGATGCCGGGGCCCGGATGCCCCCACGCTGACCACTCGCTCAAATTTCGACCTGTCATCGCTGTGTGTTGCCGGGGGGTTGTGTATAAGCTTTCTGGCCGATGGGTGTATTACGCCTGTCTGCCCATAGGAGGGAATCCATATGACAACAAAACGAGGGAGGGGCGCGCTTGCTGCCCTTCTTGCGATTGGTCTGTTCGTAGCGGCCTGTAGCAGAGGAGAGCCGACCGATACCACGGAGGCGTCGGAGGACACGACGGCGACCACCGAGGCTCCGACCGAGACCACGGA
>JBMDXS010000215.1:0-2680 GCA_048595045.1 Acidimicrobiia bacterium
TGGCGGACCTCGCTCCAGGGCATGGCGATGTTGCGCACCTGCCTCCGGTCAGGATCCAGGTCGTCGTGCGCGATCCCATAGCTCCTGGGGCGGATCCAAGGGCTGGTCGAGACGATGACGTTGGGCAGGTATGGAGTGGCCTCCACCGCCTCGCGGTGGACGATCAGGTTCTCCCCGTAGTCGATCGCCTCGGGCAGGTCGCAATACGCATTCATCCGTCCGGTGTCGGTGTAGAAGGGGAGGCTGTCCCGCACCTGCTCCCAGAACGGGATGCGGGGGTAGGTGCGGTATTGCATCAAGGCCCCGCCCGGCTCGCCATAGCGACCGGCCATGACGTCCTCCACGGTGTAACCCTCGGTCGTGAAGCACGCGGCCAGGACCCGGTCGAGGTACACCTCGGGCCGACCCTCGGTGGCGAACACGAAATAGTCGGCGAACCGCTTCTCCGAGGTGAGGCGGGTCAGTGCCCGAGCGATCCCGGCGAAGATGGCGATGTCATCCCGGCTGTCGTACAGGGGTGCGATGCCCCCCTTCCACAGCTGTAGGAACGGGTTGGAGCACGAGCCTCCCATCTCCAGCGTCTCGAACTCGAGCCAGCTGTTGGCAGGAAGGATCACGTCAGCGAACTCGGCGGACCCGGTCCACTCGATCTGCTGGTCGACGATCATGTCGACCTTGGGGTTGACGTTCCTGATCAAGTGATAGGCCCATTTGGCCTGGTTGATCAGATTGGCGTTGTTGTACCAGAGGACCTTGGTCGGCGTAGGCATGTGAGTGCGGCCGGTGAAGACCTTGCGCCCCTCCTCCGGTGTGTCCACCACCAACGGCCGGTCTCCAAAGCCCCAATAGGAGGTTTCCTCCTCATGGCTGTAATGGCGGACGCTGTCGAAGTCATAGCGGTCCGCCGCGTCGAGCAGAGGGTTGAACGGATCCTCGGCGACATAGCCTCCAACACCGGGGCCGAACCAGGGGGCGCCATGGAAGATGCCTCCCTTGTAGTTCCCGGCCCAGGTGCTGACACCGGAGCCGGGCAGGCCCACCTGGCCGGTGAGCATCGCCACCATGTAGGTCGCCCGGTTGTGAAGTGTGGCGTGGAAGTAGTGGTTGACCCCTTCACCGACATGGATCGCCATTGGATGGATCGTCGCCACGTCCTCCAGGAGCCGCTCGACGAGATCACGGGGAGAGCCGGTGATCTCGAGAACCGTCTCGAAGTCGTAGTCGGCCAGGTGCTCCCGGTACAGGTTGAAGGCTGTCGCTGCTTCGACTTCGGAGCCGTCGGCGAGGGTGACCGTCCCCCGCCAGTCGAGGGCGGGGTCGAAGTCCATCTTCTGGCCGACCTGTTCCCGGCTCAGGGCGCGGAGGGCACCCGAGGCATCGCGTGCGACGCGGTCGCCGATCGCGTCGTACTGGTCCGCGGTCATCCCGTGGAGGGTGAAGCTGGGCCCGCCCGGATCGAGCAGCGGCGTGTGGCCGACGAACACCTCGTCGGCCCTCAGCCTTTGCAGAGTGTCGAGGCGTATCAGGAGCGGGAGATCGGTGAAGCGCTTGACGAATTCCTGGTCGTAGAGATTCCGCTCGATCAGCTCACGGGCCAGATAGAGGAAGATGGCCGTATCGGACAGCCCTGCCCGGACCGGGATCCAGTAGTCGGACTTCGACGACTGCGGCCCGTATTCGGGGACGATCGAGACGATCTTTCCGCCCCGCTCGATGATCTCCTGGAACCAGTGACTCTCGGGCATCTTGTTCTCGACCAGGTTCTTGCCGACCTGGATGAGAAGACGGCTATGACGAAGGTCGTTGAAATCGACCTCGCTGGTCTGGAGCCCGTGGACGAAGGGGAACCCGGGGGCCTGGTCGCCGCGCCATGTGTACTCCGACCAGTCCCGCGCCCCTCTGGCCTCGTCCGGCCCAACGCCCCTGACGTGGGCGTCGAGCAAGGCGATCATGTTGGCGAATCGGAAGATCCCGAACTTGCCGGCGACGCCATGGGGCGGGAGAGAGGATCCGAACTTCATGGTCCGGACCCCGGACTCTTCCCAGAACTCGAGCATCTCGGGCTCGTAACCGTCCGCATCGATGAGACGACGCCGCCCGTCCTCACCGGAGTAGGTCTCAGCTACCGCGCGCAGGCCCCTGGCGACATAATCGTCGGCCTCGTCCCAACTGAGCCTGACGAAGGTGTCATTGCCGCGGTCGTCGAACCGGTATCTGGTCCGCAACTCGGGTTGATCCGACAACGACGGGAACCCGTCATCCGCCCACTCCTTCCACCCTCGCCTGACCATCGGCGCCCGCAGTCGGTAGGGCCCATAGACCCGACGATGAAGGGTGTACCCCTTCAGACAGCCTCGAGGGTTCCAGTGGGCGGTGGAGGTGTTGCCTTGTGGGTCGCCGTAGTTGGCACCGTCGTAGTTCTGTTCGAGACGCATGACCACGCCGTTCCGTGAGAACGCCCGGAGCCGGCACATGTGAGTGTCGTTGGGGGCGCAGATCACTGTGAAGGAGTCGTCGTAGGAGTACTGATCCCGATAGACGTCCTCCCAGTCACGGTTGGGGTAGGTCAGGAGCGGGTTGTCGACGCCGGTGAAGGCCTCCAGTGCGATCAGATCGAGATCGAGAACGCCGGTGAGGGCGGCGAGCCCGGCGCCACCGGCCAACTTGATGAACCGACGAC
>JBMDXS010000216.1:0-10908 GCA_048595045.1 Acidimicrobiia bacterium
TGCCTCGTTGCCCTCCTCGAAGAGGACGGTGGCGAACAGGGCCCCGCCCGAGTACCAGGAAACGGTGGTGTTGGCGGCGAGCTGCATCTCCTGGGTGGCCCAGCCCAGGCTGGGGGGAACCGGCATGCCACCCATCTCTGCGGGGACGGCGAGACGATCCCAGCCACCCTCTTTGTACGCTCTGACGCCGTCCTTGATCGATTCGGGTAGGTGGACCTCGCCGTCGACCAGCTCGAGAGGGATCCGGTCCTGGTCCACGTAGGAGGCGGCAAAATCTTCACGGGCGAGCCGTTCGATCTCGGTCAGGATGTCCCGGGCCGTGGCCTCGTCCAGGTCCGGCCAGGGATCAGACCCGAGATAGTCCTGGATCCTGTTGACCTCGAACAGGTTGAACTCGAGGTCCCGGAGATTCGACCGATAGTGACTCGCCATATCCCCTTCCTGATCTTTGAGTGTCCACTCTAATTTGAATCAACGCTCAAAGAAAGAGGTTCCGTTCCCACACCGAACGCCATCCGTCACATGTCCGTCACGGTCTGCATCGAGAACACGATCCAGTCGGTCTACCGTTTCCGGCATGCGGTACAAGGCCGGGCTGGAGACCCGGGAGAGGATTCTTGGAGCCACCCGGTCGTTGGTCGCCGAGAACGGTCTGGATGGGACCACGATCAAGGCGATCTGCCAGCTGGCAGGGGTCCTCCCCGGTTCGTTCTACAACCTCTTCGCCTCTAAGGAGCAGGCCATCGTGACCGTGGTCCGAGAGGCCATCGACGCGGTGGATCCCGATCCCGACCATCACGGGACCGACACCCTCCAGGACCTCGTGGCTGCCTACATCAGATTCCTCGAGGAGTCACCCGAGCTGTCCCGGGTGTACATCCGGATCGGGGTCTCCGGGGCCGGGTCCAGCCCCGAGCTCACCGGACGCATGGTCCGCCATCATCAGGAGCGGGTCGGGCGATTCGCCGCCGCAATGAAGCGGCAGAGCCCATACCTCTCGGATTCATTGGCCGAACGGAGGGCGGAGACCCTGGTCCTGGCCCTCAACGGCATTGCACTGCACCGCATCATCGACCCCGCTTTCGACGTCGCCTGGCACGCCAGGGCGCTGCTGGACGACGCAGCTGCGGTTTCCTGACGCGAGCCGTCGGCAGATAGGCTCCAACGATGGATCTGGCAGTTCAAACGCGAGGTAGCTGGGACCTCGTGCTGACTGCCGCCCGCTGGGCGGAAGACCGAGGCCTGGCCGCCCTCGCCCTGCCCGACCACTATCTCGAACGCGGCGAATCTCCCGAACGGCCGGCGTTCGACCACCTCGTTCATCTCGCCGGCCTGGCACGTGAGACGAGCCGCATCGAGCTGGTCTCACTGCTCTCCCCGGTCACATTCCGGCACCCGGCCGTCTACCTCAAGATGGCCGTCACCCTCGACGAGGTGTCGAGCGGGCGTTTCACGTTGGGAGTGGGCACGGGATGGCTCACCGAGGAGTTCACGATGTTCGGGCTCCCCTACCCCGACCTGTCCACCCGATTCGAGATGGTCGAGGAGTGCCTGGCCTATCTGAGAGCTGGGCTCTCCCAACAGGGCACGGGCTTCGAGGGGAGGCACTTCAGCCTCGCCGCGTTCGATCCGCAGCCGCAACCTCAGAACCTCAGGCTACTGGTAGGTGGGGGTGGCAAGAGGAAGACCCCGGCCCTGGCCGGCCGCTACGCCGACGAGTTCAACATCTACGCCTGTCCCCCCGACCAGTACGCGGCCAAGCGCGAGCTCGCCGAGAAGACGGCGGCCGACGTCGGGCGAGACCCGGGCTCGATCCTGTTCTCGTCTGCCTCTCCCGCCATCGCAGCGAGGAAGGAGGGCGACTACCGCCGTCTCCTCGAGATGCTGGCCGAACGCACCCGCTCCACAACGGATCACATCGAGACGGTGTATCGAAGACGGGGATACCCGCATGGATGGGGGTCGCAGCCTGCCGAGATGCTCGCCGCCCTCGAGGAAGCCGGTTGCCGGCGGTTCTATCCGCAGATGTTCCTCGACAATCCCCGGGATTTCGATCTGATCCTCGACGCCTACCGCCCCTGAGCATGTCTCGCGTCGCCATTTTCGGGACCGGGCTCATCGGCGCTTCGGTCGGCCTCGCCCTCCGTGAGCAGGGTTGGGAGTCGGTGGGCTGGGATCCTTCGCCCGACGCCATGAGAACCGCTGCCGGAAGGGGGGCGGCAGACAGCGCAGATTCGGCCTCCGCAGCGACGGCCGGGGTGGACCTGGTCGTGCTGGCCGGACCGCTGCACGCCAATCTCGCGACGCTCGCCACCCTGGAGACCGACGCGTTGGTGACCGATGTCACCAGTGTCAAAGAGCCGATGGTCGACGCGGCCCGTGACGGGCTCCGCTTCGTCGGCGGCCACCCGATGGCGGGAAGAGAGCATGCCGGGCCGGAGGCGGCCTCGGCTGCCCTCTTCAGGGGGGCACCGTGGGTGATATGTGACGATGGGGCCTCTGCGGAAGACGTCGAGCTCCTGAGCTCCGTCGTCCGGTCCACCGGCGCCAACCCGATAGTGATGTCGGCGCGGCGACACGACGAAGTGGTGGCCTCCGTCTCCCACCTCCCCCAGCTCCTGGCGGTGGCCCTGGTCAACATCATCTCCGAGAACCCCGACGCCGCCCACCTGGTCTCGGGCAGCTTCCGCGACCTGACCCGGGTCGCCTCCACCGAGTCGTCGTGGTGGCCGGAGGTGCTCACCTCCAACGCAGATGCGGTCACGTCGGCCATCGACGGCTTGGTGCGAGGGCTCGAAGACATGCGGGCCCGGGTCATCGCCGGCGACATGGACGGGCTGGCCGGGGAGATGGATCAGGCCAGGGCGCGTCGCCATTCGATGGCTCCGCCCGTTTCCTTGGTCGAGGTGATCCTGCAGGACAAGCCCGGTGAGATCGCCGCCGTCGGCCACGCCCTGCAGACGAGCCACGTCGATGTCAGGGACCTCCAGCTGAGACATGCCGTGCACGGAGGTGGCGGCATCCTCAGCCTCTCCGTTCGTCCCGGCGAGGCGGAGACACTGAAGGCGGCCCTGGTAGAAGAGGGGTTCGCCATAGAGGTCGAGGAAGGGGCAGGCTGAATCTGGCCGCGGAGCAGGAGCCCATTTGCAGTATTCGCTCATGACCGAGCCCCAGATGGGGGGAACGTACGAACAGATCTTGCGTGCCGCTCGCCTTGCCGAGACGGAGGGCCTGCACTCCTTCGCCAGATCGGATCATCTCGCCTGGAGTCGGGAACCCGGCCCCGAGGCGACCGACGCCTTCGCCACCCTCGGTGGGCTGGCCAGGGAGACGGACCGTATCCGGCTCACCGTCCTCGTCACCCCGATCACATTCAGGCATCCAGCGATAATCGCCAAGAACGCCGCCACCATCGACCAGATGTCGGGAGGACGGCTCGATCTCGGCGTGGGGACAGGTTGGAACGAATACGAGCACGACGCTCTCGGCATCCCGTTCCCCGATTCTCCCGAGCGCTGGGCCCGGCTCGTCGAGGCCATCGACTACCTTGCCGCCGCCTTTGGCGAGGGACGTGGTCGCTTCGATGGCACCTATTACAGCCTCGACCTCGACGTGAAGCCCAAGCCGACCGGCATCCGTCTAATCGTCGGTGGGAGCGGGCCCAAACGCACCCCGGCGCTTGCCGGCGCCAGGGCGGACGAATACAACGTGTTCGTGTGCCCTGCCGATGAAGCGAGAGCGAAGATCGAGGTGATGCGAGCCGCGGCCGGTGACCGCAAGGTCGAGGCCACGATGATGGGGCCGGTGACCATCGCCGCCACCGATAGCGAGCTGGCGGGACTCCTCGGACGTGCTGCCGGCAGGCGCAACATCGGGGTCGATGAGGTGGTCCGACGTTGGGATGCAGCCGGGGTCATCTACGGGACCCCGGGACAGGTGACCGAGAAGATCGCTGCATTGGAGGAGGCCGGGGTCGATCGGCTCTATCTCCAGTGGCTCGATCTCGCCGACTACGAGGGGATGGCCCGAATGATCGAGTTGATACAGAGATGAGCGAGTTGCCTGAGGCGAGCCGACGGCTTGCCGACTCGGTGGAGGGTTTCGAGATGCATGTCCGGGTCTTCCCCGAAGGGACCAAGACCGCGGACGACGCGGCGGCGGCTATCGGCTGTCCTGTCTCCGCGATCGTCAAGTCACTCGTTTTCGTCTTGATCAGAGCCGATGCGTCCGAGGAGCCGGTGGTGGCCTTGGTCCCGGGTGACCTGCGGCTCGACACCGTGAAGCTGGCGGATGCAGCCGGCGTCACCGGCTCGAGAAGAGCCACACTCGATGAGGTCAGGGACGCGACAGGTTATTCGGCCGGGGGGACCCCCCCGTTTGGCCATGTCACACCGCTCAAGGTGTTCGCCGACGACCGATTGCGCCGCAACGACCCGGTCTGGGCGGCCGCGGGGACCCCCACCACCGTCTTTCCCATCTCGATCGGCGATCTCAACCGTCTCGCCACCCCGGTCTGGGCCGACGTCACCGAATGACCGCTCCGTCGAAATCGGGAAGGGGACGTGCGGTATGCGGCACTGCAGCTCATGATTTCCAGCGGCGTTTTTCCCTACCGTCATAGTGCAAATAGCATTGTGATGTGAGCGAGAGCACTCCCCTCCTCCAGATCGAAGGCCTGCGCGCCGGCGCCGGCGACATCGAGATCCTCAAAGGGGTCGATCTCACCGTGAATCAGGGCGAGGTGCACGCCCTGATGGGGCCCAACGGTTCGGGGAAGTCGACCCTGGCCTCGGTGTTGATGGGGCACCCTGTCTATCGGGTGACCGCGGGGCGAATCCTCTACAAGGGCGAAGACGTGACCGCGGCGAGCGCGAGCCAGCGAGGTGCCTCCGGTATGTTCCTCGCCTTCCAGCACCCCGAAGCCATCCCCGGGGTGTCGGTGATCCAGTTCCTGCGTCAGGCTCTCTCCAACCGCACCGGCGTGGACCTGACCGTCCTCGAGTTGAGGCTCAAGGTCATGGACGCCATGAAGGACCTGGGCATGGAGACCTCCTTCGCCGACCGTTATCTCAACGAGGGCTTCTCCGGCGGTGAGCGAAAGCGGAACGAAGTGCTTCAGATGGCCGTGCTCCAGCCTGACCTGGCCATCATGGACGAGACCGACTCCGGGCTCGACATCGACGCCCTCCGCATCGTGGCCGACGGGGTGAACAAGCTCACCAGCCCCGAGCGTGGCTTCCTCATCATCACGCACTACCAGCGGCTCCTCAGGTATGTGGAGCCGGACCACGTTCACATCTTCATGGATGGGCAGATCCTGGAGAGCGGCGGCCCGGAGCTGGCGGTCCGGCTGGAACAAGAGGGATACGATTCGTTCAGGACGGTGTTGACCTAGACGTGGCAGACCTCTCGCACCTGAAAGCCGACTTCCCCGTCCTCTCCAACGGGGTCCATTTCCTCGACTCGGGTGCGTCATCGCAGAAGCCGATCCCCGTGCTCGAGGCGATGGACAGCTTCGCCCGATCTTCCTACGCCAACGTGCATCGCGGCGCCTACAAGCTGTCCGTCGCCGCCACCGACGCCTATGAGGCTGCCAGAGAGCGTGTGGCGAGGTTCATCGGGGCCAACGATCCCAACGAGGTGATATTCACCCGGGGAGCCACCACCGCCCTGAACATGGTGGCCTTCGGCTGGGGTCTGGAGCATCTCGGCCCCGAGGATCGGATCCTCACCACCGAGATCGAGCATCACGCCAATCTCGTCCCCTGGCAGATGGTCGCCAAGAGGACCGGGGCGAAGCTGGATCACGTCCCCATGACGGACGAATACCGCCTCGACCTGGACGCTTACGACGAGAAGCTCGGACCCGATGTAAAGGTCGTCGCCGTCACCGGGATGTCAAACGTGCTCGGGGTCATGCCACCGGTCCGGTCGATCTCCGACAGGGCCCACGAGATCGGTGCCCGGGTCGTCGTCGATGCCGCCCAGTTGGTCCCCCACTCGCCGGTCATGGTCGAGATGTTGGGTGCGGACTTCGTCGCCTTCTCATCCCACAAGATGCTGGGACCGACCGGGATCGGTGTCCTCTGGGGCCGGATGGAGGCGCTGGAGGAGATGGAGCCATTTGAGGGCGGCGGCGAGATGATCTCCGAGGTGACCTTGCACGACGCCACATGGGCGGCCATCCCGCACCGCTTCGAAGCGGGGACCCCGCCCATCATCGAGGCGGTTGGGCTCCATGCGGCCATCGACTATCTGGACTCGATCGGAATGGAGAAGGTGCTGGAGCACGACCGTGAGCTGACCGCTATCGCACTCGACCGGCTCGGCGATGTCCCCGGGCTGCATATCCAGGGGCCGACCACCCTCGAGGACCGCGGCGGCGTCGTCTCGATGACCTTGGACGGGGTCCACGCTCATGACCTGGCCACCATCCTCGACGAGGAGGGGGTGGCGGTCAGGGCAGGTCATCACTGCGCCAAGCCCCTGATGCGCCGTCTCGGGGTGGCGGCGACCGCCCGGGCCAGCTTCTACGTCTACAACACCGAAGAGGACGTCGACGCCCTGATCGGCGGGCTGCGACGCGCGGGCGAGCTGTTCGGGGTCGGCGGATGAGCCTGGAGGACCTCTATCGGGAGGTCATCCTCGACCACTACCGGAGCCCTCGGAACAAGGGGCAGCTCGATAAACCTGATTACAGGGCCGAAGGGGTCAACCCGTTGTGCGGGGACGAGATCACCATCGAGCTCGCATTCGACGGGGACCAGGTCTCACAGGTCGCCATCGCAGGGCAGGGTTGCTCGATCAGCCAGTCCTCGGCGTCGATGATGAGCGAGGCGATCAAGGGCAAGACGAAGGGCGAGATCCAGGATCTCACCAAACGCTTCCGCGACATGATGTCCCTCGATGGCAAGGCCGACATCGGTCTCGACCCCGATCGGCCCGGTGCCGTCCTCGGCGACCTCGAATCGCTCCAGGGTGTGCGTAAGTACCCGGTCCGGATCAAATGCGCCAGCCTGGGCTGGAACGTGCTCCTCGAGGCCCTGGACGGGGAACCGCTCAACTGACACCCCATCTCCGAAATTGAGACGGGGCGACACCGTATACGACACCGTGGGTCCCGACTTCGGCTACTCAAAGTCGGTCAGGACCTCCTCGAGGCGGTCGCCGACCGCGGTGAGGCGCTCCCGGCAGAAGGCGAGGAGGTCTGCGGCGCGCTGGACGTCGTCGAGGAGGGTGTCGATGTCGACGTCGTCCTCACGGAGACGAGCGTGGATGGCCCTCAGCTCCTCCAGCGCTTCCCGGTAGGTCAGCCCCGGCTGGGTCACTGCTCCACCACCATCACCACCGACCCATCCGCCAGCCTGGCCGTGACTCGATCGCCTGGCCCCATCTCCCGGGCATTTCGCACCACCCGGCCATCGGGTCGCGTCAGGATGGCGAACCCCCTCCTCAGGGTGGGCTCCACCCCGATGGCGTCGAACATCTCACCCATGGCGGCCAGTTGTTCTCTGCCTCGCTGTATCGCGGCACGCGACCCCTCGGCCACTCCACGCTCGAGATGGTCGATCTGGTCGGCTTGCCGTCGAAGGACGCCCTGGGTGCCGGCCAGCTGCACGGCTGAGTGGTCTAGTCGGCTTACCGCCCCGCTCCATGCGGCCAGCCCCGCTTCCCTGATCATCCTTCTCGCTGTGTCCAGCCGTCCCGCATAGTCGGCGACACGGGAGACGATCCACTCCGCGGCAGCGGTCGGCGTCTTGAGCGCCACCGCAGACGCCTCATCGGCCACCGTCCGATCTACCTCGTGACCGATTCCGGTCAGGACCGGCACTGGCATCGCGCCGATGGCCCGACCGACCCGCTCCGAGTCGAAGGCGGCGAGATCGAGCTTCGCTCCCCCGCCCCGAACCACCGCCACCAGATCCAGATCCTCGGCCGCCAGCCGTTCCAGGGCCCTGACCACGTTGTCTACCGCAGCCTCGCCCTGCATCGCCGCCTGGACCGTCAGCACCGAGAATCCGTAACCGGGACGGCGCAACTGGTCGAGGAAATCGGCATGCGCGGCAGAACCGCGGCTCGTCACCAACCCGATACGGAGTGGGACCAACGGCAACTCCAGGCTCTCGTTGGCGGTGAGGGTCCCGTCGGCGGCGAGACGGCGCAGCACCTCTTCCCGATCGAGGGCGAGACGACCGGCCGTGTAGGCCGGATCCACCTCGAGCAGACTGAGATGAACGAGACCGCGGCTGCGGCGAAGCCCGACCGTGCCCCTGGCCCTCACCTCGATCCCGCTACGCAATCCACCGACACCCGCAGATTCCAAGGCATGGGAAACGGTGAGCATCATCCGGCCGGAGGCAGCCACCTCCAAAGCGTTGTCGGGCTGGTCCGGATCGACGAGACGGAAGAAGGCCGCGCCACGGTTGGTCCGCTGGAACCCGGACACCTCGCCTCGCACCCAGACCGGTGCCGGCATCGCCGCCCCCACCGCGTCGCCCACGGCATCGAGCACCTGGGCGACCGTCAAGGTCGGCTGGCTCAAGTGATGCCGCCCTCGGTCATCTTCTTCAGGTCCAGCGCGACATCGAGCTCCTCCTCCGACATCAGACCCGACTCGATGACGAGCTCACGAACCGATCGTCCCGTCGCGGCGGCCTCTTTGACGATCCGGGCACCGTTGTCGTATCCGATATGCGGGTTGAGGGCGGTGACGATCACCGCGTTTCGCTCCAGCAGCTCCTTCACCCGCCCGGCGTTGACCTCGATCCCGTCCACGCACCTGGCGGCGAAGGTGGGAGCCGCCGCCGCAAGCAGGCCGATCGACTCCAGGAGGTTGTGGGCCATCACCGGCATCATCACGTTGAGCTCGAAATTCCCGTTCGCCCCGCTCCAGGTGACGGTCGCATCGTTCCCGACCACCTGGGCGGCCACCTGCATGACCATCTCCGACATGACCGGATTCACCTTGCCGGGCATGATCGAGGAGCCTGGCTGGAGATCTGGGATCCGTATCTCGGCCAGACCCGACGTGGGCCCGGAGCCGAGGAACCTGACGTCGTTGCCGATCTTGAACATGCTGACTGCGATCGTCTTGAGCGTCCCGGAGGCCATGACTACGGCGTCTTTGCCGCCCTGCGCCTCGAAATGGTCACCCGCCTCACGAAATGGGAACCCGGTTCGTTCTGCCATCAGTGCGATCACCGCCGCGGCAAAGCCGGCAGGAGCATTGATGCCGGTCCCGACCGCGGTCCCACCCAGCGCCAGCTCGTCGAGCTCGGGCAATATCTTGTCGAGACGATCGGCGCCCTTCCGGACCTGAGCTGCCCAACCCCCGAACTCCTGACCGAGCGTTACCGGTGTGGCATCCATCAAATGGGTTCGGCCCGATTTCACGACGTCTTCGAATTGGGCGGATTTCGCCTCGAGCGACTCGGCCAGCTGGCTTAGGGCCGGGATCAGGTCTTCCCTGATCGCCGCCACCGAGGCGACGTGGATGGCAGTTGGTATCACATCGTTCGAGGACTGCCCGAAGTTGACATGGTCGTTCGGGTGGACACGTTCGTCGGCGCCGATCAACTCGGTGGCCCGGCCCGCGATCACCTCGTTGGCATTGGTGTTGGTCGATGTCCCGGAGCCGGTCTGGAATATGTCGAGCACGAACTGCTCGTCGAGCCGGCCGTCCATCACCTCATCGGCCGCGGCCCTGATCGCGTCGGCATGCCCCTGCTCGAGGTGGCCCTGACTGCCTGCGATCTCGGCAGCCGAGCCCTTGATCAGCCCGAGCGCCCAGATGAACCGCCGCCCGAAACGGAGCCCCGAGATGGGAAAGTTCTCCACGGCTCGCTGAGTGGATGCCCCGTAATAGGCGTCGGCGGGGACTCGGACCTCACCCATGGAGTCCTTCTCGACCCTGTATTCCACCGTGACAGCTCCTTTTGCCCGGAACGGTAAGAGCCAACCGTAATTGGGACCGGGAGCAGTCACATACGCACCTGACCCTCCCAATAACGAGAGGGAGGTCAGTCGAGGACCCGGCGACTGGCGGCGTATACGACGTCCAGACGTTCTCGAAGCGACCAGTCACGGTCGATACCCTCGGCTGCGACCAGGAGCAGGTCGACCAGACCGTGGAAGTCGCCTAGGGCGACCTCCTCCATCATCGGGACTGCCGCTCCCGATCCCTTCTCCACCCGGTCGAGATTGCCCATGTTGTGATAGTTGCCGAGAGGCAGACACAACCCGGCTGCCCGGAACCCATAGGCCCCGAAAGCGGTGGCTTCACACGATCCTCCGCTCATCAGCTTGCGTTGATGGGCCAATCCGCTCTCCCGGACCGCCCTGGTGATCCGGTTGGTCAGCTCCGCGTCGAACACCGAGGAAGCATCCCCCACCCGGATGACCGGGCCCTCGCCCAGCGGGGCGTCGGCAGAAGCCCGTGAAGTCTCGATAGAGAGAATCCGGGCCTTCTTCGGGATATCGCCCTCTTTCGCGGCGTGAATTGCGCCGACGAATCCCATCTCCTCGGCTCGGGTGAGGAGGACACCGAAATGAGCCAGGTCGGCCCTTTTCCTGGCCCGGTCCAATGCAGCGAGAGCGGCAGCACATCCGGCTAGATCGTCACATGCCGGGGCCGCCAGGTACCCGGTTCGGGTGCTGCGCCGGGCGAAGTGCCAGCGACCGATGTCACCCGGCACCGGTGGGGCGCCACTCAACGCGATCAGTCCCGTCCGGTCGAACTGATCGTATTCGACGACCCTGCCACCCCGGCCGGGGCCGGTGACGAAGTCCACCCGCGCATCGACGAAGTACTGGGGAAGCACCCCACCGCGGAACTCGAATCGGGCCCCGTCCCCGGTGACTTCGTTCACGACGAACCCGGGGTGATCCATGTGGGCGACGGCCAGCACC
>JBMDXS010000217.1:0-8413 GCA_048595045.1 Acidimicrobiia bacterium
GGAAGAGGTCAGCCGGGTTGCCGATTCGGCGAGAACCGAGGCGGGCCAGCTTGTCGATGTCGCCAAAGACCAAAGTCAGCGGTTGTTGGCAGACGCGCAACGGAGCTTGACGAGAGAGGCGGAGAACCAAACTCGGCGTGCGTCGGAGAATCTCCGATCTCTGTCTTCCGAGTTCCGGACGATGGCGGAGACGTCAGGAGAGCAGGGCGCGGCGGCGACGTGGGTGAGGATGGGTGCAGACGGCATCGAGTCGTTTGCGGACCGGTTGGATTCGAGGGGCGTCGAGGGTGTTGTCCAGGACGTGGGCAATTTCGCCAGGAGAAGCCCGACAACCTTTCTGGCCATAACGTTTGGTGCGGGACTCCTCGTTGGACGATTCGTGAAGAACATGGACGGTCAAGGCTTCACCCAGGCGGGCGAGTCCAAGCCAGATCAGACATCGAGCCCAAGCACCCCACAATCGAGCGCGGGGGCACCGGAGACACGGCTGGCGACCTCATGACCGCCTCAGGGAGCCCTCCTTATCCGATCGACGAACCGGATGCCTCACTGGGGGAGCTGGTCGGAAGACTGAGCAACGATTTCGGCTCACTGGTGCACAGCCACATCGAACTGGCGAAGGAGGAGATCACCGCCGAGATCCGGCAGGCCGCCAGAGGAGGCGGGTTGCTCGCCGGCTCTGGCGTCTTCGCATCGATCGCCGCCCTGCTCCTCTCGGTCGCGTTGGCGTGGGGATTGGCCGAGGTCTTTGACAGCGTGTGGCTCGGGTTCCTCACAGTGGGGCTCCTTTGGGCGATCGTCGCCGGCGCACTCTTCGTCACCGGACGCCAAGAGCTGCGAGATGTAGAGCCGTTGCCACATCAAACCATGGATGAGTTGGAGGAAGACAAGAGATGGCTGAGCGAACAGACGAACTGAGACAGGACATCGACCGGAAGCGAGACGACATCGAGTACACGGTCGATCAGATTCAAAATCGTGTTAGCCCGCGTCGGGTCACGGCCCGTGGAACTCACCGGCTGCGGCGATTGTGGATCGATGTCAGGGATTCGGTCATGGGCAATGACCAGACCGACTATCCGTGGGAGGGGGTTTCGCGACGGATAGGAGAAAGGGTCGGGGACATGACTGACCGCACCACTGAGAAGATCGATGACATGAGAGAAGGTATCGCCGGGGCGCCGACGATGGTTCGTCAGCAGACGCGGGGCAACCCTCTTGCCGCGGGTCTCATCACCTTCGGAGGTGGGGTCTTGGTCGGAACGCTCCTCCCGGGCACCGCCCTCGAGAGTCGGACGGCTCAACGTCTTCAGCCGGCATTGGCCGAAATCGCCGACGAAGCCTCTGCCGTCGGAAAGGGCATCGCTGACGACGTCAGCTCCAGCGCTACCGACGCCATTGCAGAAGTGAAGGACACGGCGCGGACGGCGGTCGAAGGCGTCAAAGATGAAGCGAAGGGTGCGATGGATCGTGCCCTCGACGACGAGAAGTCAACGAGCTAGCTGCTTGACGGATTCTCTGGGGGCAGTCCGCTCTACGAGAACCATCGGATGCAGCTCGAGACTCCACGGTGATCGAGCTCACGTCAGCCCGAGCCTCGCGCTTCGTCGGGCGTGAGTTTCTCTCTCTTCATTAGTGAAATCGCAAAGACGATCAGCCAGACCAAGTAGGTATAGACGCTCGCTCGCTCGATGGCACCCGCCCATGGAGTCGGATTCCCGGCTTCAATGTCGCCTGCGAATGTCCCTGCCCAGGCACCGAACGCGAACATGACTGTCAGCGACGTCAACGCATATACCCGGAAACCACCCTTCAGCGCGATCGCCGACAAACCAATCGAGACCAAGATCAAGAGACTGCTGATCGAGATGTACACCAGGTGCATGGTCCCGTTGAGGCTCGGAGCTGAGCCACGGATACTCATGGGGGCAAAGATCACTCCAATGACTGTCACCAGAGCCACGATGATCAGCAGATTTCCCACCCACCGGAGTGTTCGGCTTCCACCGGACGTCCGTCTTACCCCAGTCCCGAATGCTCCGACGAGTAGGCCGTGGATAGCCATCAATACCGTGACGACAGTCCTCGTTGATGCTCCCAGGGCCCCGGTTTCGCTGATGTGCTGGTCTCGGAAGCTGTAGCCATCCAATAGAAGACCGGCGAGTACGTCGGCGGCCACGTACAACAGGCCCGCAACGACTCCGAAGATGAGCAGGGTCCTCGTGCTGGCTCGGCCCTTCCGGAATCCCAGCCCGCCTTGGCTCATTCTTGACGTGGCCACAGTGTTCATGGCATGCCTCCTTCACTGGAGCATGGGAGTCGAACCACGCCGCAACTAGAGGAATAGGTCATGTCCACCTTCGCCGTCGCCTCCACGCGATGCCTATCGGTGGGGCCCTTGTGCATCGACGAGACCCAGAGGCTTTGACCGGATTCATGATCGGTCGACCCCATGCCTCCAGCGCAGTCCCAGATCCCTGAATTGGTCGAAGAGACCAACGTCAGCAGCCAATTGCGTAGCCGATGACGGCGCAGACCCGCTCGAGATCCTTCTGATCGATTGCTCCGACGTGTCTCGTGAGCATTGGATTGGGCCACGGTGTGGGGGCCAATCGCAGATGATCGCCGACTCCTGGTCGAGCCCTGCGAGCTCATGATCGATGGGAACTTCGCCTGCCAGACCTCGCATCGTCGACGTGATTTCGGCCACGGTGACCAGCGAGCGAACTTCGAGCACTTCGTGGCGAGTGAGCACCGAGACGGGACGGCGTTTACGTCCAACTTGGGCAAGTCAGATCTCGCCCCGGTGCACTCAGTGCTCCAGGCTTCCGCCTCGGTCCAGAATGGATCCGGTGTTTCAGGGTGTCGCTCGTATGCGGCGCGATTACTGGATGCACTCGATGGAGGGGAAGAGCTTTCGAGCATCGAGTTTGACCAAGGAGTCGACGAGGAAATGAGTCGGCGATGCAAAGACGGGCGGCTGCCGATTGCCAAGAGATTGCTTCGACCTTCGCCGGGGGAGTGGAGGCATCCGCTGGTCGTCGTTCGGGGCGATGACTCCTCAATGAAAGGACCACCATGATGACCAACGAGGAGATAGCCGAGATTCTGGGTAAGCCGTACGCAGAACAGTTGCTCAACGGCACTGAGCCGGCTCGGATGGCGTACAACGGCCTCGACGGCGACCCTCGGGTCATTCCGATCGGTTTTTGGAGAGACGGTCAGCGGATCTTGATGGCGACGGCCCCGAAGTCGGCCAAGGTCGCCGCGATACGGAGGAACCCGAACGTCGCGCTCACCATCGATCAAGGTGCCTTCCCGCCAAAGGCGCTGCTGATCCGTGGGACTGCCGAGGTCGAACATGTCGAGGGGGTCCCCGAGGGCTACCTGAAGGCAGGACGGAAGACGACCACCGAAGAGCAGTACCGGGACTGGGTAGTCGGCGTGCAAGCGCTCTATGACGAAATGGTGGTCATCACGATCACCCCGACTTGGGCCAAGCTGCTCGACTTCGAAAGCACCATCCCCAAGGCAGTCGAAGACCTCATCGAAGAGAAGTCAGCCGGCTGACAACACTGCGGGTCGCAGAATCCCTGAGGAAAACTCTGTAAGGAACGGAACAGGAGCTGCGTTCCCTGGTCAGGGGGCTGCGACCTATCTTTCGCGACGAGGGGGTCAGTGGTGCAACAGGATCGAACGCCGGGCACCTCGCTGGCGATCACGGCCGGTATTCATCCTGATCGGAGAACACCACAAGATCGGTTCTGTGTTGCTGATTTTCCTATATGGGAATATGATGCAAGTACATGGCACGTGCCGCCACTACTTCTGACGTCTTCAACGCGATCGCCGAGCCTCAACGTCGCGAGATCCTCACTCTGCTCAGACACAGCGAGCTTTCGGTAACCGGTGTAGCCGACCATCTTGGCCTCAAGCAGCCGGCCACTTCGAAACACCTCCGTGTGCTGAGGGAGGTTGGCTTGGTGCATGTCCACCAGTCCGGCAAGCAGCGTCTGTATGGGCTGGATGCTCGTGGCCTTCGCAAGATCCACGACTGGACGGGCGGTTTCGAGGAGTTCTGGAATCAGAGCTTCGATCGTCTCAACGAGTACGTGCAGACGCTGAAGGGGGGCACGAATCTCGATGGATGAGGCAATGGATCGAGAGATCGTCGTTTCACGAACGATCGAAGGGGCCCGGAATCTCGTCTTCGAGGCACACAGCCAAATCCGTCATCTATCGCAATGGTTTGGGCCCACGGGATTCACCACCACAACACATTCGTTCGAGTTCCGAGCAGGTGGGATCTGGGACTACACGATGCACGGCCCCGACGGCACCGACTATCCGAATCACGTCGAGTACCTCGAGATCTCACCGCCGGACAGGATCGTCATGCATCACGGATCGAGGAAGGACGATCCCGACGCCTTCATCTCGACGGTGACGTTCGAAGAGCGGGCCGCGGGATGCCATGTGACCCTCCGATCGGTGTTCAAGACCAAGGAGCAGCGCGATCAGGTCGTCGACCGCTACCACGCAGTGGAAGGCGCCGAGCAGACGCTCTCCCGTCTCGACGCATACGTGGAGAGAGTCAGGAGGTCCTCATGAGCAAGGTCTTTGTCAACGTCGGCATGAGTCTCGACGGTTACATGGTGCCGGAGGGGATGGATATCGCCCATGCCGACGATCCCGAGTATCTGGGTTGGATGGCGAAATGGTCCCAGCTCCAGGAATGGATCCTGCATCAGGAATTCTTTCGAAAGAACCTCGGCCTGGGTGAGGGCGGTGGGATCGGAGAAGACAACGAGATCGTGCGCAGGACATTTGAGCGGACCGGGGTGAGCATCATGGGCAAGCGGATGTTCGAACTGGGTGAGCGGATGTGGCCGGAGACGGCGCCTTTTCACACCCCGGTGTTCGTGCTCACCCACGAGGCCCGTGAGCCATGGGCCCGGCCCGGCGGCACCACCTTCCACTTCGTCAACGATGGGATAGGGAGTGCTCTCGAGCAGGCACATGAGGTGTCGGGCAAATGCGACATCCGGATCTCGGGAGGCGCCAACGTCATCGTCCAGTATCTCAACGCGGGTCTGGTGGACGAGTTGGCCATCGATTTGGCGCCCGTTGTGTTCGGTGGCGGCACACCCCTGTTCGGCGGTCTGGATAGCGACCGCGTCGGGATCGAGATCGCGGAGACGATTCATTCGCACCTCGTCACCCATCTTCGTTACCACGTCTTTCGCAAGAAGGGTTCGGAGGCGAGGGTTGTAGCCGAGAGAACCGTCGCGTAGGGCCCGAAAAGCTCAGGTCGCCGGTTCGCTACGCAGCCTGATGGTGGCGAGGCGGGCAACCTGAAAGCTCAACCCCAGCAATACCAGCGCTCCCAGGACGTGGATGGAGGCAAGAGCCTCGCCCTGAAACGAGGTGACCCAGATCGGCTGTAGAAAGGCGACCACAGCCGTCGCCACGGTCCACCAGATAACAGCCTTCCCGGCACGGCTGATTGCAGCAAAGAGGATGAGAAGGATCGGTGTCATGTGGACGGCGACATAGCCGAACCCGGCGTGCATCTCCATCCCTTGGCCGCCCAGTTGAGGTAGACCGAGTCCGGCAAGAAAGACCTGGACGACCACCGCCGCCAGGTACGCCCAGGCCAACACCGCAAACACTCTTCGCAAGACCGTCGTCACATCTCCACGCAGCCGGGGCGAAACGGTAGTGAGAGAGAAGGTGGGGCGTAGCCGATCGACGAGGGGCCACTGGAACCGACCGGTATGGAGGAGGGGCCGTTCACCGCCCGATCCCTCCGCGCCATCCCGCTCCGGCCGCCAAATCCTTCCCGGCCCCAGCCAAGGAAACCCACGTGGGCATTCGGCGAATCCTCCGCACGATGCCGCTGCAGGCCGCTGGCGTGTCCGGTGGGCGGCGCCTCCCCTGGGCGGTCGGTCCACGCCTGACAGCCAGAGGGATCCGAGCACCGACATAGAATCCCGGGTCGACGACAGCAACTGGGACGACCGATGGCCTCGAATATCGACGGAGCGCTATACCGGGAAGTCACTGGACCAGCCGCCGCGCCGCTGATGGTCTTCGTTCACCCGAATCCCATGGACAACGCCGCCTGGATGTACCAGCTCGCCCATCTCTCAACGTGGTATCGGTGCGTCGCTGTTGATCTTCCTGGTTACGGACGTTCGCCCCGGGCAGTGCAGGGCGTCACCCTTTCCGACCTGGCCGAGGCGTGCTGGGATGCGGTCGCGGCGGAGGGTGACGACCCGGTGGTGTTGGTTGGCTGCTCGGTCGGCGCCAACGTCGTCCTGCACATGCAGCACCTCTTCCCCGAGCGCACCGCCGCCGTCGTCGTATCGGGAGCCGGCTACGCCACCGACAAACCCCATCTGCAGCGCCATATCGACGCCTATCGTCGCGACGGAGTCGAGTACCGCCACGGCTATGCCCTCCAAGACTTCTCGGCAGACTTTCGAGCCACCCCATTGGCGGAGTGGATGGCCGGATTGTGGGCCGAGCGAAACGAGGCGGCCGACGTCGCGTCGATCCTGGCGATGTTCGATGCCCTCATCCAGGGGGACCCCCCCTGGTTCGCGGATGTGCAGGCCCCGGTGCTGATCCTGACGGGCAGCGAGGACGCCGCTCATCAGCGGGCTTTCGCCCTCCGTGACATGCTGCCCGACGCCGAGCTGGTCACGCTCGTCGGCGCCGGGCACGCCTGCCAGCTCGAGCAGCCCTGGGAGTTCGACCGGCACCTTCTCGACTTCCTCGATCGCCGAGTGGGACTACCTCACATCGCCCGCCAGGGGCAGCCCGCCAGGCGCTGATAACTGAGCGTGACTCACACGATTGGGCGCTGCACGGTTTAGTGATGCCAGCCAGGGAGCACCGAACACCGCGATTCCCGGGGCACCGAGAGTAAAGCGAGCCGTGGCGGCGCACCCACTCAATAGCATTGCCGGCATGAGCACGCACGACTATCTCAAGGCGCGACTGCGATACGTGCGTCAGGACTTCGATGAGGCGCTGGACAAGCTCACTGACGCGGACCTGTCTTGGCGTCCCGCGGATGACATGCCATCGATAGCAGGTCTCCTCATCGAGATCTCGAACAAGGAAAAGGAGCTGATCGCATGGCTGCAAAGTGGCGAATGGCCAGAAGACGACCCTGACGCCTTCGACGAAATGGCGACGCTCGCCGAGATGCGCTTGGTTCTCGCAACCTTGCGTGAGGAAACGTTGCGCTATATCGACTCGTTCGACGAGCCAGGCTTGGAGGAGCTAGTTGCGTGCCCCGAGCGGTGGTGGGAGGCCCTTCGCCTGGAAGCATGCCCGCGCAGCGAGATCCTGAGGAACCTCGCTGCCCACGAGTGGTACCACACGGGGCAGTTGATCGTCTACCAGTCGATGCGCGGGATGAGTCCCGTCGCCACATGACGTAAGGGGGGCACACCGCGCCACACGAACGAATCGCTTTCTTCCATCTTTCTGGCAGTTGGCCGCGGTCGTACTGGTGGCAGTTGCTGTCATGAGTCTGCTGACCGCTATTCCTGCCCGGGCCGGAGCACGCAGACCCGTCGTCGAGATCCTTCAATCAGAGCACGTCTAGTTCCCGCCGCGTGGTGGTTGACGAAGCGTCCTCCTCGCTCCACAGATGTGGCCGTGCGGCGGCAGGTGCCTAGATGTCGGTGGCGCTGGTCGCAGCTTCTCCACTGGTACTGTCCGTGGCACTGCGGCTACAGGAAGAGCGTGTCGAGCTTCGATCGAGGGCACCATGGTCGCCCATCCATAGGAGACAGCCATGGCACCGAAGCCGCGCAATGTCGTGTTCATCCTGACCGATCAGGAGCGCTATCGCAACGACGAGCCGGGAGGGCTCGACACCCCGGGCCGGGATTGGCTCCGGGATAGGGGCGTCACCTTTACCAACCACTACATCGCCTCGACCTACTGCACCTCGTCGCGGTCGGTGATCTATACGGGCCAGCACATGCCGAACACTCGCATGTTCGACAACGCCAACTTCGCGTTTGTCGGTTCCATGTCCCCACAGATCCCCACCGTGGGCACGATGCTCAGGGACGTCGGGTACTACACCGCGTACAAGGGCAAGTGGCATCTGGCGGGAGAGTTGGAGCCTGACCCGGAACGGGATCACAACTACCAACGCGATATGGAGAAATACGGGTTCGCCGACTGGAACCCGACAGGAGACGTGATCGGGGATCCGCTCGACGGGTTCGTCCACGACAACGCCACGATGGCCGGGGCCATCGAATGGCTGCGTACCAAGGGCACGATGCTGCGGGCCGAGGGCCAGCCCTGGTTCCTGTCGATCGACCTGGTCAACCCCCATGACATCATGTACTTCAACACCGACCTTCCCGGCCAGCAGGTGCAG
>JBMDXS010000218.1:0-1673 GCA_048595045.1 Acidimicrobiia bacterium
GGGCCCAACTCAAAGGCAGGGCACAGGCGGCCAGCATCGGCATCAACGTGATCGGGACGAGCGCCATCTTCGCCGTGTTCATCCACACCGGTGGACTCACCGGAGCCGAGATAGGCATCGGGGCCGCCACTGCCATCCTCACTCAGAAGCTGCTGGAGGCAATCTTCGGCGAGGCCAACGTCGCCGCCTTCGTCGAACAGGCGCGGGGCCGTCTCGATCAGATCCTGGATTCGGTGTTCACCGCCGAACAGCAGAGGTTCCTCTCCGCCCTGGGCCCCATGGCGCAACCGACCGATCTTGCCTCCGATCTGCGCCGGGCCGCACATGCCGCCGCCCAAGTGGAGGCGCAATGACCCCGCTCGAGCGGTTGGAGGAGGCAGCTACGGCCGCGTCCGATCTCGGCCTCGTCGACCATGCATCGTCGGCCCGGGCTTTGGTGGACCAGATCCGACAGAGGCTCGGTTTCTCGGGCGGGCTGTACGTGATGGCACTGGTCGGTGGCACCGGGGTAGGCAAATCCTCGGTGCTCAACGCCCTCGCCGGCGAGGAGGTCAGCCCGGCCAGGGCCCTGCGACCCACCACCGAGCAGCCGCTGACCTGGGTGGCCAACGACGCTCGGGAGGAGGTCCGTCCCTTGCTCGATTGGCTCGGTGTCGAGCGAGTCGTCGGCCACGACCGCTCCGACCTGTCCGGAGTGGCGATACTCGACCTGCCCGACGTCGATAGTGTCCGTCTCGAGCATCGGGCAACGGTCGATGCCCTCCTACCCCGCATCGACGCGGTGGCCTGGGTGGTCGACCCCGAGAAGTACGACGACGAGCGCCTCCACGAGTATCTCCGCCGTCTCGCGCCCCACGCAGAGCGGATGCGGTTCGTGTTCAACAAGGCTGACCGTCTCGACCCCCAACAGCGACAATTGCTGGCCGATGACTTCCGTGGCCGGTTGGCGGCCGATGGGATCGATCGTGCCACGATCGACATAGTCTCGGCTCTCGATGGCAGCGGGTTCGAGGATTTGCGATCCGAGCTGAGCCGGGCCGCCGAGGGAAAGGCAATCGTGGCAGCCAAGCTCGCCACGGACGCCGCCACCGAGGTCGATGCGGTTGCCCGGGCGGCGGGGCTGGAGCCAGGCAAGCCGCATAGCCCGTTGCTCCCGACCAAGGAAAGGGAAATGGCGATTGCCGCCGCGGTGGAGGGGGCGATGGCCCTGGTCGATCCGGTCGGGGTGTCCCGCCAGATGGAAGAGGCGGTGTCGCATCGGGCCCGCCGTCAGGGGGGCTCGCTCCTGGCCCGAATCCTCACCCTCTTTTCGTCCATCACCGGGCGGAAGCGGCGCCAAGCGGACCCTGGCGCCTATCTGCTCGAGTGGCGACGGCGGGGCAGTTTGGGCCATGTCCTCAACCCGGTTCGCTCGGCCCTGGTGAAGGCGGCTGGGGCGGTTCCACCCGCCACCAGGCCCGCGGTCCTGAGAACGCTCGGAGCGGACGACGCCGAGACCGAGGTGACCAGGGCCCTCGACCGTGCCACGCGTCAGTCCGCCGACGAACTAATCGTGCCCCGCTCGATGCTCTGGCCGGTGGTCGGGTTCGTGCAGTTGCTGTCGGGGGCAGTTCTCCTGTTCGCGATCGCCTGGTATTTGCTCGTCATCTTCGGGCCGGGCCAGCTGCCGGTGG
>JBMDXS010000219.1:0-3034 GCA_048595045.1 Acidimicrobiia bacterium
CGTTCTCGGCCGCGGTGAGCGGTCGGAAGGGCGGAGATAGCTTCCCGACAATGCGGGCCTGCGGATTGAGGTCACTCACCGCAGACTCCAGTCTGGCGAGCGTCTCCGGTGTCGAACCGAAGAGGAAGTGCCTTTGGCTTCCGTCGTCGTTGACCAAAACATGACGCATGAGGTCCGGCCCATATACACGTTCCTGCTGGTCGTGCCCGAGGGCTCGCAGACCCCACACCAAGGGCATTCCGTCCGGGGTGGCGATATCAGCCTCTCGCAGGGCTCGGGCCAACTGAGGATCTCGACGTGCCGACATCACGGAGTGAACGTTGCTAACGGCGATCACCATGGCCCGGTCTTGGCGTGGTACCCGCATCAGTTGGCTGACCTCGGAGAAGCTGGTGCGGCTTATCGGCGTGCCAACAACCACCTCTTTTGCTGGAAGGTTCGTCATGCGCTTCCCATGGCGACGGAGCCCTCCCACCAAGCGATGGTCTTCTTGAGACCTTCCTCTAGTGAGGTTCGTGCCTCGAATCCAAACAACTCCCTGGCTCGGGTGGTGTCCAGCATGCGTCTTGGCTGCCCGTCGGGCTTCGTAGCGTCCCAGACGATGGTTCCCTTGAATCCGGTGAGAACTTTGGTCGTGTTTGCCAGCTCTCGGATGGTGATCTCACGTCCGGTCCCGAGATTGACTGGAATTGGCTCCTCGAGCTGCTGGGCTGCGGCGACGATGCCCTGAGCAGCATCGTCGACGTACAGGAACTCCCTGGAAACCGAGCCGGTGCCCCAAAGCTCAACGGCCTCTTTCCCTTCCTCCCGGGCAGTGACGAATTTCCGGATTAGGGCAGGTACGACGTGACTCGTCTCGAGATCGAAGTTGTCACCGGGTCCGTATAGATTCACGGGCAATACGTAGGTGCTCCTCAGTCCGTATTGCTGTCGGTACGCCTGGAGCATGACCAACAAAGCCTTCTTGGCCACTCCGTAGGGTGCGTTGGTCTCTTCGGGATAACCGTCCCACAGGTCCTCTTCCTGGAAGGGCACGGGTGTGTGCTTCGGATAAGAGCACACCGTTCCCACCTGGACGATCTTCTCGACCCGGTGCCTCCGGCACGCCTCGATGACATGCAGTCCCATAGCCATGTTGGCGAAGAAGTAGCGCCCTGGATTCGCCCGGTTGGCACCGATACCCCCCACCTCGGCCGCCAGGTGGATCACGACTTCCGGGTTGGCATCGATGAAGAGCTTCTCGACGGCTGATTCCTCAGTGAGGTCGTATTCGCCCTTTCTCGGAACGGTCAGTTCGGTGGCTCCGAGCTCTCTCAGACGGGAGCAGACCACCTGGCCCAAGAAGCCGGCTCCACCAGTGACCAGGATCCGCTTGCTGGAAAGGTCCATCAGTGGGGTCTCCCGGTACGCCATTCGTTGGCCTTGAGTCCCGCGTCGACCAGGACTTTCTCCTGTTCGGCGAGCTCGAGGTCGCTGCTTACCATCATCTCCACCAGAGCGTCGAAGTCGACTTTCGGCTTCCATCCGAGGATCGACCTCGCCTTCGATGCGTCACCCTGAAGGGCGTCTACTTCTGCGGGCCTGACGTAGCGTTTGTCGACCGCTACGTACTCCTCCCAGTCCAGCTCGAGTAATCCGAAGGCCTTGACACAGAAGTCACGCACCGAGTGCCGTGTTCCGGTGGCCAGTACGTAGTCGTCAGGTGCGTCCTTTTGCAGCATGAGCCACATCCCCGCTACGTAGTCGCCTGCATACCCCCAGTCCCTCTCGGCGTCCAGGTTTCCGAGGTAGAGCTTGTCCTGCAGACCGAGCTTGATCCGGGTCGCCGCCCTGGTGATCTTGCGGGTGACGAACGTCTCGCCCCGTCGCGGCGATTCGTGGTTGAAGAGAATCCCGTTGCAGGCGAAAAGGTCGTACGCCTCCCGGTAGTTGATCGTTTGCCAGTAGGCATAGACCTTGGCCACTCCATACGGGCTCCGGGGATGAAAGCGTGTGTTCTCGTCTTGGGGTATTTGATCCGCCTTGCCGTACATCTCCGAAGAAGAGGCCTGGTAGAAGCGTGGGGTGTCGGGTAGTTGGCGGACTGCTTCGAGTAGCCGAAGGGTTCCCAGGGCGTCGACATCAGCAGTGAAGATCGGGTTCTCAAAAGACACCGCAACATGGGACTGGGCTCCCAGGTTGTAGATCTCATCCGGCCTGATCTCTTGGAGTAGGCGGCTCACAGAATTGCCGTCACCCAGATCGCCATAGTGGAGGTGCATCGAACCGGACTCGACGTGGGGGTCGAGGTAGAGATGATCAATTCGCTCGGTGCCGAACACCGAGGATCTTCGGATCATCCCGTGCACCTCGTAGCCCTTGCCCAGTAGTAGTTCGGCTAGATATGACCCGTCCTGCCCTGTGATGCCTGTAACCAGTGCGGTCAGTGTCATGTCCCCACCGATTGACGTCGCTGTTCGGACTCGGCCACCGCCGCCTGAAGCCGGCCGGAGGCGATGACGGATGCGATCCGATCGTCGAGCCCGGGTTCACGGGTCGGCGCTCGGCCGGAGTTGACGATCTCGACCTTCTTCCGGTTGGAGTCGACACCAACGACCTGATGGCCGTCCTCGGCGAGACAGGCGGTAGTCACCGATCCGACGTCACCCAGCACGCATACCGTGAGGTTCATGCCGGGAACAGGTTGTCTGAGCTCGACCGCAGCCGAGAACCGAATCGTCGCCCATCATCGCTGTCACGCAGTGACAGCCTCTGGAAGGATTGGGTGCACCGACGCACGAAAGCGTGATCCCCCACGCTCATTTTGTGAGCCTCCATTCCGCGGCTTTGACCGCGGCCAGCCACTCCCCTTCTCAATTCCCCAGGGTGTGTTACCCCTTCCGGCAAAGTAACACCGGTCGGTCTCAAAACACCATGGGCGTTCAACGTCGTAATCGCCGACGGTTCACGGAGGGTTACGGGCCTTTGTGTCCTTGGTGACCGACGACCCCAGCTTGAGGGGAGACGGAAGGCATGAGCAGGAAGGAAGGATGGC
>JBMDXS010000022.1:0-19323 GCA_048595045.1 Acidimicrobiia bacterium
TGCCCTACCTGGAGGTCTTCGGCGACGGTGTGTCCTACGTCGGTGACGGGGACGCCGCCCGTCTGGTCAAGATCTGTCACAACCTCCTCCTCGGCATCGTCACCGAGACACTGGCCGAGACCGCTGTCCTCGCCGAGCGAGCCGGCATCACCCGGGCCGACTACATGAGATTCATCAACATGAGCGTGATGGGCTCGACCTTCACCAAGTACAAGACCCCCACGATCGTCAACCTCGATTTCACCCCGTCGTTCACCGGGCATCTCCTCCGCAAGGACTTCGAACTCGGGCTCGAGGCCGGAAAGCAGTTCGACGTTCCGCTGCCCACCGCAGCGGCCGTGCATCAGATGATCGTGGCGATGATCGGCCGCGGCTATGGGGATGAGGACTTCATGCGTCTCCTCACCATGGAGGCGGAGTCGGCCGGTCTCGAGATCCGACCTGAAGATGCCGACGTCGGAGACGGTCTGAGCTAGCCGTCCTGAGTCGGAGCAATGACACGTCGTTGCTCCAGAAAACGGCGCTCCACGTCGTTGCCGGCCATGGCTATCGCCCGCTCGTAGGAGAGGTCGGCCCCCTCCATGTCGCCCATCCGACGCAACAGCTCGGCTCGAGTGGCGTGATAGAGGTGATATCGATCCAGCCCGAGGTCGTCGAGCAGGGTGAGAGCCTGCGACGGCCCCTCCAGCTCGGCAACCGCCACCGCCCGGTTCAGTGCGACCACAGGAGTGGGGGCGAGCGTCAGCAAGGTGTCGTACAACTGCACGATCTGGGCCCAATCTGTTTCCCCGGCATGGGGCGCATCGCTGTGAACCGCAGCTATGGCGGCCTGAACCTGGAACGGCCCGGGGCGATTCCGGCGCAGACTTGCCCTGACCAGTGTCTGGCCTTCCCCGATCAACTCCCGATCCCACAAACTCCGATCCTGGTCGGAGAGCAGCACCAACGACCCGTCGTCATCGGTACGGGCGGTGCGACGTGACTCGGTCAGCAGCAGGAGGGCAAGGAGGCCGATGACCTCCGGCTCGTCGGGCATCAGCGCCACGAGCAAGCGGGCCAGCCTGATCGCCTCGGCACACAAGTCGGAACGCACCAACTCGTCCCCGCTCGACGCGGCGTAGCCCTCGTTGTAGATCAGATACAAGACGGTGAGGACGGAGCCGAGCCGATCGGGGAGGTCGGCGTCCTTCGGGACCCGGTACGGGATGTTGGCAGCCCTGATCTTGCGCTTGGCCCGCACCAGGCGTTGCGCCATCGCCGACTCAGACGTGAGAAAGGCGCGGGCGATCTCGCCGGTCTCCAACCCGCCGAGAAGACGCAAGGTCAGTGCCACCCGGGCCGAGGGATCGAGCGCCGGGTGACAGCACGTGAAGATCAGTCGGAGTCTGTCGTCGATCACCGGCCCCTCCACCGGGTCGGGCTCCGACTGGATCTGGAGCTCCATGGCGCGCACATGACGGTCCTCCCTGCCCGACTCACGTCTGAGTTGATCGATCGCCCGATTTCGGGCCGTGGTCACGATCCAACCGGCCGGATTGGGGGGGAGCCCCTCGTCGGGCCATCTCTCCGTAGCCACCACGAACGCTTCCTGCACGGCCTCTTCGGCGACATCGATGTCGCCGAAGAGCCGGATCAGCGTGGCGATGGCTTTCCCCGCCTCCCGCCGGAAGACCTCGTCGATTGCCGCCAGCTCGACACCGGGCACCGCTGGTGTCAGGTCTCGGGCTCGTCCTGGAAGGGCCTCACCTCCACCGCGCCCTGGCAAGCCCGGGTGGCCCTCCCCGCCCAGTCGAGCGCCTCGTCGAGGTCTGCCGCCTCGATGATCCAGAAGCCACCGATGTGCTCTTTGGTCTCGGCATAGGGCCCGTCGGTGATGGTGATCTCCTCGCCACTCATGTCGACGACCGTTGCGGTCTCGGCCGGGTGCAGGCCACCACCGAAGACCCACTTCCCTGCATCTCTCAACTCCTGATTGAAGACATCGACGTCGGCGTAGATCTGCGCGATGTGATCCTCGGGCAAGTCCTGCACACCTTCACCGTCGTAGACCGACATCATGTACTGAGTCATCCCGATCTCCTCTCTGGGGCGTCTTGTTGGTTTCGGGGCATGTTGCCCTTCTCACACACCCACTACGAACGGGGCGACCCCGAATCGACACGTCGGCCGAAGAATCTGCGAGACGCCGCCGATGAGTTGCCAGGTCTTGCCGGTCAATCGCCGATGTAGGACATGACGTGCTTGATCCGGGTGTAATCGTGCAGGGCGTAGATGGAGAGGTCCTTGCCGTATCCGGACTGTTTGAAGCCACCGTGGGGCATCTCGGCCACCAGCGGGATATGGGTGTTGATCCATACCGCCCCGTAGTCGAGGTACTTGGCCATGCGCATCGCACGGCCGTGATCCCTGGTCCACACACTCGAGGCCAGGCCGTACTTCACACCGTTGGCCCATTCCAGCGCCTTCTCCTCGTCGTCGAAGCGCTGCACCGTTATGACCGGCCCGAAGATCTCCTCCTGGCTCATCTCGTCGTCCTGGGTGAGCCCGCTCAGGACAGTTGGCTCGAAGAACCAGCCCGAGCGATCCAGCCGGCCTCCGCCCACGACGACCTCGACATGGTCGGGAGCTCGCTCCAGCAGCCCGCTGACCCGTTCCAGTTGACTCGGGTTGTTGAGAGGCCCGTAATACGTGGCGTCGTCATGGGGATCGCCGGTCGTAGTGTCCTTGGCACGCTCGGCGAGGGCGGCGACGAAGTCATCGTGAATGTGGCTTCCGACCAACACGCGGGTGGCCGCCGTGCAGTCCTGGCCGGCGTTGAAGTAGCCGGCGCCTGCGATTCCCTCGGCGGCCGCTTCGACGTTGGCATCGTCGAAGACGATGACCGGTGCCTTGCCACCGAGCTCGAGATGAACGCGTTTCAAGTCCTGTGATGCGGCTGACGCCACCTCCTTCCCGGCGCGGATGCTTCCGGTCACCGAGACCAGGGCCGGGATCGGATGCGAGACCAGGGCCCTTCCCGTGTCACGATCGCCGGTGACGACGTTGAGAACACCCGGCGGCAGGTACTCGGCGGCGAGCTCGGCCAACTTCAGGGTCGAGGCCGGAGTCGTGTCCGATGGCTTGAGCACGACGGTGTTGCCGGCCGCCAGGGCGGGAGCGAACTTCCAGACCGCCATCATGAGCGGGTAGTTCCAGGGCGCAACCTGGGCACAGACCCCCAAGGGCTCGCGTCGGATGATGGAGGTGTGCTCCGCCATGTATTCCCCCGCCGACAGCCCGTCGAGGTGACGGGCGGCCCCGGCGAAGAAGCGGATCTGGTCCACGGCGGGAGGCAGCTCTTCGGTCGATGTGAGCCCGTACGGCTTGCCGGTGTTCTCCACTTCGATCCTGGTCAGTTCCTCGGCATTTGCTTCCACGGCATCGGCGATGCGAAGAAGGGCGAGGCTCCGCTCCGAGGGAGTGGCATCGCGCCAACCCGGGAAGGCCTCGGCTGCCGCCAGGCAGGCGGCATCGACATCGGCTGCTGTCGACAGTGGTGCCGTGGCGTACTCCGCCTCGGTGGCCGGGTCGACCACCGGCATCGTCTTCCCTTCGAGAGGGGGGTGGTGGTCGCCACCGTAGAAGTTGGCCAAGCTCTTCGTCGCGGTCTGGGTCATCACACTTCTCCTGATCCGAGCGCCCGGCCACGATACCGAGCGGTTGGCTCGCCCGCCCTGAGGCTATGCCACCCGGAAGATCTCCCACTCGCCGGGAACCCCTTTGAGGATATGTCGGCCCAATGGGTCGAACTCGAATCGAGAGCCGATCACCATGTCGCGCACGGTTTGGGACACGACCACCTCACCAGGTGGGGCGAGCCCGGCGACACGGGCTCCGATGTGCACCGCCATGCCACTGATGTCGTCGGTCTCGAAGACGACCTCCCCGCTGTGCAGCCCGACCCGCACCTGGAGCCCGGCGCTGCTGCTGGCCCGGCCCAACTCGACGGCGAACCGGATTGCGGGCGTCGGGCTGTCGAAGACGATGAGAAACCCGTCGCCGACCGTGCTCATCTCCCGTCCGCCGTATCGGGCCAGCAGTCTCCTCGCCTCGGCGCGATGTGTCTCGAGGAGACCGCTCCACACCCGGTCCCCCACGCTGGCGGCGTGCTCGGTCGAGCCCACGACATCGCTGAAGAGCACCGTCGCCACCCGGCGATCGGCGGTACCGCCCAGCCTGGTCCCGAGCAGGAATTCCTCGACCTCGTCCATGAGTCGGTCCACGTCGCCCAGGAAACCGGGGGTCTGGTCTCCCGGGACCTCCAGATAGCGCCCATCGGGCAACTGCTCGGCCATCCAGCGCATCCCGTCGCCGGGAATCAGGATGGAGTCCTTGCGGTGGAGGAGCAGGGCCGGCGCCCTCACCTGCGGTAACAGCGCTCGCACATCGATGGCAACGCTCCTTCGGAGCAGGTTGGCAGCCATGCTGGGTGTGGCCGACATCCGCTCCAGTCTGCGCCACCAGGCCGAGATGCGCTCGTCGGTGGACTCGGTGGGGGCGATCATCGGCAGGAGCATCCCCTGACCCCACATGCCCTCCTCGATGGTGTCCGCGATCGCCTCTAGCGGCCCCGGGTCGAGCGCCCAGGGATGGCCGTCGTCCGCAGTCGAAGCGGCGAGCGCCTCGCCCAGAACCAGCGCGTTGACCCGTTCGGGATGGCTGGCGGCCACCATCACCGCCATGGCTGCCGCATCCACCCAGCCCACGATCGCAGCCTTCTCCATGCCCGCCGCACCCATCACCGCCAGGACGTCGGGGACCATGTCCTCGATGCTCCCGACGTCAGAAGGGCGGTCGGATAGGCCCAGGCCGCGCTTGTCGAACAATGCCACCCGGCCCATGGCGGCGAAGCGCTCGATGAACCGACGGCACTCGGCGAGCTCCCAAAGGACTTCCAGATGTGAGACCCAGCCGATCATGAGGATGATGTCCAGGTCGCCATCTCCGACCACCTGGTAGGCCAGATCGACGTCGCCGGAGCGGGTGAATCGGACCTCGGGAACGGACGCCACTGGCGACGAGGTTACTGCCGAGGGGTGATCCGGCCGTTGGCCAGCAACCGCTCGAAATGCCGGATGGTCGTCTCCACCCCAGCCCCGAGCGGAGTCTCCTGGAACGCGCGAAGAATGTCGTCTCCCCCGGTCCTGGCGGGGCCGGCCGGGAGCGGCAGCGGTTCCGGATCGAATGTGATCGTTCCGGCCGCCGCGGGAAGAGCAGACTCGATGGCGGCGATGACCGATGCCATGTCTGTCGGTGGTGTGGGGAGATCGAGCACCACGGCCCCCCGGAACCCGGAGCCGGCCGCGGTCACGAACGCTCGCGCCACGTCGGCTCCCAACTGCATCTGGAAAGAGCCGCCGAACCCAATGTGATAGGGCAGGCCGGCCGCGGCGTGGAGCATCGCCTTGGTTGGTCCCGAAGTGAGGCCCTGGTCCCGTCCCACCCCGTAGACCGTGTGAGGACGGATCCCGATGGAAGCGACTCCTTCGTCTCGCCAGAGCACAGCGGCTGTGCCCTCGTTGGCCCGCTTGAACACCCCGTAGAGCGTCGATGGCGGGCCATCGGCCCTGTCGGCCCCCAAGGCGGCCACCGAGCTGGCGTAGACGACGGGGCCTTCGAGCCCGGCGTCCCTGGAGGCCTTCAGGACGTTGGCGGTGCCGACCACGTTGACCAATGCCCCCTGAGACGGGTTGGCGGCGCACGCCGGGATCTGGAGGGCGGCGAGATGGATCACCGAGCCCACGTCCAGATCGGCGATGACCCGGCTCAGCGCATCGTGATCGGTGATGTCGCCGCTGACCTCGGTCAGGGCTGTAATGGGGTCATCCTCCAGGATCGCGGACAGACGGTCCCGATCCGGCTCGAGATCCAGTGCTATCACGGGCCGCCCCCCGGCGAGCAGGGTCTTGACCACCCAGGCCCCGATGAACCCACGAGCGCCCGTGACCAGGACCGTCTCCCGCATCAGCCGATCTTATGAGGAATACGCTGTAGCTCAGGATCGATGTCATGCCGGTAGCCCTTTCTCCGAGCGGAACCCGCGGGGTCTCGATTCCCGGGTTCGCCAAACCGCTGATGAAGGCCGGGATGGGCCTGGCCCATCTGGCGTTCGGCTTCTTAGGCGATCGGATGAAGGTCCAGGGACAGCCACTTCTGGAACTGACCACGGTCGGGGCCAAGACCGGGAAGGAACGGCGTGTCCTGCTGGGCCGGTTCGAGGATCCGGGTCACCCGGGTGCCTGGATCGTCGTCGGGTCGAACGGCGGGGCGGCCACTCACCCTGGTTGGTGCCACAACCTGGCGCGCAACCCGGGCCAAGCCTGGATCGAAATGGCAGGGAGGATGAAGACCCGGGTCGATCCCGAATCGCTGCACGGCGGGGAAAGGGCGGCTGCCTGGGAGCGAATCGTCGCCCGATCCCCTGGCTATGGCCCGTACACCGAGAACACGGACCGGGAGATCCCCCTCATCCGGCTCACCCCAGTCGACGGCTAGGTTGCGCTCAGGCTGCGAGCCGGCTCCCTCTTCTGGGGATCGACAAAGGGAATCGATGCGCTCACTGCCGCGAGCTCGTCCCCGTCCTCGGTTACCACATCTACTCGGGCCCGTGGCTCGGCCAACTCGATCGGGACCCACATGTAGCCGATGTTCTTCTCGAGTCCCGGCGACCAGACCGCGTCGGTGACCCGGCCCACCTCATCACCACCGGAGATGACCGGCCAGGGTCGGGAGAGCTCGGCCCGTAACTGGTCTCCCTCGAGGAACATCCCGACCAGCTTGCGATCGACCCCGGTCTCGCGAAGACTCTCCAGCGCCTCCTTACCCAGGTAGTCCTGTTCCTGTGGCTCGACCAGCCGTTCCATCCCGGTGATGTGGAACGGGGTGTCATCGAGCGTCATGTCCGAGCCGTAGTTGAAGATTCCGGCTTCGATCCTCCGCGCCTCACAAGGTGCGATCGGTCTGATGTCGAACTCCTCACCCGCTCGCGCCACGGCATCCCAGATGGCGGCCCCGTCGCGTCGGTCGAGCACGTTGATCTCGAATCCGGGGATGGCAGTCCACCCGGTCCGGCTGATGACGACCGGGATCCCTCCGATCTCGAATTCACCCAGCCAGTAGTACCTGATGTCGTACACCTCAGGGCCGATCAGCTTCTCCAGGGTCTTCGCCGCCAGCGGGCCCTGGACCTGCATCGGGTGCACGTCGGGGAGGGTCACCTCCGCATCGAACCGCCCCGCCGCGACACCGAGGGCGTACAGGCCGGCGTCCGAATCGGCCAACTGCATCCACCACCTGTCCTCAGCCACGTGGAGGAGCACCGGATCGTTGACGATGCCGCCGTCGGGTGCGATCACCGGCATGTACTTGCCCTGACCCACAGCGCACTTGGTGAGATCGCGACAGGTGATGTAGTCGACGAGACGGTCGGCGTCCCGGCCGCTCACCTCTACGGTCCGCTCCACCCCCACATCCCACATGGTCACCCCGTTGACGAGGGCCCAGTACTCGACGTCTGGGTCGTCGTAATAGGCGGGCAGGTACATGTGGTTGTAGATGTCGTAGGCGGTGCATCCGGCCGCCAGGGTCGACTCGAAGAAGGGGGATCGCCGATACCAGGGCCCGAAGTAGAGGGTGGTGCTCTTCTCCAGCATCTCGCTTCGCTCGTTGGCCACGACCGACTCCTCCTCGTTTACTGAACCGTGGTTCAACCTTAGGGCAGACAACGGCGGGGAGGTTGTCGCGGTGGCAGCGATTCGACTTGACGGTCCTTGTTGCCACGCCCCGCGAAGAGCGGGTCGACGCTCAGCCGGTTTCGGTGCGGGCGGAGAAGTGAGCGGCGGCATCCATCACCACCGCGGCGATGGCCTCGGCTCGGCCGTCGGACGGGAATCGATAGGCAGGGCCGTGGACATGGATGGCACCGAGAGCCCCCCGCCCATCGGCGAGGACCGGCGCGGCCACCGAGTTGATCCCCTCGGCGAACTCCTCGTACACCCAACAGTGGCCCTCATCGCGGACAGTATCGAGCCGTGCCTCGATCAGTTGGGGGGCGACCATGGTGTGAGAGGTGTAGGCCTGCAGCGGGCGGCTCAGATATCGCTCGACCTCCTCTTTGGGCCACTGCGCCATGACACAGAGACCCGACGGCCCCACGTGCATGGGCACCATCAGCCCGGTGTAATCCCGGACCTGCACCGGGTTGGGGCTCTCCACCTGGACCATGTACTGGATGACGTAACCGGTCGGGACGCTGAAGCCCGCAGCTTCACCGAGCTGGTCGGAGAGCCAGACGAGATGGGGTCGGACGGCCGTGGCGAGGGCCGACGTGGCGTCGACCGCCCCCGCCAGCTCCACCAGGCCCATGCCGATCGAGTACACCGCCCCGTCGTCGGCGCGAGCCACGGCCCCTTGCTCCTCCAAGCTGGAAAGCATGCGGGAAACGGTGGACTTGGGAAGACCGACCCGTTGCGCCAAGTCGGTCACACCAGAAGGCTCCACGGCCAGGGCCTTGAGCACCTGGAAGGCACGGTCGATCGACTGAACCGTCATGCGCCCACTCTCTCCTTGGCTCTTCGGTGCCATTCCACCGTCGCCTCGACCTGGTTGAAGGTGAACATGTGCATCCCCTCGATGCCTAGGCCGCCGCCGAGCCGCGCCAGCTTCCTGATCAACCGGTCGGGGTGATATCGGCCGGGTCGCACCAGACGAAGGACCCCACCCCGGCTCTTGGCGAGATACCTCATCGACTCGCCGACACCGATTCGGGCGCCTATCGAGAGGAGACGGGTGGGTTCGACAGCACCGGGCACACCCACCCTGATCGGCAGAGCGACGCCGTCTGCTCTCATCTCAGCGGCCCACCGGGCGATCGTCTCGGGCTTGAAGCACATCTGGGTCACGAGGTAGGTGGCATGGGGCTGTTTGTCGAGCATCGCTCGACGCAGGCTGTGCGCCGGTATGTCGGGATGGCCCTCCGGGTACCCGGCGATGCCCACCTCCAGGAAGGGGTGGCCGACGCCGGCCATATCCTCGAGGAGGGAGAGGGCATCGTGGTAGTCGCCGTGGGGAGGGCCGTCGCCCCCGACTATGAACACCTGACCCACCCCGGCGTCGTCCAGTCGCTTGATGATCGAGCTGAGCTGACGCCGATCCTCGACCAGTCGTGCCGCCAGATGGGGAACGGTCCGGTACCCCTTCGCCTGCAACTCGACCACCGCATCGATGGTGGGATTCATCCCCCGGGTCGGAGAGGCTGTCACCGAGATGGTCGCGCCACCGGGTATTTCCTCAGCTTTCTCGACGACTCCGGGGAGCGGGATCACCTCGAAGTCCGCCCCGGTGATGAGCCTTCTCTCCAAAGTGTCGGCGGGCTCAGACATCGGAATCCGGGAAGGAAGCCTTGCGCCGATCGACCCACTCGCTGAGCTCTGCCTCGACGGCATCGTCCAGGCCGGGCGGCTCGTACTCGGCCAGGGTGCGCTTCCAGGCGTCGTGGGCACGAGCGACCGACTCGTTCGAGCCTGCCTCCTGCCACTGCTCGAAGCTGGAGTTGTCAGCCAACGAGCTGCGCCAGAAGGCGGTCTCGAAGTTGGCCAGGGTGTGGGCATTGCCCAGGAAGTGCTGACCTGGGGGGTTGTCGAGGAGGGCGTCGAGGGCCTGGCCGTTCTCGCTCAAGTCGACACCTGAGAGCAATGGGCCGGCCATCGAGGCCTGATCTGCGTCGAGGACGAACTTCTCGTACCCCATCACCAGCCCGCCCTCCAGCCATCCGGCTGTGTGAAGGACGAAATTCACCCCGGCGAGCAGCGTGGGCAAGAAGGTCGCCGCCGACTCGTAGGCCGACTGGAAGTCCGGGGTCTTCGCTGCCGTCAGGTTGCCACCGCTCCGGAAGGGGACGCCGAGGCGACGGGCCAGGGCTGCCATGACGAAGAGCACCAGCGCCGGCTCGGGCGTCCCGAAGGTCGGCGCTCCCGACTGCATAGATACCGATGAAGCGAACGAGCCGAACACCACTGGGGCGGCGGGCCGGACCATCTGGCAGAAGGCCATCCCGGCCATCGCCTCCGCCAAGGTCTGCGTGGCCGTGCCCGCCACGGTCACCGGTGCCATGGCCCCGGAGAGGATGAAGGGGGTGATCAGACAGGCCTGGTTGTTCTCGGCGTAGACCTTGGCCGAGCCGAGCATGTTCCGATCCCAGCTCATCGGGCTATTGGCGTTGCACAACGAGAGCAGCACGGTCTTGCCGGCGTCTATATCGGGGCCGAAGAGGATCCTGACCATGTCCACCGTGTCCTGGGCACGCTCCGGAGCGGTGACCGAGCCCATGAACGGCTTGTCATGGAGCCGGATGTGGCTCATGACCATGTCGAAGTGCCGTTTGTTCACCGGCAGGTCGACAGGCTCGCACAAGGTCCCCCCGCCATGGTGGAGGGACGGGGTCATGTGGGCCAGACGTGCGAAGTTCTCGAAGTCGGCCAGGGTGGCGTAACGACGCCCGTCCTCGAGATCGCGGACGAAGGGCGAGCCGTAGGCCGGGGCGAAGACGACATTGGGGTCACCGATCACCACGTCACGAGCCGGGTTCCTTGCGTGCTGGGTGAAGGCCGCCGGTGCGGTAGCGATAAGGCTCCGAGCGAGGCCCTTGGGGAATCGCACCCTGGTCTCGGTGACGTCACAGCCGCCATTCCGGAAGATGTCGAGCGCCTCGGGGAAGTCGATCACCTCCACACCGACCTGTTCCAACAGCGTGTCTGCATTGGCCTCGATCAGTGCGAGACCTTCTTCCCCCAGCACCTCGACCGGCGCCAGGTTCCGGGTCAGGAACGGGACCGATTCGATCGCCCGCGCGGTCCGCGCCGCCTGCCGGGCGGCTCTCCCGCCGCCACGACGCCCGGTGCTGCTCTGTTCCATGATGCGGTACCAGACTACATCATGGAACAAGCCGGGAGAACCCTCGACGGATCATCCTCGTCTCCTCCGTCTCTGTCCTGATTCGGGTCGGACCGGCAGCCCGACCACCTTCGACAGTTCGGGATAGGTCTCGGTCCGGTGGGGGATGGCGAGGGCGGCCACGAAATGCTCCTGGAAGCGTGGCTCGACCGCGGTCTCCACCTTCTCGATCCGTCTCGCCACGTCCTCGATCTCATTCCGCGCTTCGGCAGAGAGGAGGGCCATCATCGCCCCTACCCCGGCGGCGTTGCCGGCGGCGGAGACCCGGTCCAGGTCGCAGTCAGGGATCATCCCGAGGACCATGGCGTAGGTGGGATCGATATGACTCCCGAAGGCACCGGCCAGCCTGATCTCGTCGACATGGTCCACCCCGTAATGGTCCATGAGAAGACGGGCCCCGGCGTGAAGCGCCGCCTTGGCCAGTTGCACCGCCCGCACGTCGTTCTGGGTGATCTCGATGCGTGGCTCGAGGCAAACGACGTAGGAGAAGGTCCGCTCCAGGGGCACCACCCAGCGTGACCCGCCGGCCGGCTCCCGGATCACTCCATCGCCATCGATGACCCCGGCCAGGAAGAGCTCAGCGACGGCCTCGATGATGCCAGAACCGCAGATGCCGGTCACCGACCCGAGATCGAACCCGGGGTCATTCGACCATCCTTCCTGGCCGATCACCGAGAAACGTGGCTCCAATGTGGACCGGTCGACACGAACCCGTTCGATGGCGCCCGGCGCGGCTCGCTGGCCGGATGAGATCTGCGCCCCCTCGAAGGCGGGGCCGGTGGGGCTGGAAGCAGCGAGCAGGCGCTGCCGGTTGCCCAGGACCAGTTCGGCGTTGGTCCCCACATCGACCAGGAGCTGGAGCGCATCCCCGCGGTGCGGGCCCTCGGAGAGCACCGCACCACAAGCGTCGGCCCCGACATGACCGGCGATGCAGGGGAGCGAGTAGACGGTCGCCCCGGGATGGGCCCTCATGCCCAGCTCGCGGGCGCGTGTGTCGAGGGCGGACGTGGTGACCAGGGCGAACGGAGCGGTGCCCAGCTCGCGCGGGTCGAGCCCGAGGACCAGGTGGTGCATGATCGGGTTACCGACGAGGGACAGCTCGACGATGTCCTCCCGCACCACTCCGGCATCAGCCGCCAGCTCGCCGATCATCCCGTCCAACGCCTCTCTCACCACCCCGGTGAGCCGCTCCGCGCCGTCGTCGTTCATCATCACGTACGACACCCGGCTCATCAGGTCCTCCCCGAATCCGATCTGGGGGTTCATCATCCCGGCCGAGGCAAGCACCTCACCCGATGTGAGGTCACAGAGGTGACCGGCAACGGTGGTGGAGCCGACATCGAAGGCGACGCCCAGGGCGACGTCACGAAACCCTGGCCAGATCCCGAGCAAGTCCCGCTGGTGGCGGACGGCGACCGTCACCGTCCAATCACCTCGACGGAGCACCCTCTGGAGGTCGGAGAGCACCGTCGGGTCGACCAGCACTCCTTCGAGCCCCCACTCACGCTCCAGCGCCGCCAGCAACCGCTCCAGATCGCCGGTCGGGCTGGCCAGATCGGGTTCGGCCACCTCCACATAGTGGAGCCGAACCACCGGATCGACGGGCAGGGCGCTGACCCCCGCCCTCTTGCGCACCACCTGGCGATGAACCTGGCTCTCCGGTGGGACGTCGATGACGACGTCTTCGAGGATGAGGGCTGAGCAGCCGAGCCGGTGGCCGGGGCCCAGTGGCCGTCGCGCCCGATATTCGGTCTCGGTCGGCCCTGGCTCGGAGAGTCGGTCGGGCCGAGCCTCCATTCCGGGTCGGCTACCGATCATCACCTGGCACCGCCCACAGATCCCGCGCCCGCCACACACCGAGTCGAGATCCACACCAAGGGCCCGGGCGGCATCCAGCACCGAGGTCCCCTCGGGGAACGATCCACGGCGCCCGGAGGGGCTGAACACCACCTGGCGGGTCATGGCCCGTCAGCCGCGTCGGCGGCGGTTCTCACGACGACGGCCCTCCTCGCCGGCGGCGGGAGCCTCCCGGTAGGTCCTGATCCAGGTGACGCAGTTCGGGTCGTGGCCGTTGAGGACGTCCGATGCCAGGATCGCCTGTCGGATCTCTGACTCGAGTGGGTTGGTGATGGCCGAGGTCATCCCGGCGGCCATGGCCATGGAGAGGAAGGCGGCGTTGATCCCGGCGCGATTAGGGAGGCCGAAGCTGATATTGGAGGCCCCACAGGTGGTGTTGACCCCGAGCTCATCGCGTAGCCGGCGAATCAGATGGAAGACCTGTCGTCCCGCGGTCCCCATGGCCCCGATCGGCATGACCAGGGGGTCGACAACCACATCCGAGGCCGGGATGTGGTGATCGGCGGCCCGGCTCACGATCTTCTTCGCCACATCGAAGCGGACGTCGGGGTCTTCGGAGATCCCGGTCTCGTCGTTGGATATCGCCACCACCGCGGCACCGTGCTTGGCCACCAAGGGGAGCACCTGCTCGAGTCGTTCCTCTTCGCCCGTGACCGAGTTGACCAGGGCCTTGCCCTTGTAGACCGAGAGGCCTGCCTCCAGCGCGGCGACGATCGACGAATCGATGGAAAGCGGGACGTCGGTGAGCGACTGCACCAACTCCACGGCCTTGGCGAGTAGGGCAGGCTCGTCGGCGAGGGGGATGCCCGCGTTGACATCGAGCATCTGCGCACCTGCCCCGACCTGAGCCATCGCATCCTGTTCCACCCGGGAGAAGTCACCTCCCTTCATCTCCTCGGCGAGCAGCCTGCGCCCGGTCGGGTTGATCCGCTCCCCGATCAAGACGAATGGGCGTTCGAACCCGATCACCACCTCCCGTGTCTCCGAGGAGACCACCGTGTCGGTCATCGCGACCCCCCGTTGGCGGCCACCTCGTTGAGCGTCTCCGGGTCGAACTCCGATTCGAGTCTCGAAGCCTCGGCCGACACCTCGGCCTCCAGGTCGTCACCGCAGACGCGCGTGTCGCGGGCCCATTCAGCCAGGTACTCGTCGGTGCCGAACAACCCGGCGTACATGGCGGCACGGTCGATGGCCACCTGGAAACGGGCCGACAGCTCGCGTTTGGCCGTATCGCTACCGCTGCGGGCGGTCACCTGGGCCGGGATGTCGCGCCAGCGAATCACGGTCAGCTGTGGCCCGATGCTGCGGGGGCTCATGCCGGCACTCCCTGTGCCACTTCGACCAGGGTCGTCCCCAGATCGCCGTAGCCGACGTGTCTGTGCTCGAACTCGAGACCGAGACGAGCCGCCGCCGTCCTCGCCTCCACGATCAGATCTTGCGATTCGACCTGGGACAGGTAGACGAGGCGCCGGTAGTTCGCGAAGTACTCGTCGCGGAGCCCCGGCCAGCGGTCGAGGCCGAGACCGGACCACACCAGACGGTCGAAGTGACGGGTGAGGAAATCCGTGAGATAGAAGGTGCCCGGCTCACTCCTGTGCAGGGCCTCGAATCGGGGGCCGGTGGCGTAGAACTCGTAACAATGCGCCCCGGGAAGGCGTCGAATCCCCCGATCCTCCAACACGCGATCGAGCAGTCCCCCCGTCCCGCAGTCTGCGTAGGCGACGAAGATCGATCGATAGCGCCCCTCGGCGGCATCGAGACGCTCTTCGACGGCGGCCGGGATCGACTCGGGCGTGTTGTGCAGGATGGCGGGGAGGCATTCGACCTCCACCCGGTCGAAGCCACTCAAGTGGATAACATCCCTGATCTCACGGGCCAGCGCCCCGCAGGCGATGATCAGGAGCCGGGAATCTGTCATCGCTCCTCACCGGAAGTGAGACGGCGGGCCAGCACCAGGGCCTCGGCGGTCTCGGCGGCCACCGCCGCGTCACGGCAATATGCATCGGCCCCGACCGCGACTCCAAACTCCTCGTTGAGCGGGGCGCCGCCGACCAGCACGATGTAATCCTCGCGGATCCCCTTCTCCTTCAAGGCCTCGATCACCACCTTCATGTAGGGCATGGTGGTGGTGAGCAGGGCGGACATCCCGAGGATGTCGGGTTTGTGCTCATCGAGGGCAGCGATGAACTCGTCGGCGTCGGTGTTGATGCCCAGGTTCACCACCTCGAAACCGGCGCCCTCCAGCATCATCGCCACCAGGTTCTTGCCGATGTCGTGGATGTCGCCCTTGACAGTCCCGATCACCACCTTGCCGATGGTCTCGGCCCCGGTTTCGGCGAGCAGCGGCCGCAGCACCTCCATCCCGGTCTTCATGGCGTTGGCGGCGAGCAGCACCTCGGGTACGAACAGGATCCCGTCCCTGAAATCGATCCCGACGATGCGCATCCCCTCCACCAGGGCATCGTTGAGCACCCGCTGCGGGTCCCAGCCCCGATCGAGCAGGATCCGGGTTCCCTCATCGATCTCCGCGGCCAGGCCGTCGTACAGATCGTCGTGCATCTGCAGCACGAGGTCCTCATCGGAAAGTGAGTTCAGGTCCAGCTCTTCGTCGGCCAATCGATCCTCCGTGGTTGGACTGCCTGCTACCGGCTCCGTTCCACGATGCGGGCTTGTGCTATATGTTGGAACACTAGTCTGCGACGCCATCACAGTCGATGGCCGACCATGATTGGCAAGCCAGCGAGACGAGGTTCTGCAAGTGAGTGATCTGCCATCCAACGCCAGCGTGGTCGTCATCGGCGCCGGGATCGTGGGCAACTCGGTGGTGGGCCATCTCGCCGAGCTCGGCTGGCGGGACATCGTCCAGATCGACAAGGGCCCACTCCCCAACCCGGGCGGGTCGACCGGTCACGCCTCCAACTTCATCTTCCCGGTCGATCACAACAAAGAGATGGCGATGCTCACCCTCGACAGCCAGCGTCAGTACGAGGAGATGGGGGTGAACGTCACCTGCGGGGGCATCGAAGTGGCCCGGACCGAAGAGCGCATGGAGGAGCTGCGGCGACGGATGGGCTCGGCCAAGAACTGGGACATGGAGGCCCACCTGGTGACCCCGGCGGAGATAAAGGAGCTGGTCCCCTTCATCAACGAGGAGATCCTCATCGGCGGCTGCTACTTCCCGACCGTCTCAGCGGTCGATTCATTGCGCGCCGGGACCATCTTCCGTGAGCGCGCCACCGGTCTCGGCGCCTTGCAGTCCATGGCCAACACCGAGATCCTCGACATCGAGACCGACCGGGGCCGGGTGGTGGCGGTGATCACCGACAAGGGTCGGATCGAGGCCGAGTACGTGGTGATCGCGTGTGGCGTATGGAGCCCACGCATCGGCCGGATGGCGGGGGCCACCATCCCGTTGACGCCCGCCGTGCACCAGATGATCGACGTCGGGCCCATTCCGATCCTCCAGGAGTCGGGAAAGGAGCTGGCCTTCCCCATCGTGCGGGACATGGACACCTTCATGTATGAGCGCCAGACCTCAGGATCGATGGAGGTCGGCTCCTACGCCCATCGACCCATCTTCCACTCTCCTGACGAGATCCCCTCGCTGGCCGAGGCTCGTCTCTCCCCGACCGAGCTCCCCTTCACCGAAGACGACTTCGACCCCCAGCTCGAGGATGCCCTAGAGCTGATGCCCGAGATCCTGTCCCAGGCAGAGATCAAGTACGCCATCAACGGGCTCCTCTCGCTCACCCCGGATGCGATGCCCCTTATCGGGGAGAGCGTTGAGGTGCGCAACCTCTGGGCTGCGGCCGCCATTTGGATCAAGGAGGGCCCGGGAACGGGCCGGGCGGTGGCGGAGTGGATGACCAACGGGTACCCCGAGCTCGACCCTCACGCCTCGGATATCGCCCGCTTCTACCCCTACGCCCGGACCGAGCACCACATCCGGGCCCGATGCGCCGAGCACTTCAACAAGACCTACGGGATCGTGCACCCGAGGGAGCAATGGGCCTCCGAGCGCAACAAGCGGCTCTCCCCGGCCCACTCCCGCACCGCCGACTTGGGTGCGGTGTACTTCGAGGCCGGTGGCTGGGAGCGGCCCCACTGGTATGAGTCGAACGCGCACCTGGTCGAGCACTATGGCATCGAGGACCGGCCCCACGAGTGGGACCGTCGCTGGTGGTCCCCGATCCAGAGCGCCGAGCACCTGGCGATGAGAGACCGGGTGGGGCTGGTCGATCTGGCCCCCTTCGTCATCTTCGACTTCACCGGCCCCGGGGTCCTCGACTACATCCAGACGATGACGGTCAACAATGCCGACGTGGCGGTGGGGCGCTCGGTGTACACCCCCTTGCTGACCGGGTCCGGCGGGTTCAAGGCCGACCTCACCATCCTCCGGCTCGGGGAGGAGCATTTCAGGGTCGTCACCGGAGCCTTCGATGGGCCCAGGGACGAGCATTGGTTTCGGACCCATCTCCCCGAGGACGGGTCGGTGCACTTGGCCGACATGACCTCGGCCTACACCACGATCGGGGTGTGGGGCCCGGAGGCTCGCAGCCTGCTCCAATCGATGACCGACCACGACTTGGCCAACGACGCCTTCCCGTACGGGTCGACTCAGGCCGTCGCCTTCGGATCGATCAACGCCCGGCTCTTCCGCATCTCTTATGTCGGGGAGCTGGGCTGGGAGGTGTATGTCGCCGCCGAGGCCGGAGGGCCGATGTGGGACAGACTGTGGGAGGCCGGCCAGGACTTCGGTGTGACGGCCGTAGGCGCCGGGGTCTACGGGACCACAGGTCGCCTGGAGAAGGGCTACCGACTGATGGGCGCCGAGCTGGAAAGCGAGTACAACCCGGTCGAGGCGGGCCTGGCCCGACCCAGGGTCAAGGAGCACGAGTTCATCGGCAAGGAGGCGTACCTCGCCGCCCGGGGCGAGGAGCCGGCCGCCATCTTGTGCACCCTCACCATGGAGGACCACCTGTCCCCCCGTGACGGGATCAAGCGGTATCCCACCGGGGGGGAGCCGATAACCACTCCCGATGGAGGCCGGATCACCGACCGCAAGGGTCGTCCCTCCTATGTCACCACTGCCGGCGCCGGCCCCTCGGTGGGCAAGTTCCTGCTGCTTGCCTACTTGCCGCCCGAGCACGCCGCCGTTGGAAACGACCTCTCTGTGATGTACATGAACGAGCTGTACCCGGTGAAGGTGACGGTGGCCGGCTCGACTCCACTCTTCGACCCCGACGACAAGCGGATGAAAGGGTGAGGATCCTCGTCTGCGTCAAGCGGGTCCCCGCCCCTGGCGCCCGGATAGCCCTCACCGAAGACCGACAGGCCGTCGACGCCCGTCATCTCCCATTCACAGTCAGCCCTCACGAGGAATGTGCCGTCGAGGAAGCGGTACGGATCAAGGAAGGACACGGTGGGACGGTCGTCGTGATGACCCTCGGACCGGCCGATGCGGAGGAACAGCTCCGTTATGCGATTTCGACCGGGGCGGATGAGGCCGTGCTGCTGGCCACCGACGGATCGGACTGGGACCCCCAAGCCACCGCAGCCGCGCTGACCGACGGAGTGAGGGACCTCGAGCTCGCCGGCGACCCCTTCGACTTGATCCTCTTCGGCAACGAGTCAGCCGACGCCGGTGGGTACCAGGTGGGGATCAGAGTGGCCCACGCCCTGGGACGGCCAGTGATCAGCGGCATCAAGGGGATCGAGATCGAAGACCAGACGCTCGTCGCCCGGCGCGAGACCGACGCCGGATTCGAGGTCTACCGCTTACCGCTCCCCGCGGTGGTGGCGGTCAAGGAAGGGATCAATCTGCCCCGTTACCCGACCCTGCCCTCCCGGCTCAAGGCGAAGAAGGCGGAGGTGGCTACGTCCCAGCCCACTGGCCGTCCCGGCGGTCTCGGCATGCTCCGACTCGACACGCCGCCCGAGGCGGAATCGTCGACCACGATCCTGGGGCAGGGCCCCGAAGCTGCCCCGGCGATCGCCGACCTGCTCGAAGAGCTCGGTCTGCTGTGAGCGGGGTATTCGTCTTCGTCGAGCACGATTCGGGCTCGCCGTCGGAGACATCACTGCAGGCCGTTGCCCTGGCCGACGCTTTGACTGAGGTGACCGCGGTCACTATCGGCAACTGTGCGATCGCTGGTGTGGAGCGGCATCTCGTCATCGAGCATCCCGTTCTGTCGGATCATGCGCCGGAGGCCGCGGGCGAGGCTCTCGCCCAACTCTGCCAGGCAGGCTCTCCCGACGCGGTGCTCGCGTCGGGCACGGAGCGAGGGAACGAGATCATGGCTCATCTCGCCGCCATCCTCGACCTCCCGCTGGCGACGATGGTCACCGCGATTCGGCCATCAGGCGACGATTGGGAGGTGACCCGGGTCAGATGGGGAGGGAGCCTGCTCGAGGAGGCAAGACTGAGCGCACCGTTGAAGCTGGCGACGGTGGCACCACATGCGGTCGAAGGGGCGG
>JBMDXS010000220.1:0-1642 GCA_048595045.1 Acidimicrobiia bacterium
CCAGGAGGCGATCGTGGTCAGCCAGCGGTTGACCTGGCCGTCGGGGCTGAGCAGGTTCACCCAGGACATCATCCGCATGAGGTAGTTGATCCAGAACGGAGCGAGGATCAGCAACAGCCAGAGCCAGCGCCATTGCCCGGCTCTGCGCGACACGAAGTAGGCCACCGGGTATCCGATGATCAGACAGAGCAGCGAGGCGATGAAGACATAGGCGAGGGTGCGGAGGGCGATGACACCCAACTGACCGCCGAAGAGATCGGCGAAGGCCTCGCCGAGGACGGTCAGGTCCCAGTAATAGGGGTTCCACTCAGGCGATGCCCTCTGCAGCACCGGGTCGAGTCGACCCATCGCGATGGCGAACACGGCATAGAACGGAACGAGAAAGAGGAGGATGAGCCAAAAGACACCAGGTAGAGCGAGACTCGGCCACAGCCATCGCTTCTGACCGACCGTCGCGTACTCGCCGCCGGAGGCGAGGTTGGTGGGCACTCGCCCTCTAGTGGTCTGTCACCGGGTCAGCCGCCCGAGTTGGCCCGGTTCCATTGCTCGACCCACATCGCCTCAGTGGCGGCGTCGAGGGGACCCTGGACCCAGGCGGAGTCCAGCTCGAAATCCTCGGGTGTCACCAACGCCGGCGCCAGATGCGGGGCCAGCCATTCCTCGCTGACCAGATACTCGGCGCTGAGACCGTTCTGTGGGGGTTGATATCCGACATATTCGAAGTTCTTCAGGGCGTTGGCCTCGTCGAGCATGTAATTGAGGAAGGCATGAGCCAGCACCGGGCGTTCCGAGCCCTTGAGCACAGTCATGGTGTCGCTCGAGATCGCCCCGTTGACGGTTGACCCCTCGCTCTTGGCCGGCCATAGATAACGCGTGGTCCCCTCGTCCACGCCGCCGGGCCAGTAGTACTGCGAGTTGACCAGGTCACCCGACCACGCCTGATGGATGGCGTAGTTGCCCTCGGGCAGACCCGCGTAGGAGCCGTCGATCCGGTAGCGGATATCAACCAGATCGATGAGCTCGACCAGCGCGTCGCCTGCCGCAACCAGTTCTTCCTCGGTCGCTTGCGACGGATCGGAGACTCCGTTGTGGAAGAGGGCGACGGGGATGACATCGGTGAACGAGTCGAGCATCCCGATCACACCGCGGTACTTCTCATTCCAGAAAACGTCCCAGGGGTTGGCCTGGCCCTCGATGTCGGCGCTGTCGGCGAGGTCGATCCGCCACCCGATGCCCGTCGTATAGGTGACATAGGGAACGGTGTATCGGGAGCCCTGGTCGTAATAGGGATCGGCCAGCTGGGGCCAGATGTTGGGCTCGAGATTGGGCAGGTAGTCGTGGTTCAGCGGCTGGATGAAAGACCCCGCCACCGCCACAGGGACCCGTTGTGAGGTGGGGAACCAGACGTCGTATTGGACTTCTCCGGAGGAAAGCACGGTCAACGCCTCCTCCTCATTGGTGAATGTCGGCACCTGGATCTCGACACCGAGTGCCTCCGCGGCAAGAGGGATGATCTCGGGGTTCAGGTAGTCCTCCCAGTTATACAGCAGGAGGGGGCCTTCCTCGGGCTCCAGACCGGACTCGATCGCCGGGTTGTCGTCGAAGAGGGGCTGCTGCGCCGGGCTCCCCGGCGTCCCGATGG
>JBMDXS010000221.1:0-12798 GCA_048595045.1 Acidimicrobiia bacterium
GTCAAGGGGTCATCACCTCACTCGGGCCCGATGTTCGCGGCCATTGAACCAACCCTGTCGCCACTGACATCATCCCGGATAGGCGAAAGCCGACCCAGGCCTGCCCATGCCGCCACGCGCTGGCTTCGCAACCCATGGGATCCACCGCCGGGAGCCAGCTTGGGCCAAGGTGAGATCGGTCACAGATCGCCCTCGATGTCAGAGCCAGGGGGTTGGGGCCAGTGGCGTGGCAGGCTGAGGCGTGACGATCGTCGCTATCTCGGATTGCTCCTGGAAGGCCGCGTGCAGTGCTCCAATGACGTTCGTTCGAACCGAGAGCCCGGCGTTCGGGTCGTGCCAGAAGTGCACGAGGGCTGTCACCCGAACCGGGTCGACCCCGGTCAGATACACCTCTGGCGCCGGCTCAGTCATGACTCCGGCCGTGGATCCGACCGCATCGAGCAGCCATTGGCCGGTTCCCTCGAAGTCCCTCGACCTGACCCGGACCTCGACCTCGGATCGACGAGCGCCGTGCTCCGTGTGATTGACCAGTGGCTCACTCAAGACCTCGGAATTGGGAAGATGTGCCAAGCGGCCGTCGAATGTCTCGACCACCACCACCCGGCCGTTCATCTCCACGACATTCCCCACATACCCCAAGGACTGGACCTCGTCCCCGACATGGATGGGGCGCCGGGTCTGAAGGACGATCCCCGCCGCAAAGTTCTCGGCGATCCCGCGCAGGGCGAGAGCCAGAACGATGCCGATGATGATCGCAGCAGCGAGCAGGGGTTGGATCGGAGCCCCGAGCAGAGAGAGGGCGATCCCGACCCCGATGAAGATCACCAGGTAGCCGACGGCTCGCGCGATCAGGTCACGTAGCTCGGGTGTGAGCCCTTCGAGCCTCGTCAGGACCCGGGCCATGGCCTTGCGTGCGGTCCGGGAGAGGATCCAGGCCAGCAACATCACGACGAGAGCCAGCGCGGCCATCCAGGGATCGATGTTGGTCTCGGTCAGGGTCTCGGCGTCGACGGCGAGCACCAAGCTCATCATCGACATGGTGTCACGAGGCCGGTCAGGAGCAGGGGATTTGGATCACGTCCCCGGGGACGCCGACTAGGTGGAGGCGCCGATCAACGCACGGTCCGCTTCCTCGGAGACGATGCGCTGATTCCGACCCAGCCACCAAATGGCCGTCAGCCCGCCGATCCCGGCAAGGAGGCCCACCAGCTGGTTCCAGGTGAGAGCGCCGACGGTGGCGTCGCCGCTCCCATACCGCATCGAGTCGAGCAGGAATCTCTGAAAGCCGTACCAGGTGACCCAGGCGAAGAAGAGTTGCCCATAGCGAAGCTCGATCCTGTCGTAGAGGAGGTAGAGCAGACCAAGCAGGAAGGCGGCGCCGATCATGTCGTAGGCGGCCACGTGGTGGTAGACCCCGCAGAACATCTCACCCGCCTCAACGGCGGCACACTCCAGGGCGTCATGCTGTGGCGCCACGTCATAGCCGGGCTGGATCCCATATCCCCACCAGGCCGTGGTGGCCTTGCCCAGGTGCTCGACGATGGCAAGGTCACCGATCCTCCCCACAATCGTGCCCAGGGCGAGACCGAAGGCCGACATGTCCAGTGTCGGCCAGATGGGAAGACCCACCTGGCGCATCCGGATCCACCCGGCGAGGATGCCGCCGGCAAAGCCCCCCATGATGGAGAAATTGCCCGAGATCGGGTTCAGGGCTTCCAGGAGCGGCACCCCTTCCATGAGCTGGGCCGGCATGGTCAGGTACCGGGCACCGAGCAGCGAGCCGATCAGCCCCCAGGTGAGGACCGACTGATACTTGACCGTGTCGAACCCGCGTTTTCTCATCTCTCGTGTCGCCAACCAGGCACCGGCTACGAACCCGATGGCGGCGAACAGGCCGTGCAGTGAGAAGCGAAATGGCCCCAGCTCCCAGATGGGGATGGGGGGGTAACTGATGACCGCGAGCATGTCTCGGGCAGGGTACCTGGCCCCAGGAATTGGGCCCCTAGGCTCGGCTCGTGAGACCGGCCCTTGATCGAATCCGGGTTCGGGCGCCAGGGCGGGTCAACCTGATCGGCGACCATACCGACTACACGGGCGGGCTCGCACTTCCCCTGGCCATCGACCGTCATGTCGTCGTCGAGGGCATCGACCAAGAGCAGCCAGAGGTCACCATGACCTCAGACCAGAACCCGGACCCGGCGAACTTCTCCCTGCCGGTGCGCTCACTGGACCCGATAGAGCCGGTCTGGGCGAAGCGGGTGGCCGCCATCGCCGCCGAGATGGGTCGGGAGCGAGGTTTCCGCGGGTCGATCACCTCGACTGTCCCCATCGGAGCCGGGCTCTCCTCCTCTGGCGCGCTCGGCGTTGGCATCGCCCTGGCGTTGGGTGCGGGCGACTCGCTGACCAAACTCGAAATCGCCCTCCTCTGCCAGCGGGCACAGGAGGCTGCCACCGGGGTGCCGGCCGGTGTCCTCGACGAGATGGCCTCTCTTCACGGCCTGGCGAGGAGTGCCATCCTCCTCGACTGCCACGACCTGACCACCGAGGCGGTGCCGCTGCCCGAGGGCGCCCAAATCGTGGTTCGCTACGTGTCCCATCGCACCGTTGCAGGCAGTCCCTACTCGGAGCGGGTCGCCGCCTGCCGCGAAGCCGAGACCCGGATCGGGCCGCTCCGATCTGCCTCGGTCGAAGACGTCGCCACCATCGACGACCCGATACTCCGCAAACGGGCTCGGCACGTGGTTTCGGAGAACCAGAGGGTGCGTGACTGCGCCGCCGCCCTCCGAGCGGGTGACGTGGAGGAGGCGGGTGCCTTGATGACCGCAAGCCACATCAGTTTGCGCGACGACTACGAGGTGTCGACCCCCGATCTCAACGTCGCAGTGGAGTCGCTCGATGACACCCCGGGTGTGCACGGTGCCAGGCTGACCGGGGCGGGATTCGGCGGCTGTGTCATCGCCCTGGCCGAGCCGGGCGCGGTCGCAGAAGGATGGGTGGTCGAGGCCGTGGACGGGGCGGAGATTGCCGGGGGGCCGATCGAATTATGATCGTCGACCGATGAGCGAGCTCCTCACCGCGGCAGCCGATGCCCTGAGCGTCCCTGAGTCACTGGTGCAGCGGTCTGCCGCGGCCAGGGCGACGGCGAATGGAACATCGGTCGATGACGTGCTGTCGGCTTGGGCCGGCGGCGCCCCCGCCGCCGGAGCCGCGCCGGCCGCCGCGTCCCCCCCTGCCAAGGAGGAGGAGGCGCCTGTCGCGACGGAGCCGGCTTCCGAAGCACCCTCTCCCCCAACGGAGCCCGCCGCCCAGCCCGAAGTCGTTGCACCGGCTGCCGCGGTGGTCGTGGCCGAGCCAGAGCCCGAAGTCGTGCTCGAGCCCGTCCCTCTCCGCCGCCGGGTCCGAACCGCGATCCGGGTCGGTGCCTGGACCGGCGCAGGTCTGGGGCTCATCGGATTCGTCGTCGCCAGCAACTGGTGGGCCCCCACAGCCACGGTCACGGGCGAGGAGACATTCACCCCGGTCATCCAGGCCAGCTCCAACGGTGTGATCATCGGCGCCGCCCTCATCAGCGTGGTCTTCGGGGCGGTCATCGCCTCGCTGTCCCGAGCGGCCGCCTCCTGGGCCAACCCGGGGATGCAGTTGAGCAGCAAGACCTCATCGACATTTTGGGTCGGGGCTCTGATCGGCGTCGTGCTGGGGGTCGTGGCCGGTGCCGTGCTCACCGGGCTCGGCACACCGGTGGAGGGAGTGGAAGGAGCGGTGCAGCTCCCGGTGCTCCCCGCAGTTGCCGTCATGGCCATCGGCGGGGCGCTCCTCGGCGCGCTCACCGCGGCGCTGACCCAGGCCATCGGTGTTCCGGTGGCAGTCCCCGAGGGTGCCGATGAGGAGATCGCCACCGTGCGCAAGCGGCTGGGATGGGCCTTTGGTGTCCCCCTGACCGGGCTGCTGCTCCTGTTGCTGCTCGTCCTCCCCTTTGCCTGGACACTGCTCGAGTCCAATCACCTGACTTCTGGGGGGGCCGCCATCGTGGGCATCCTCGTCGCGGCGGGCATCCTCGGCTTCGCCTCCCTCGCCGGCACCAAGCCCAACATCAAGCTCTCGTTCGGCGAGGTGATGGTGGCGGTCATCGGGATCGGAACCATCGTGGTGTTCGTCCTGGCCGTGCTCTTCGCCCGCAGCCCCGAGGAGGAGCACGAGGAGCCGGCAGCCGAGCCCGAGGCGGCGGTCGTGCTCGTCATCGGCTGACCTTTCCCCAAATTGGGAGTCAGGGACGCGATATGCGTCGTGAGGGTCCCAATTTCGGTAGGGGTGGTGCCCTCAGCTGAGACCGGCAGCCCGCGCCAGGTCGGCAGCGTTGATGGCCGAGGACAGATCGCCCCGGGCGAGTGCCGCCCGGATGTTGCGGGATACCTCGAGGGCGACCTGGATCTGCGCCTCTTTGGTCGAGGCGCCGAGGTGAGGGGTGAGGACCAGGTTGGGTGCGTCGAGCAACGGGCTCTCTGGTGAGATCGGCTCGTGCTCGTAGACATCCAGACCTGCCCCCCCGATCCGCTGATCGCGAAGGGCCCGGGCCAGGGCCGCCTCGTCGACCACGCCGCCACGTGACACGTTGAGGACGAAGGCGCCCTTCTTCATGCGGCGCAGTGCATCGTCTCTGATCAGGCCCCGGGTCTCGGCGTTGAGAGGGACATGAAGCGTGATGACGTCAGCAGTCTCGATGAGGTGTTCGAGGGAAACCAGATGTGGATGCAGTTCCTCGACCCGGTTGGCAGCCAGATACGGGTCGTAGACGATGACATCCATGCCGAAGGCCCGGCAGCGCTGGGCCACCTCCCACCCGATCCTCCCGGCCCCGATGACGCCGAGGGTCTTGCCCCTGAGCTCGACTCCTCGAAGAGCAGACCTCTCCCACCGCCCTTCGCGAATCGAGCGGTCGGCATCCGTCACACGACGGGCAACGGCCAACATCAGGGCCATGGTGAGCTCTGCGGCCGAGATGGTGTTGCCACCGGGTGCGTTCATCACAGCCACACCCCTCTCCGACGCAGCGGGCACGTCGATGTTGTCCACACCAACGCCGGCCCGACCCACCACCTTGAGGTCCGGGGCCCCGTCCAGCATCGCAGCATCCACCCTGGTGGCACTGCGCACGACGAGACCCACGGCCGTCTTCAATTCTGAGGTGAAGTCGGGGCTCGAGGAATCCTTGACGATGACCACCTCGAACCTGTCGTCGTCCCGGAGGGGGGCAAGCCCCTTCTTGGAGACCCGGTCGGTTGCCACCACCCGATAGGTGGCGGTCACTGCAACACCTCGCCCAGAGTCTCCAGCAGCTCGGCGAGCTTGTCCGGTTCGTGGTCACCCATGTGGCCGATCCTGATGGTCGTCTCCTTGAGACGCGAGTAGCCGCCGCCGATCACCCAGCCCCGCTCCCTCATCGCCGCCACCACGTCGGGGCCGGACACCCCTTCGGGGAGACTGATGCAGGTGATAGACGGGGACCGATGGCCCTCTGCGGCGAACACCCCGACGTCGATCCCGCCAGCCCGGGTCATGGCGACCCAGTCGATCGTGGCATCGCGCATGGCGGTGTGACGGGCCCAGCGCTGCTCGATCCCCTCGGCGAGGATTCGATCGAGCTGAGTCTCCAGTGCGTAGAGCAGTGAGATGGCCGGAGTGGAAGGAGTCTGGTGGGCCTCCATCGACTTCATGATGGGGAGAAGATCGAAGTAATAGCCCTTGTTGGTGGCTTGGCTGGACCGGGAGAGCATCGCCGGAGACGCGACCGCGAAGGCCAGACCTGGAGGAAGGGCAAGGGCCTTTTGCGAACCGGTGAGCACGAAGTCGAGATCCCATTCGTCTGTTCGCACCTCGGTGCCGGCCACGCCCGTGACCGAGTCGATCAACAGCATGACCCCTTCGTGTCGGCGAGTCACCGCGGCGATCGCCTTCAGATCCTGGAGGGCCCCGGTCGACGTCTCCGAATGGCTGATGGTGACCGCGTCGAAGCCACCCGCTCCCAACCTCTCGTCTAGCTCGTCTGGATCGTGGAACCGGCCCCAGTCGACCGCCCAGACCTCGGTGTCGTGCCCGCAAGCCAGGGAGATCTCACTGAACCTCGACGAGAAGGAGCCGTTGACCAGGCTGAGCACCCTGCCACCGGCGACGCCATTTCTCACCGCAGCCTCCATGAGCCCGGTTGCGGAAGAGGTGGAGATGATCACCGGCTGCTCGGTCAAGAACACCTGCTTCAGGCCGGTCTGGAGGCGAGCGAGCAATTCCTCGATGTCGCGGCCCCGATGTCCGATCATGGGCCGGGTCTGGGCGGCCAGCACGTCCGAGTGCACCTCGGTTGGACCGGGTAGGAAGAAATGCCCTGGCGGTAGGTCGATCGGCATGCTCTCCTCTTGTTCGGTCGGTCGTCCCTACCCGTCGGTCAGGCTCAGTGCGTACCGCACGGTACCCACCAACTCCCAGCCGACGAGAACCGGTTCCCCGGTCCGCTGATGCTCCCGCAGATGCGAAAGCGGGAAGTCGAAGTCACCTTCGGGGCTGGGAGTGAACTCCAACTCGTCGCCCTCGACCAGCACGAAGAACGAAGTGACCTCCTCCAGATCTCCCTCCACCGCGGTGACCAGGCCGTGGGCAGTGCCCGAGGTCTGGCTGCAGGAGATCAAAGCGACCGAAATCAGGACGGTGGCCGTCACCTTCAGGATGCTCGGAGGGTGGACTCGAGGCTCTCCCACTCGCGCTCCTGTCTCGTCCAGCGGAACCAGATGACCGCGATGGTGGACCACAGGAGAAGACCTCCGCCGATCTTCATGATGACGCCTGCGATTGTCTGGTCGGCCACCGCACTGAGGCCGAAGGCCATCGCTGCATCCCCGTACACCGGGTAGATGGGGACCGACGAGAAGGTCAGGAACGAGGCGGGGATGGTCGGGAGCAGCGACTGTGCGAAGAGGTAGAACATCTGCACAGGCGGCGCCAGTCGGGGAACGGCCGGGGTAGGTGAGAAGATCGGCAGCCACATGAGCACCGAGACACCGAACAACCATGCATGGACGAGGAAGTGCGGCGCGCCCCCCCGCAACATCAGCGCCACCAGATCGGGCCAGTGGATGACGATGAAGGTGGCATTGAACAGGACGAAGGCCGGGACGGGCCGAGCCAGGGGCCTGACGATACGCGCCACCTTGGGATGCCCCAGGGTCACGTCGGCCAGCCATCGGGGCACCCCCCGAAGCAGCAAGGGTGGGACGACCAGGGCGATCACCATGTGCTCGACCATGTGCACCGTGAACAGCGAGACCTCGCCGATGTCGTGGAAAGGCCAGCTCGATACGAGCAACAGGCCGAGTACACCCCCGAACCACTGCCATCTCTGGCCCGTGGTGGCCGGGGGAGCGTCCGGGGCGAGCAAGGGCCGCAGCCTCCGATCGGCGAACCAATAGCCGAAGATGAGGACGAAGGCCAAGGCCCACGTGTCGAAGTGGGGGTGAAATGCCGGGATCATCAGTTCTCTCATCCCCCGCGGATCGCGATGACCCCGAGCGCGGTGAGCACGATCGTGTAGAGGGCGCTGGCCAGGATGAACCCGCCTGTGAAGAAGCGGCTGAGGGTCGACTTCTCGAATCGCAGATGCATGTACCAGCCGATCACGATCACGAACTTGAGAGCGGCCAGCAATAGCAGCAGGACCGTGTTGAAGTGCCCCAGGTCGAAGTCGCGGTGGATGTAGTAGATCGCCACCTCGACCGCGGTCAAGACGGCGAGGACAACGGCGATCTTCCAGTACTGGGCCGGGCTCGGATGGTGGATGTGCTCGGGGCTGCTCATGTCGGGGGGACCGAGAGCAGATAGACGACGGTGAAGATCACGATCCAGATGATGTCCACGAAGTGCCAGTAGAGACCGACCAGCTCGAGGTTCAGCCCCTGTTTGTCACTGAGACCTCCCCGGCGCCGGGATATGCCCCAGAGTGAGAGCAGCATGATCACCCCGATCGCCACGTGGGTCCCGTGGAATCCGGTGAGGACGTAGAAGGCGGATGCGGCCGGGTTGGTGCTGAGCTTCATGTCGAAGTTCACGATGAACTCGGTGAACTCGAAGACCTGGCCCCCTAAGAAGATCGAGCCGAGTGCGGCGGTGGCGAAGAGCCAAGTGCGGGTCCCGTTGACGTCCTGACGGCTCTGGGCGTTGTGGGCCAGGACCATGGTCAACGAGCTCATCAGCAGCACGAAAGAGCTGACCGAGGTGAAGGGGATGTCATAGATCTCCGAGGGGTAGACACCGGGGAACCCGGCGCGATTGGAGTAGAGCAGGTAGTTGGAGATGAGGGCCCCGAAGAAGAGGAACTCGGAGCTGAGGAAGAGCCACATCCCCAGCTTGCGGTCCTCGACCCCGGTCCCCTCGTGCTCGGGATGGGCGTGCTCCAGGGATGCTTCGTGAGTGAGCTCAGTCATGTTTCTCCCCCTGAAGGGGGAAGCACCGGCGTGGCCGGGGAGGGGGGATCTTCGTCTCGGCCCGAGGTGCCCATCAGGCCCTCCGGGCCACCCCCTCCTTCGGGAGAGGATAGGACCGGCTCGTCATGCTCGACGAGCCCGCCATCATCACCGTGTGGCTCCTCGAGCGGCTCCATGGCCCAGCCGATGATGGCGGCCAGGCTGATCACGAGACCGACCAGGATCAACGCCTTGCCCCAGGGTGTCCGGTGATAGATCACCCCATAGAACATGATGGGCAGGCCCATTGCGAAGAAGAACGGGAAGTATGAAGGGTTGGGGAGATGGATCGGGGAGACCGGGTTGAGCTGGTCGTGCTCGATGTTGGCCAGGATCTCATCGGCGTCGTCGACCCGCACCGCCCGACCCTCGGTGTCCTCTTCGTACTTGAGATGCCAGAAATGGTCGAGGCTGGTGACCACCGGAGGCACGGCGAAGTTGTACTCGGGGGTCGGGTTGGGGGCCATCCACTCGACGGTTCGGGCGTCCCACGGATCGAGACCCGACTCCTCGCCCCGACGCCGGCTGGTGAACCAGTTGACCATGAAGATGAAGATGGAGAAGGCGATGATGAATGCGCCCACGGTCACTGCGAGGTTCCAAGGCTCCAGGCCGGTCTCGGGTGCGTACTTCCAGGTCCGCCGCACCATTCCCTGCAGGCCCAGCCAGTGCATCGGCCCGAAGGTGAGGTTGAACCCGAGCAGCATCAGCCAGAAATGGACCTTGCCCAGGCGCTCGTTCATCAGCCGGCCGGTGAGCTTGGGAAACCAGTAGTAGAGGCCACCGAACAGCCCGAACACCGCTCCCCCGAAGATCACGTAGTGGAAGTGAGCGACGATGTAATACGTGTCGGTCTGCTGCCAGTCGGATGGGACAACGGCGTGGGTGACCCCGGAAAGGCCCCCGATGGTGAACATGGCCACGAAGCCGATGGCGAACAACATCGGCGTGTGGAGGCGAATTCGGCCCATCCACATCGTGCCGAGCCAGTTGAAGATCTTGATCCCGGTCGGGATGGCGATGGTCATCGTGGCCAGCCCGAAGGCGGCCTGGGCCACGGGGGTGATCCCGGACGCGAACATGTGGTGGGCCCAGACACCGAACCCGAGGAACGCGATCGCCGCCCCGGCGAAGACCACCGCCGAGTAACCGAAGAGTGGCTTCCTGGAGAAGGTGGGCAGGATCTCGGAGACGATCCCCATGGCGGGGAGGATCAAGATGTACACCTCGGGATGGCCGAAGAGCCAGAACAGGTGCTGCCAGAGGATCGGGTCGCCGCCGGCGTTGGCGGCGAAGAACAAGGAACCGAATTGGCGATCGAAGGTCACCATGAACAGGGCGACCGCGATGATGGGAAGGGAGAAGAGGAGGAGGAACGACGTGATCGTCGTCATCCAGGCGAACACCGGCATCCGGAGAAGACGCATCCCCTTCGCCCTGAGGTTGAGCACGGTGACCAGGAAGTTCACCGAAGAGACCAAAGAGGCCAGGCCGATTATCTGGAGCCCGAGCGCCCAGTAATCCATGGCCGTGCCCGGCGAGTAGAGAGGTCCCGCATTGGGCTGGTAGCCGAACCACCCCCCATCCGGCGAGTCGGCCAGGAAGTTGAAGCTGCCCGGGCCGCCACCCGGGGCCAGGTTGCCATCGACCCCACCGATGCCGTCGACACCGACCGGAGCCATCGAGGTCCCGAAGATGAAGGTGGAATAGAGGAAGATCGCCCCGAAGAAGAAGATCCACCAGGACAGGGCGTTGAGACGGGGGAAGGCGACGTCACGGGCGCCGATCAGCAGTGGGAGCAGGTAGTTCATCAGCGCCGAGGACGCCGGCATGACGAACAGAAAGATCATCGTCGTACCGTGCATCGTGAACAACGCGTTGTAGGCGCCGGCGGTGAGGAACTCGCCATTGGCCTGGGACAGTTGGATGCGGAGGAGCAGGGCCTCGAGACCGCCGATGATGAAGAAGGTGAAGGCGGCGTAGCCGTACATGATCCCGATCCGCTTGTGATCAACGGTCGTGATCCACGACCACAGCCCCTTCGTCGAACTGGGACGTCGGAAGATGGTGGTGGTCGGCCGTTCGGCGGTAGCGGTCATTCCATGCTCTCCAGCCAGACGATCAGAGCATCGATCTCGGCTTCGGTCAAGGCGAGGTCGGGCATGAAGCTGCCCGGCTTGGTGCTGGGCGGGTCGGCCAGCCACTCCTTCAGGGCATCTCCACGGCTCTGTCCCTCGCCAGGGAGGATGGCTCCGGCGAACACATTGCGAGAGGCGAAATGGGTCAGCTCGGGGCCGTTGAAGGCATCGGCGGCGATGATGTTCGACGCCGAGTCGTCTTCGAAGCGGACGGTGTGACACTGGATGCATTGCTTGTTGAGATAGACCTGATAGCCCTCGTACTCCGGGTCACCCTCCACCGGGAGCGTGGCGCCAGCCTGCTGGCCGGCGAGCCAGGCGTCATACTCAGACGGCTCCAGTGCCTGCACCCTGGCCCGCATCAACGAGTGGGACAGACCGCAGAACTCGGCGCAATGGCCCCAATACTCACCAGGCTGGTCGGCCTGGAGCCGTAGCTCGGTGGTCTGCCCGGGCACCAGATAGCGCTTGCCATTGAGCGCCGGGATCCAGAAGTTGTGGAGCACGTCATCGGAGGTCATCCGGGCGCACACCTCCTGCCCGGCCGGGATCACCATCACATTGGCCGTGGTGATGTCGGCATCGGGGTAGTGGTACTCGAACCACCATTGATGGCCGGTCACCTGCACCTCGATGGCATCAGGCCCACATTCGGTCAGATCGAAGACGGCTGCGGTGGTTGGGACGGCGATACCGGCCAGGATCAGGGCCGGGATGATGGTCCAGGCGATCTCCAACTTGGGGCTGCCATGTAGCTGCTTCGCCTCCTTGGACCCGTCGCGATCACGATAGAGGAAGACAGCGACGAGGATCGCCCCCTGGACGAGCACGAACACGGCCACCGCGATCCAGAACACAGGCCAGAAGAGATTGTCGATCCTCTCGGCGAACGGGCCGGCCGGCTCGAAGGTGGTCAGCGGCTGATCCTCGCTCGATATCAGGGAGCACGCCCCCAGCAGCAGGGTGACGGCGACGAGTGCGCCGAGGCGGACCAGGCGTGGACGGGACCGAGCCATCGGCCACGCATCATACGGACTCCCCAAACAGCCGACCAAACTTCGGGTTTCAGACCCTTCCGTGAGGCTTTCTGTGGTTCCTGGCCCGGAAAATCCGTTCACGTTCACGGAAGGTCATTCGGCCACGGCGTCGATGGCGGCGGTCAACTCCTCGTCCGAGGCGGCACCTTCGAAGGCGGCGCTGACCACACCGGCCGAGTCGACCACGAACACCCAAGGCTCGGAGGGGAGGCCCCACTCCGCGGTGGCCGGGACCGCGGTCAGATCCTCCACCGATTCGACCTGGAGGTCGTCGTAGATCTCGACGTGGACGAACTCGACGCCCTGGTACCGCGGCCTCAGCGCCTTGACCTGGTCGAGTAGCGGGCCGCAGGCCTGTGATGCACAGAAGGCAGGTGTGGCGAAGACGATGACCGACGCCCTCCCCGACGTCACGGCGTCCCCGATACTCGACTCGTACATGGCAGGGTCCGGCTCGGGATCGGAGGTGATCACCGACAAGTCTGGGAAGTCGGCCGAAGTCCTGGTCTCGGAGGCAGGAGCCTCCTCCCCGGGTTCGATCAAGGGTGGGTCGTCGAAGGCGACGAAGCCGGCCGGGCCGGCGGTGGCCAGGCCCTCGGCGTCGATCGTCGCCTGATAGGTTGCTGCATCGGGGATGTCGACGTGGGCGACGTAGAGCCCACGCACGTCGGGGATCGTCCAGAGGAACTCCATCGGATAGGTCTCGAGTGGTGACCCGTTCTCGTCCCGGATGGTGACCGTGGCCGGTCGGTCCGGCGAGGCGAGAAACTCGCTGGTGTCCGGGTCGATGAGAGCGAAGAGCACTCGCTGCTCGCCAAGTCCGATACTCCCATTGCTCGACGCCACTTGGGCGAAGGGCTCGATCTCGGCCGACGCGCAGGCACCGAGGACAAAGACGAGACCCACGATGACAGGCGTGGATCTTCTCATCGCACCAGGACGTCCAGCGCCACCGAGCCGAACAGCGCCGAGAGATAGACCGTCGACGTGGTGAAGAGCCTCATTGCGTCCTGAGGTCGGCGATAGACCCGCCAGGTGTCCCAGAGGAACCACGCCCCGAGCCCGATGGCCGCCGCCAGGTAGATCCAGCGCATTCCGGCCACCGGCACCAGGAGCAGG
>JBMDXS010000222.1:0-8034 GCA_048595045.1 Acidimicrobiia bacterium
AGTTCAGTTCGACCCGGACTGGGCGGACGGGTGCGCGCCGGGCTGATTGACGAGCCCTCGTAGCCGAAGAGGACCCCGGCCGCCGGCCGGGCTCTTCTCGTTGGAGGTCTTCGATGGGAGCGAGCCCCTCCGAGCCGGGTCGTGTTCACCCAGGACTCAAAGGCCCGTAACCCTCTGTTAACCGTCGGCGATTACAAAGTTGAACGCTCTTGGTGTTTAGCGACCGACCGGTGTTACCTTGCCGGAAGGGAGCAGACACCTCGGGGAATTGAGAAGGGGACGTGGCTGCCGCGGTCAACGCCGTGGAATGGAGGCTCACAAATGAGGGTGGGGGTTCACGCTTTAACGCGTCGGTGCACCCAACTCGTCCATGGGCTGTCACTACGTGACAGCGATGATGGGCGACTGTTCGGCTCTCGGCTGCGGTCGAGCTCAGACAACCTGTTCCTGGCATGAACCTCACGGTATTCGGCCTGGGTTATGTCGGATCGGTGACTGCCGCCTGTCTCGCAGAGGACGGCCATCAGGTCGTGGGTGTCGACTCCAACCGGCAAAAAGTCGAGGTCTTCAACTCCGGCCGAGCGCCGATCCGTGAACCCGGGCTGGATGACCTGATCGCATCCGGCATCACCTCCGGCCGGCTCCGGGCGACAGACGACTCGGTTGCCGCGGTGGAGCAGTCGGACGCAGCTGTGATCTGTGTGGGCACACCCAGCCGTCCCGACGGCAGCATCGACCTCGACCACGTTCGCAATGTGGTGGCCGAGATCGGCCGCGCCTTGAAAGGGAGGGCCACCCCCTACACGGTCATCCTTCGGTCAACGGTGCTCCCCGGAACCACCAGAGACGTCGTGCTTCCGATCCTCGAATCGAATTCGGGTCTAACCGTCGGCGGACAGGTCGAGCTCTGCTTCAACCCGGAGTTCCTCCGTGAGGGCTCATCGCTGAAGGACTACCGGGAGCCGCCAAAGATCGTGGTCGGCACCGAGGACGGCAAGCCGAATGCGATCATCGATCAGCTCTACGACCAGTTCGATTGCCCTCGCTTCGACGCAGTGTTCGAGATCGCCGAGCTCGCCAAGTACGTGGACAACACCTGGCACGCCCTCAAGGTCAGCTTCGCCAACGAGATGGGTCGGCTGGCCCGTGACCTCGGGGTGGACGGGCGGGAGGTCATGTCGATCATGACCGGCGACACCAAGCTGAACATCTCGGCTCGGTATCTGCGGCCGGGCTTCGCCTATGGAGGCTCTTGCCTGCCCAAGGATCTCTCGGCCCTCAGCGCCCACGCCAGAAGCCGCGATCTCGACGTGCCACTCGTCTCGGTGATCGCCCAAAGCAACGACGAACACATCCGCTCGGCGGTGGAGCTCATCACCCATATCGGCGACAGCAAGGTCGGCCTGCTCGGGGTGACCTTCAAGTCGAACACCGATGACCTTCGCAACAGCCCCTTCCTCGAGCTGGCCCGTCGCCTGCTCGATCACGGCATCGACGTGCGGGTCTTCGACCCCGACATCGACCCGAACACCTTGATCGGGGCGAACATGACCTTCCTCAGCGAGCAGCTCCCGACCCTGGAGCGAATACTCGTCTCGTCTCCCGATGAGGTGATGCGGTTCGGTGACACGATCGTCCTCGGGAAGGACGACGAGCCGCTGGTGATGGCGGCGCTGACGCTCGCCCCCGGTCAACACCTGGTCGACCTAGCCGGTATGTCGGTGCGACCGGTGGAGGGGAGCTACGTTGGCATCGCCTGGTAACCGCGTCCTGATCATCGTCCAGAACCTGCCGGTGCCATTCGACCGGCGTGTGTGGCTCGAGTCCACCACACTGCAGACGCACGGATACGAGGTATCGGTGATCAGCCCCAAGATGAAGGGGTTCAACAAATCGCACGAGGTCATCGAGGACGTCGAAGTCTATCGATATCCGATGCCGTTCGATCCCACCTCCAAGCCGGGTTTCCTCGCCGAGTTCTCATGGGCATGGCTCGCCACCTTCCTCCTGTCTTTTCGGGTAGCGCTGCGGGGTCGTGGCTTCGACGTGATCCACGCCTGCAACCCACCCGAGACCTATTGGGTCCTCGGCCTCATCTGGAAGCTTGCAGGCAAGAAATTCATCTTCGATCATCACGACCTTTCCCCCGAGATGTTCGAGGCGAAATTCGGGGTCAAAGAAGGTCTGATCCATCGTCTCCTCCTCTTCATGGAACGCCGGTCGTTCAAGACAGCCGACATGGTTCTCGCCACGAACGAGAGCCACAGGAGAGTGGCCATCGAGAGGGGCGGCGTGGGGCCAGACCGGGTCGCCATCGTGAGGTCCGGGCCCGACCTGAAGCGTCTCTCCGTGTATCCGCCCGACCCGGTGTGGGCGAACTCGAAGAAGCACGTCATCACCTATCTCGGGGACATCTCCGCCCAGGACGGGGTGGACGGGCTGGTCAGGGTCGTCGCTCTCCTCAAGGAGCGTCGGGACGATTTCCACACCGTCGTCGTCGGTGGTGGCTCGGCGTGGGAGGACGTGAAACGGTATGCCGTCGAGAAGGGCGTGGACCACCTCTTCACCTTCACCGGCGTCGTGTCTGACGAGGTGCTCTGCCGGGCCCTGTCATCGGCGACCGTGGCCGTCGACACGGTTCCGCACAACTCGTGGTCCGACAGATCCACCATGAACAAGATCATGGAGTACATGTTCTTCGGCTTGCCCATCGTCGCATACGACCTGATCGAGACGATCAGGTCCGCCGAGGATGCGCTGGTCACGGTGCCCTCCGGAGACGAGTCGGAATTCGCCGCGGCCCTCGACCGACTGCTCGACGACTCCGATCGTCGAAGCCGCATGTCCACTGCGGGAAGACGTCGACTCGAGAGCGTCCTCAGCTGGGAACACTCGGTGCCCCACCTGCTCCGAGCCTACGAAAGGGCACTGTCCGCCAGACCGCGGGTGGAATGGCAGCACCGCCCGACCCGATGAGACTCGGGAGACAGGGGAGCTAGACGGCTCGGTCGTCGTCGATCACGAGCCGGGTCCTCAGGATCTGATCGGGACCCACTTCGCCCTCCCCGATCAGGGCGAAGGCGGCAACGCGTACGCCAAACCCGGGCGAATACCAGCCCAGCGGCGTCTCCTCGTCACCCCGCACCGCGGTCCAGGTCATCGCCCCGTCCAGCTCCATCCTGGCCGAACGGGCCCCGCCGCCGGGCGTCACCCAGGACAGCCGGGCGAGAGGCCCGTCGAGCACACACTCGACGGATGGCCCGAGGTGGAAGCGCAGGACCACCGGACCGGGCCTGTCGACTGTGTCCTCGATGGTCACGCCGGCGTCGTCGACGACCACCGACCGCCTGTGCTCGATCTCTCCCTCATCCACATGGGGTCGAATGCAATTGGCGGTCCATCTCGACGGCGAGGCGGGCGCGACCTCGATCACACCGGATCGCTCCGCCGAGGACCAGATGAACGGCCCGTTCTGCCGCGCCTGCCTGGCCCCGGCCAGCTCGAGGGTGTTGTGGGCCCGGATCGAACGGAAGTACGAGCGCCAGCGTGGCTCGGACTGGTAGCAGTAGGTGCCGGGGTCGGCCAGCACATCCACCCCTCCGAGCCTCAGCTCGACGGATAGGGCGTCGTCGTGGCCGTGAGCCGCGGTGGTCATGAACCCGAGGGGGCCGGCGTCACAGCGACACCAGACCTCGTCTGGGCTTCCCGAACGTGCCCGCAGGATCGTCATCCCGGACTCCGGGAAGGTGACGGGTCTGGCCTCCGGCCGCGCACCCGGAAGCGGGCCGATGGAACCGAATGAGCCGAGGATCGACGTCCGGACATCGCCTGTCGCTCGAGGTGCCGGCCACCATTCGAGCGGGCCGAACAGCGCTGCCCCCGTGCCGAGCAGGGAGGCCCAACGGTCGAAGCCGGGCCCGTCGACCACGAGGGCGATCGCGTCGTCGGAATCCCCCTGGCGCGGCGGTCTCCCGGACACGTCGAGCATCGCTGCGACGACGTCGACCATGGCGCGGACACACACCCAGAATTCGCTGCCCAGCCCGGAGCCGGCCGCCTCGCCCTCGAGCCCGGCCAACATGAACAGCTCCGCAACGAATCCGTGATAGTCGGTGGCCAGCTCCCGATCGACTCCATCGGCATCGACCTGACGCTTCGCCTCCGCAACCAGCCCTCGGCCCGCCCGCTGCCTCCACCGGGACGATTCGGGAAAGAGAGGGAAGGCGCACGCTGCGGCGAACTGCCCGGCCCACTCGGCCACGGCATGATTGTTGGCCGAGCTGCCGTGGCTGGGCAGACGGTCCAGCCAGAGCTGATGCGCATACAGCTGGTTCAGAAAACGTGGATTCTCCTCGAACCAGGCCGGGGCCCGATCCTCCTCGTCGAAGAGACGCCTGATCCAGACCCACGACACGAGCCGCATCCCGATCTCGATACCACTCGTCCAGTGGACCCCGCGGTAAGGCGGATTCGCCTGCCACCAGCTCTCCAGCTGGGCCATGAGCACTTCGCTGAGACCGGGATCTCGATTCAACCGGGCGGCGGAGGCCAACACCGTCAGGTGTTGGTGGCGGGAGGGCTCCCATACGTGTTTCAGACTGCCGGGCCAGGCCCTCTGATTGATGCGGAAGGCAGGCTCCTCGGAGGGGGCCCTCAACCCGGTCTTGGGGTCCAAGAACCAGTCAGGGTCGGGCCCGAAGTCGGCTCGCTCGACGTCGAATACGTTGACTCGACCCTGCGCCAGCTCCTGGGCTGCGACCATCAGGTCTTCGAAAGCAGCGGGAGAAGGAGCCTCGGGAGCGTTATGGAGCGGTGTGGCGAATTCCCCCGCGGCCCTGGCGGCACCGGCCCCGCTCAGCCGGCCTTCCTCCAGGGTGGTGAACAGCTTCACGACGGCGTCCTTCGCCCGGCCGACGATCTCGCCCGGGCCCATGGCCGCAAGTCGGTGGAGGTACCAGCTGGGGGTCAAGCTCCGAACGACCGACGGATCGGCTCGGCCCGCCCAGAGGCGGCGCTCGTCTGCGCCAACAGGGTGGCCACGGTGGTGATCAGCAACGACTCGAGGCCGATTGGCATGTTCGAGCCGTTCCGCACCGCTTCCACGAAGGCTGTGATCTGTGGCGCCTGACCCTTGTCCACCTTTCCCCTCGACCGAAGATCCTTCCTGCTCCGTTCCGACCAGAGCGCGGCCCCCTTGAAGTTGTCCAGTCGGGCAGTGCGGGACTCCCCGGAGACGAGGAATGTCTCCTTCGGAAAGCCGCGGTTTCCCCTGGTGAGATAGGAGATGTGCCCAATGGAGCCTCCGGGGTAGCGCAGAGTCAGTTCCAGGTCGTCGGGCTCGCCGGGGGACGCAACACCGATCACCTCGACAGGGTCCTCACCCAACCACCAGGAGAACACGTCTATGAAATGGCCTCCCTCCCCCTCGAAGCGCGAGCCGTATCGAGTGGTGTCTCGATACCAGCTCTCGTGGTCCAAGGGGCCGGCGTTCACCGTGTAGTGGAGATGCTGCTCGCCCTGTCTCTCACCCCAGGCCTCGTTCAGCTGGCGCATGAGAGGGGCGAACCTCCGGTTGAAGCCGACCATCAACCGTTGGTTACCGGTCGACTGGATCGACTCGATGACCTGATCGATCTCACCCATGTTGAGGGCCAGCGGCTTCTCCACGAACACCGCCTTCCCGGCCGCGATCATCTCGGAGACCATCCCGGCATGCAGATCGTGGCGGGTGGCGACGACCACGGCGTCGACGGCGTCGTCGTCGAGCAGCGTCCGATAATCGGAGGTGACCCGGTCGAATCCGAATCTCTCCTGGGCAGTGGCGCCCGACAGGGCAGTGGCAGTCGCCACCACCGAGAGATGCACATCCGGGTTCGAGGCCAGGTGGGGCAGCAACATGGTGCTGGCGTAGTTCCCGCTCCCGATCACCCCCACGCCGACCTTCCCCGAAGGGGGCGCGGTCTCCGCCTGTTTGCCCAGGTGGAGGACGCGCTCGACCACTGCCTCCTGCGGATAGGCAAAAAGGCTCCCGATCGCCCGCGATTCGCCGGAGAGGAGCCGGTCGTAGGCTCCGACCGAGTCCTCGAAGGGAACGATCTCGTCGATCAGGAGCTCGATCTGGACCTTGCCGGCGGCGACCAGATCGAGAAAGGACTTCATGTTTCGCTGCTCGGTCCATCTCACATACCCGATCGGATAGTCGACGCCGTCCTCCTCGTAAGTCGAGTCGTATCGACCCGGGCCGTAGGACCTCGAGAATCGAACGTCGATCTCCTTCTCGTAATAGGCCTTCCACGGGAGATCGAGTGGCAGCTTGCCGACGTCGACGATGCGGGCCCTGTCGCGTGCGATCTCGACCGCAGTGCTCACCGGCTGGTTCGAGCTGGTGGCGGCGGCGAGGAAGACGACATCGGCACCATGGCCGTCGGTCAGCTCGAGGATTCTCTCCCTGACCCGGGTGGCGGACGGCCCATCGGGCGCACCGGCGGTGCGGGCACCCGATCGCTCGGCGAGAGCGCACCGCTCCTCAGATGGGTCCAGCCCGACCACGTTCACCCCGGCGGCATCCGCGATCTGGACCAACAGTTGGCCGATGAGGCCGAGACCGATAACACAGACGGTCTCGCCGATCACTGCCTCCGAGCGCCGAAAAGCCTGCATGGCGATGGCCCCCACGGTGGCGAATGCAGCCTGCTCGGCCTTGACCCCGTCGGGCACCAGAGCACACAGGTTCCGCGGCACGTAGTTGAACTCGGCGTGCAGGGCGTACTCGTTCCCGCCACAGGCGACGCGGCTCCCCACCGGCAGCTCCGCCACGGTCGACTCGACGACGGTGCCTGACAGCGAGTACCCCAGGGGTGTGTAGGAGTCGAGGCGGTTCATCACCTTGCGGTAGGTGGCGCCCATTCCTTGTTGCGAGACCGATTCGAGCACTTTCCGAACTTGATCGGGCCTGGCCCGGGCCTTGCCGAGAAGAGACATCTTGCTCTCGGTGATCTTCATCAACTCGGTCCCGGCGGAGACCAGGGAGTATTCGCTGCGCACCACGACGCCGCCCGGCCGACACGAGGGGACCGGGACCTCGACGAGCTTGACCTCACCTGTCTTGTAGTTCTGAGCGATCTGTCTCATCGAGTGACCTTCCGACATCGGCTGGATGCAGGAGTCATCATCCCGTTCATCGGAAATCCCCCAGATGCTCTTGCTCTCCCCAAGCTGGACACCCCACCCTTCACTGCCAGATCCAGCCTCGCAGCCCTCCATTCTTACCGAGAGTGCGCTGTCCCGCCAGATGGTCTTTTCTTCCAACCTGCCGTCGCCAAAGTCTCTGTTTTCACCACTCTGAGTGGTGGTATAGTCCTCACCGGACCAGGGAGGGTCCGTTGGGCTATCCGACAAATAGGGGAGAGACGAGTATGTGGACTCGTAAGGGCGGGGCGTCTGCGCCCGTATTGACGCAGGATGATTCGTGGGGAGCACAGGCATTAGCACCACCAACCGGTATCTATCCCCGCTTGGTCAAGCCGCTCACCGACAGGGTGCTCGGGCTTGCATTCTTACTCCTCTTCAGCCCGGTGATCGCCGTATCGGCCCTGGCGGTGCTGGTGACGATGGGGCGACCCGTGTTCTACACCCAAGAACGGATCGGGCTCAACGGGCAGCCGTTTCGGCTCTACAAGATCAGGACCATGATCCCCGATCGTCGGATCACGCTCACCAGTTACAGCGGCACCGAGCGAAGAGTCGTCCACAAGTCGACGACCGACCCACGGGTGACACTGGTGGGGAAGGCGCTCCGGGCGACACGATTCGATGAGCTGCCCCAGTTCCTCAATGTGGTGCGGGGGGAGATGAGCATGGTGGGCCCGCGGCCGGAGTTGCCTGAGATCGTGAAGCGCTACGAGCCCTGGCAGCACCAACGGCATCTGGTCAGGCCAGGAGTCACCGGCCCATGGCAGATCTCCGACCGCAACGGCGACCTGATGTTCGAGCACACCGACATCGACCTCGCCTATCTCGAGGAGATCAGTTTCG
>JBMDXS010000223.1:0-2573 GCA_048595045.1 Acidimicrobiia bacterium
GCTCGCCACCGATAGCGCAAGAGCCACGAACCCCATCGAACCGATCCGTGACCGAGCCACGACGGGCCTCCTCTCATCGGTTGTCACACAGCAACGCTTCGGGCTCCGTTGCCCGGCATCGGATCAGCTGTTTGATCGGTAGCCGTCCGTCCCATGATGCGGGGTGTCGTCGCGGACCACCAGGGTCGATCGGCCCCGATTGAGGGGTGCCGCGTCATTCGATGGGATGGAGTGGCTCCCGACGGCTCACGGCATGGCAGTCTCGGGCTTGACTCGCTGCAGAACGGGTGCGAACCCCAATCTGAACAAGGATTTCGTCGGCGCGCCCGGCGCGACTCGAACACGCAACCTCCTGATCCGTAGTCAGACGCTCTATCCAATTGAGCTACGGGCGCAACTCTTCCTTGTGTGACAAGGGTTTTCGACGGGCAAGCCGCCAGGGTGAATGGTAGCACTTCGGCCTTCTCCGAATCTCGGCTGCGCTTCTCGAAAGTGGCGTCACCCTCCGACCCAGCCTGATAGCTTCATTGGATGGGCATCATCCTCAATCTGGCGGTCACGGCGGGAGCCCTGGGCGTCGCCATATGGATCATCGACGGCCTCACCTTCACCGGAACCTGGTGGCAGTACGTGATCGTGGTGGTGATCCTGGGCTTGGCCAACTTCATCGTGAAGCCCATCCTCAGGCTGCTCAGCCTCCCGATAATCCTCGTCACGCTGGGCCTGTTCCTGGTCGTGGTGAACGCCTTGGTGCTCCAGTTGGTGGTGTGGCTGTCGGGGGTGTGGGATCTCGGCTTTGCCTCGACCGGTTTCTTCTGGGCGACATTCCTCGGGGCGATCGTGGTCTCAATCGCTACTTGGCTGTTGGGGATCTTCGTACCCGACGGCGAGACCTGAGCGTCGGTCCGGAAGCTCTCAAAGCCTTTGCCTCCTGGCCTCGACAATGCCCGACCAGCCCCGGCGGCTCCATCCGATTGGCTACGGGCGCAGAGAGGGAATGTGCGCCGAGAGGCGGATCGTTGGACCCCCGGGCTGACGTTGCTGAAACGGGAGCGGACTCACTGGGGTTCACCCTTTCGGGGGGATGGCCATCCCTCTAATGTGCGCAACATTGGATGCGACCAACAAAGGGGTGCAGATGACCAACCGTGAAGATCTAGAAGTCGGGCCCGTCGACTACTTCGTGGTCGAATGGCCGGCAGGCTCACCCCCCACGGGAGAGGCCTTTCCTTATTTGGTCGACCTGGTCGATCGGGGTCTGATCAGGATCCTCGACCTCGCATTCGTCCAGAAGGACGAGGACGGCAACGTGCTGGCCATGGAGCTGGCCGACTTCGACCTGGACGGCAACCCCGACCTCGCGGTCTTCCAGGGGGCGGCATCGGGTTTGCTGGACGAGGAAGACCAGCAACAGGCCGGGGCCATCATGGAGCCAGGCACCGCGGCGGCGATAATGGTCTACGAGAACACGTGGGCTGCGCCGTTCGCGACCGAGTTGCGCAAGACCGGGGCCCGGCTCATCTCTTATGGCCGTATCCCGATCAACGAACTGATCTCAACCCTCGACGAGCTGGAAGCCGCCGAGGCCAACTAGGAGGTTTGGACCATGGGACTAGTGAGAGGAATGGCCCGCACCGCGGTGGTCGCCGGCACCGCAACGGCCGTGTCCGGCAGGGTGGCCCGGCGGCAGAACGAGCGGTGGGCGAATCAGGCCGACGCCGAGGCCTACCAACAGCAGCAGGCCTACGCTCAACAACAGGCCTATCAGGCCCCCCCACCTCCTCCGGCTGCCCCGGCGGGCGGCGACGTCGTAGCCCAGTTGAAAGAGCTTGCATCGTTGAAGGAGGCCGGAATTCTCACCGACGCCGAGTTCGAGGCGCAGAAGGCCAAGCTCCTCGCCCAGTAACCCCACGTGGACCTGGGCCCGGCGACCTGACCGAAGCCGCGGTCAGACCCTGGCCCAGTAACCCTCGGCCGACTTGCTCTTCTCGAGTGCCTCGGCGCTCTCGAACCCCGGCGCCATGGACGCGTCGCTGCCCGCCATCACTTCGTGATGGTCGATGTTGAGCATGCGCAGCCAGCTCTGCTGACCAAAGGTGAGCCCGATGAAACAACCGAGCTCGACCAGCTCCGGCTCGGAGAAGTGGCGGTACATCCGCGCCCAGAAGTCGTCGTCGGTGTCCAGGTGCCATGCAATGGCCTCGGCATAGGCCAGCGCCGCTTTCTGCCGATCGTCGTAGACAGCGGCGGTCTCGAAGTTGAGGAGGTCGTCGTATTGGCCCTCGACCAGTCCGAGGGCCCTGCCTTTCTCCGAGCGCTGGTTGCCGCAGTACTCGCATTTGACCGATCTCGAGATGTAGACCCGACACAGCTCCTTGATGTCGTGGTCCACGACTCCATCACGAAACAGGTTCTGCCAGCTCTCGGCGAAGAACCAGAATGCGGCCGGGACATGGGCCCTGATCGCCGAGCTCTCCGGTCTGGGCGTCCCTTCCCGGGCGCATCGCTCCATCTCGGCCCGCATCTCGGGCGTCATGTCCTCGAATGGCACATAACTGATCCGTTGTTTCTCG
>JBMDXS010000224.1:0-60866 GCA_048595045.1 Acidimicrobiia bacterium
AGTGGACGGAACCCTTCGCCCGCACGATCGACACGGCAAAGAAGTACGTCGTGTCGAGCACCCTGGACCGGGTCGATTGGAACGCGGAGCTCGTGCGCGGCGATCTCGGCGAGGCCGTCCAGCAGCTCAAGCAAGAGTCGGATGAGGGACTGTTCGTGGGAGGGGTGAAGCTTCCGATGGCATTGGCGGAGCTGGGATTGATCGACGAGTACGAGTTCGTGGTTCATCCAAGGCTTGTCGGCCACGGGCCGACCTTGTTCGCGGGTCTGACGACGCCTGTCGACTTGACGTTGGTGAGCCGGTTGGAGTTCGGCTCGGGGGCGGTGGCGATGCGGTATGAGCCGAGTAAGTAGCCATCGAGCTTCCACTCCCAAACGCTCACCGACCTCGAAGCAAAGGTAACTGGTCGCCGCAGACCTGCTCGAACACCCGATCCTCGTGTGCCATGTCACGCCAGGTCTGCGGCCAGTACAGGACGAACTCGTCGATTCCCACCGCGCCATAGCGGCCCACCATGTCACCGAAGTATTCGACCGACTCCCATGGAGTGAGCGGTGGAAAGCAGACCAGGGAATGGCGGATGTCCCTCGGGTCGCGTCCGACTTCAACACAAAGCTCTTCGAATCGGGTGCATCGGTCTCGTGTGGTCTCGAAGAATTGCTGCTCGCTTTCGATGTCGTACCCTCCCCACTGACTCCACGAGTCGGCCTTGGCGGCGGCAATCCGGAGCATCTTGGGGCCGTGTGCGGCGACCGTGATCGGGGGGCGGGGGGTCTGCACCGTGCCTGGCGTCATCTCCGCGTCCCGACAGTGGTAGTAACGGCCCTGATATGTCGTGGTCTCGTTCTGCAACAGGCGATCGATCAACTCCACGAACTCCACGAAACGAGCCACCTGCTCGCCCCGGCTCCAGGGCTGTACGCCTGCGGCCTCCGGCCGCACCGAAGGGTCACCCGCTCCGACGGCGACTTCGAGCCGCCCCCCCGAGAGATGATCGAGGGTCATCGCCGCCTTGGCGAACATCACCGGATTCCGTAGATACATGCTTGTGACCAGGGTTCCAACGCGGATTCGAGACGTGTTGAGCGCCATCGCCGCCAGGGTCGTGCTCCCCTCGAACATGGTCATGCCGGGATGGTCTGGCTCGTTGACGGCGTCGACGTTCCAGAGGACATCGAAGCCGGCTTCCTCGGCGCGAGCCCATCGCGCTTTCAGCTCGGGAAGCGGGTGATGCTGATACTGGTAGATGCAGAATCGGATCATCGTCGGCGTCAGAAGCACGGGCGGGCGTGCTGGGGGGGCCAGTGCTCGCCACGCTCGACACCCTACTGCGCATGGTCTCGGGCAAATCGTGGATGGCGTGATCTAGGTTCGGCGTGGCCAGTACTCGCCGGCAGCTCGCTGTGTTCGATCACGCGGATCCTCGGCACAGTCGTGACCGTCGACACCGGATACTGGCCGATGCCTCTGCGAGTGCAACAGTGAGTCGAAAGCACCCGTACGCGGTCGGGGCGCTCGGCTGGTTCGGCGTAACCTTCACCGATGGTCGACGAGTCTTCCGTCGATCCAGGTGGGGTTCGCACCGCGGAGATCATTGCTGCCCTCTCTCTGGCCACCGATCTGGCGGTGGGCTTCCCCCTGGAGCATGGGTTACGAAGCGCTCTGGTGGGCATGCGGTTGTGCGATCGGCTCGGGGTTGACTCTGAGACCGCCTTCCAGACCTATTTCCTCTGTCTTCTCTTCTATGTGGGCTGCAACGCCCCCACCGACGTGGGTTGGGATGTGTTCGGCGACGACGCCTCGCTGATCACTCATGCAGCTCCCTTCCGCTTCGGCACGCGAGCCGAGATGGCAAGGGGGATGACGCGTGCGGTGGCACCACCTACCGCTGCGCCCTACGTGCGGGCATGGCGGGTCGCGAGACACCTGCCTCGGTTGGCGCTCGGATTCTCCGGCGTGATAGCGGCGACGTGTGAGGTCGCCCGGATGCTCACTGATGAGCTGGGGCTGGGCAGGTCGGTCACGCAACTGTTCGCGTTCGAGTCGGAGCGTTGGGACGGCAAGGGGCTGCCCGACGGTGTCTCCGGGGAAGCGATACCTCTCGCCGTGCGCATCGCCCACGTCGCCCAAGACGCTGTCTTCCAGCATCTTCAGGGGGACCACCGTTTCGTCGCAGACGTGATTGGCCGGCGGGCGGGCGGGGCCTTCGACCCTCTCGTGCCACGCTCATGGCCGACGAGGCGACAGATCTGTTGGATCAGGGCCCTGCCCCCAGTGTCTGGGTCGACGTCCTGGCTCACGAACCGCAGCCATGGTCGACCCTCGGGGGAGAGGCAATCGACCGGGCGCTGGCGGCCACGGGTCATTTCACAGACATGGCCATTCCTGAGATGGTCGGGCATTCCAGCGGGGTCGCCCGAATCTGCGGCGCAGCCGCTCCCGCACTTTCGCTCGATCCGGAGGAGACGACGGTGCTCGTCCGCGCCGCCCTGATACATGACCTGGGGAGGGCAGGGGTACCGGTGCGCATCTGGGAGAAGACCGGCCCGTTGAGGCACGACGACTGGGAACTGGTCCGGCTGCACGCGTATCAGACAGAGCGTCTGCTGGCTCGATCCCCATTCCTCTCGGTCCTGGGCAAGGTCGCCGGTCTTCATCATGAGCACACGGACGGGTCGGGGTATCACCGAGGAGTGGGGGCAGCCTTCCTCGATCCGTTGGCCCGACTGCTGGCGGCAGCGGACACCTATCACGCCATGATCGAGGCCCGACCGCACCGGGTGGCACGCTCCCCGGCCGAGGCCGCGGAGATGCTCACCAACGAGGCTCGGGCCGGGCGTCTCGCCTCCGAGGCGGTCACCGCCGTTCTGGAGACCGCGGGACATGTCAGCCAGCCGGTGAAGCGACCCGCGGGGCTTACGGAAAGAGAGGTCCAGGTCGTCGGGCTACTCGCACGGGGTCTACAGACCAAACAGATCGCCCGCCGTCTCGACATCTCACCGAAGACCGTGGACTTCCACATTCAGAAGTCGTATCGGAAGATGGGTGTCTCCACCCGAGCCGGGGCCACCTTGTTCGCCATGCAGCATGGTCTCACCACCTGGGAGAACTCCCGATAGGCAGGCGCCGGCCCATCTCATAGGTTGCCCAAAGCGGACGATTTCCGTCTTTGGGAGACCCATGAATGAGCATGTCGAGACCGTGATCATCGGCGGGGGGCAGGCCGGTCTGGCCGTTGGTCATCAGCTCAGGTCACGCGGCCTCCCCTTCCTGATCCTCGACGAGAATGAGCGGGTCGGCGACGTCTGGCGGCAGAGGTGGGACACCTTGAAGCTGTTCACCCCGGCTCGATACGACGGGCTGCCGGGAATGCGCTTTCCAGCCCCGGCCGACGGATTACCCAGCAAGGACGAAGTGGCGGACTATCTGGAGGAGTATGCCCGGCACTTCGACCTCCCGGTTCGGACCGGGATCACGGTTGACCGGGTGTCGATGAAGGCACAGAGGTTCGAGGTCTTCTCCGGTGCAGACAAATGGGCAGCCGAGAACGTGGTGGTGGCCACCGGGGCGTATCACCATCCTCGAATCCCGCCCTTTGCTGCACAACTCGACGAGGACATCGTCCAACTCCACTCCACCGAGTATCGGAATCCTTCCCAACTCCGGGAAGGAGGGGTGCTCGTGGTGGGCGCAGGCAACTCCGGTGCCGAGATAGCCCTCGACGTGGTGAGCCAGCATCAGGTGTGGCTCTCGGGCCCTGACACCGGCCAGGAGCCGACTCGTGCCGGGAGCGTCCCCGACCGTCTCCTGACACCACTCATGTGGCTTGGCGCCACGCGCCTCACCGTGAACACCGCGATTGGCAGAAAGCTCCGCGACCGCTTCACCGACCCGCCTCGCGGTATCCCCCTGGGCCGTGTGCGGCGAAGGGACTTGATCGCCGCCGGTATCGAACGGGTCGCCCGAACCACAGGAGCGATCGACGGGTACCCGGTGCTCGAGGACGGCCGTCGCCTGGATGTCTCGAATGTCATCTGGTGCACCGGATTCGTCCCCGACTTTGGTTGGATCGACCTCCCCCTCCCGGTGCACAACGGAGTACCAGTTCACGACCGGGGTGTCGTCGAACCCGTGCCTGGTCTCTACTTCGTGGGACTTCTCTTTCTCTACTCACTCAGCTCGGCGTTGATCGGGGGAGTGGGTCGGGACGCCGAGCACATCGCCGAGCACATCGCCAGCACACGAGCCCGCAGCCCATTGCCAACTCGTTAGCGATTCTTTTCGCGTTCATTTGGATGACCCGGAGACGTCGTGTATAAATACTCCCGAAGCCCCGACGGCTCGAACTTCGGTTCTGAGTTGTTGGGGCTTCACTAATTCCCGCCTTACCCACTGCCCGCTCCCGCCAACTCCGATGAGTTTCACCCAAGCCCGGAGTCCAATCGGTTGATCGGTGCGACGAGACGGGTGGTGAAATGGAGTTCGACTACCTGGCCATCGCCATCGCCGCGGTGGTGGCGTTCATCATCAGTGGACTCTGGTATTCAGTGTTCGGTGGAAGGCTCTCCAGGCTTCATCCTGCGTATGGAGAGGGAGGCTCGCCGTCGGCGTCGGATGCGATGGTCGAACTGATTCGGAATCTGGTCGTTGCCACCGTGGTGGCCGGCCTGGCCACACGACTGCCCGTGGAGACCTGGCCTGACGCCATCCTGCTTGGGGGCGCGCTCTGGGTCGGGTTTCCGCTGGTACTGCTGGCCGGATCGGTGTACCACGAAAAGGTTCCGGGGCCGCTGGCGGCGATCCACGGCGGCGATTGGCTGCTGAAGCTCCTCGCGGTGACCGTGATTGTGAGCGTCTGGCCATGAGACTAAGGAGCATGGGATGGGTGAGACGAGCCCGATGAACAAGAGCCGATTGGACAAGACGTTCGAGGCTGTGTTGGAGAAGAGCCCGAACCCCGGTGGCTGGACCTACGTCGTGATGTCCGATTCGGTGGAGTACTTCGGCACACGGGGCCTGGTCAAGGTGAGCGGGACGATCGACGGAGAGCCCTTCCGGAGCTCATTCATGGCCATGGGGGATGGGACCCACAAACTGCCGGTGAAAGCGGAGGTACGGAGGGTCATCGGGAAAGAGGCGGGCGACCGGGTCGCCATCCACCTCGGGGAGCGTCTCGGCTGACTGAGGACGGCCCGACCCCCCATGACGGTCAGTCCACAATCAGGACGGCCTTCCCGTTCACCTGACGGCCGGCGAGAGCCTCGAAGACGGAGTTGGCCTCGGTCCACGGTTTCTCCAGGCCGATGCTGGGATGGAGCTTGTCGTCCGCGATGAGATCGGCGAGGAGCCGGAGGTCATCGCCGAAAGCCGGCGGCTCACCGCTCTCATAGACGAAGAAGGCGACGATCTGTGCCCCGGCTCGGCCCCGGAAGTCGGCAAAGGAGATCTGGGATGGGGTGTCGGACGAGTTCCCGAAAAGGACCACCCGCCCGCCAGGGGCGACAAGACGCACGGCCGCTTCGAGGGAATGGCCGCCGGTGGACTCGAGGATGAGGTCGAAGGGCCCTTCGAGCTGGTTCGGATCGAAGGTGACGTCAGTGGCGCCGAGCTCTCTCAACCCAGCTGCCCTCTCAGCGTCACGGGCCACACCGGTGACGATCGCCCCGGCTCCGGCGGCCAACTCAACCGCGAAGCGGCCGACTCCACCGGAGGCCCCGGATATGAGGACCTGCTTGCCGGCGAGGGGGTCGCCCAGGCGAAGCGCCCGAAGTGCGGTCATCCCGGCGATGGGGAGCGTCGCCGCCTGCGAGAAGGACACGTCGTCACCGATCGGAGCGATGTGTGATGTAGGCAGGGCGACCCGTTGTGCCCATCCCGCCTGTTCGGGCCAGGCCACCACTCGGGTGCCCGGCCCCGGGCCCGAGCCATCGGCGGCCCTCACCACAACCACACCGGCAACGTCTTGACCCGGTCTCCAGCCCTGGGGCCGTGCCTTGAGGAGACGTAACTCGCCGCGGTTGATCGCTACTGCCGCAATCTCCACGATCGCCTCGCTGGGACCGGGCTCCGGCTCCGGGACGTCGACGAGGTCCACGACCCTGCCGCCCCCTCCCCGGTTCACCAACGCTTTCAATGCTCCCTTACCTCCATGAAGTCCACGCTAGTTAGCGGGCAACGACATGGGTCACCGGGACGTCGAGGGCCCTGCTCAGTCGATTGATGAGGTCGGCACCGAGCCATCGGGAGATCCCAGGTGGGAAAGTGGAGACGATGATGCGATCGAATTCCTCCACTTCGACCACGTCCAGGATGGCCTGGTAGGGATCGGGGTCGCCGACCCTGGCATCAGTCACCTCCACGCCGGATGCTTCGAGGAGCCTGCGGGCCGAGTTCGCCTTCTCACGTGCGATCGCCCGGGATTCGCCCGTTGTCCAGCTGGTGAGATGCTTCACCGGCGTGGCAGGGACGAGGAGCACGACCTCGGAGTCGGTCGCGGCCGCAGACCGGACCGCCTCCAGGAACTCATCGGTCTCGGCGGTCTGATGGGCCACCGCGAGCAGACGTGTCATCACACACCTCGTCTGATCGTGTCACCGTCGCGCCGACGGCGGGACCTGTCAAGGGTCGAGGAAGGTGTTACCCGGCCCGGCGCCGGCTTCGGATGGCGGGGCATGAGAGAAGCCCCGCTGACGTCTCCGCCCTCGGGGCTTCCCGGGAGTGGCCCACGATGTGGGGCGCTCCTTTGGTCTCGTGATCCGGCCGTTTCCAGCCTACGTGTCCGACCAAGCACCACGAACATACACCCCGGCGTGCGGTGTGTCATCCCCCTAGATCAGTCTGCCCTCGTGCTCGTAAAGAGGCTCATTGGCCAGTATCCGCTCACCTCCGAGCCGGGCGAGGTCGAGTGTTGGAGACTGGCCGAGGATGCGCTCGGCCAGGTGGCGGCCCACCGCCGGGCATTGCTGGAACCCGTGTCCTGAGAAGCCGGTGGCGAGGAGCAAGCCACCGATCGTGGGCCACTCCCCGATGATCGCGTTCCCATCGAGGGTGTTTACGTCGTAGAGCCCTGCCCACGATGTCCGCACCTCCAGCGAGTCGAAGACTGGGACATTCCGGAGGAGCTCTGGCCAGATCACGTCATTGAACCGGCGCCGCCCTGCGGGGGTGAAGTCGAAACCGACCGGGTCCTCGGGCCGGGACCAGGCCATCACCCAGGTGCGGTCGCTCTCCGGCAGCGCATACACCCCGGAGGGGAGGAAGAGGCTCGGCATCCCCGCGGTCTCCACCGTCGTGGAGACCACGTAGACGGTGCGCATGGCGGGCACGACGGGGAGGTCGACCCCCAGTGGCCGGACCAGGTCTGCCGACCAGGCACCGGCAGCGACGAGCACTATCGGAGCAATGAGGTCGGATCCGGATCGAAGATGCACGCCTGTCACCCGCCCTCCCGCCTTGCTCACTGCCAGCACCTCGTCCTCCAGGTAACGGGCCCCGAGCTCGATTGCCTTGTTCCTGTATCCGCGAAGCACGGCACCGGGATCGACGGAACCGTCGTCGACGCCCAGGGTCCCGCCCACGATCCCGTCTAGCTCCAGACCGGGGAATCGCTCTTCGATATCAGATGAGTCCAGCCACAGCACGTCGCAGGCGAGCTCTCTTTGCAGCTCGAGGCCCTCGAGAGCCGACTCCCGGTGAGCTTCGTCGGCCAGGAACAGGTTGCCCTGGTGCCTTGCGCCGATCTCGGGCCGGAAGGTGGCCGTCGACATGTCGTCGGCGAAGGTCCGGAGTACTTCCATCGTGTGCTGTGAGATCCGGATGTTCTCCTCGAGATTGAACTGGATGCGGACGTTGCCGTCGGAGAGGACGGTCGAGGCATGGGCGTAGGTGCTGTCCCTCTCGATCACGACCACGGAGAGAGAGGGATCGGCCTTCATGAGGTGGTAGGCAGTCGACGACCCCATCGCTCCACCACCGACGATTACGACGTCGTGGCTCATGTGGCGCGCTCCCCGGGGCATAACCGCGGGAGCGAGACGGCGCCCGCGGCGACATGCCCTTCCACGCTCGCACCCGCGGACAAGACGTGGGGCGAAGCGGGGACGAAGGTCGGGAAGCGACCTCCCATCGGCATGACCCCGGTCATATCAGCATGATCGACATGCAAGTGAGACCCCCGTCGGCCGCCTGGATCTCGGAGACATCGATGGGCATGATCCCATGGCCCATGGCGGCTACGGCCGCTGCCGTTGCCGGTGCGTCGGCGGTGACCAGGACGGTCCTTTCATCGAGGGGCAAGGCACTGAACCGATGACGTTCGTCGTCGTGCTCATACAGGACCCGGAGACCTTCCAACTTGCTCTCGTCGACACTCCGCGGCGTCACCACCACCGTCTCATCGTCGATGGGGAGCACCGCCGACTTGAGATGAAGGGCGTCCTCGACGTCGACCGTCACCACCGTATAACCCTGATGATGGGCAACCGCCCGCAACTGCCCTATGCCATCGTCGTTGGTCCTCGACGATCGGCCCACGTAGCAGACATCGTGGAGGAGGAACACGTCCCCACCGTCGAGTGTCCCCGGAGGACTCATCTCGACAATGTCGAAACGGCGGGACAAGTACTCGGCCACTGGTGGAGTCTCGCCCCGACGCGACTCGGCGCCGGGGCGCGCGATGATGGCCACCGTGCCGACGATCACCGCGGTGTCCTCGATGAAGACACAATCTGGATGCGCTTCGTCGGTTGGCACGACATGGACCACATGTCCGGACTTCTCGAGGACACGGCGGTACTCCCGATGCTGGGCCCTGGCCAGGCGGAGGTCGATGTCGGCTCGACCATGGCGAACCAGCGCCTCTGGGAAGGAGTCGGGGACGGGGCGAATCAGGGCGGTTCGGTCCGTCATCGGGGTGGAATCGTATCCGGGGGTTCAGGCACCCCAGCAGGCTCGGGCGAAGTCGGCCATCGAGAAGTAGACATGATCGGGTACCGGCGGATCTTCAACGGGCATGGTTGCCCCCCATTCACCCCCGGCGGAGAGGTGCTGCCGATCGATCCAGACCGTGTCGAGACATGCCGCTTTGGCCGGGGCGTGGTCATGGAACAAGCTCTGGGCCACGTGTAGCACCGACTCCGGCCCCACTCCGAACTCCCTGCCGAGGCGATCGAGCAAATAGTCGAAATTGGCTGGGTCCGGTTTGTAGGACCCGATGTCCTCGGCGGTGTAGACCGCGTCGAAGGTCACCTCCAGCTTCTCGTTGGAGGCAGAGAAGCTCTCCCGGTCGACGTTGGAGAGGATCGCCAGGCGATACCCCTCGGAGAGGGCGCCAAGCGCCTCGGACGAGTCTGCGAAGGCCGGCCATTCGGGGACGGAGGCACCGAAGGAGTGGTCGAGTTGCTCCGTCGTGTCCAGTCGGAGCACCGTTGCCAAGTCGTGATGGACGGCCGCCAGCAGCTTCGGGTAGCCCACCGCCGGAGTAGCCGCCTCGTGTTCCGATTCGAGTCGGCCGAATTCGACCAACACCTCGGACCGTGAGACATGTGACGCGTTTGCGGTGAGCATCGGCTGTAGTGCCGCCCAAATGCCCGATTCCCAGTCGATGAGGGTGCCGTAGCAGTCGAAGCTGAGCACCTCGTAATCGAGTAGGGGCCTCACGGATCTTGGCTCGTCGACTCGTGGATCGCTTGCCATACCCTCGATTGGGTCAGCGGGAGGTCGAGCCGGTTGACCCCGTCGGGTCTCAGCGCGTCACGCACGGCGTTGAGGATGGCCGCAGGCACTCCGATACAGCCCGCTTCGCCGGCTCCCTTGGCCCCCAGCGGGTTGGAGGGCGCCGGGTGCACCAAGCGCCTGGAGACGAGTGGCATCGGCTGGGTAGCTGTGGGGATGAGATAGGTGACGAGGTTGGTCGTCAGAGGCTGCCCGTCGTCGTCGTAGACGATCGACTCCAGAAGCGCCGAGCCAATCCCCTGCATGACCGACCCATGCAGTTGACCTTCCACGATCATCGGGTTCAGTACGTTGCCGCAGTCGTCGACCGCGACCAGCTGCAGCAACCCGACCTCACCCGTCTCTCGAAAGACCTCGACCACCGCTATGTGAGACCCGTAGGGGAAGGTCTGGGCCTCGGGGTTGAAGATCTCATCGGCGGTGAGATCGATACCGAGGTCGTCGGCCCGTCCTGCGACATCGGCGAGAGCGAGCTCCGAGCCTGGCGACCCGACGACCCGGAAGGCTCCATTGACCAGTTCCAGGTCCGCCTCGGCCGCCTCGAGCATCTCCGACGCCACCTTGCGAGCCTGATCACGTACCTGCTCGGCCATTCGGAGCACGGCAGATCCGCCCAGCTGTGCGGAGCGGCTGCCATAGCTGCCCACAGAATCGGCCACCTCGTGAGTGTCGCCCGAGTAGAACAGGACCCGTTCCAAGGGCACAGAGAGCACATCGGCGGCGATCTGAGACCACACCGTTCGATGCCCTTGACCGGTCGGAGTGGACCCGGTGCGGACTACGACCGACCCGTCGGTCAACAGCTCGACCTTCCCGTATTCACCCGTCCCCAAGGCCCCGCCGGCCCGTTCGATGAAGCTCCCGATTCCTATCCCGATCGGGTCGTCTCCGGTCCGCCGGCGTCTCGACTGCTCACTCCGCCAGCGATCGATCTCGACCGTCTCCAGGGCGAGGTCGAGGGCGGCCCGGTAGTCCCCCGAGTCGTACAGGGCGCCGGTATGAGTGCGATGCGGCCAAGAGGCAGGCTGGAGGAAACTCTTGTGGCGGACCGCCTCCGGATCCAGACCGATCTCGGCGGCGAAGGCATCCACGGCAGTCTCTACGGCGATCGCCCCTTCAGGTCTCCCGGCTCCTCTGTAGGGCCCCGTGGGAGCCTTGTTCGTCACCACGGCCCGTGCCGTCGCCTCGAAGTACTCGACGTCATAGAGACCTTGAGAGACATATTGGGTGAAGAAGGGAACCCGTGACCCCGCGTTGGGATAGGCCCCCATGTCGCCGAAGATCTCGAAATGAAGGCCACGGATCCGGCCGTCGGAGTCACCTCCGATGCGACCTCGCACGATGATGCCCCGACCATGAGTGCCGGTGATCATCTGCTCCGAGCGGGTCTGGATCCAGACGACTGGCCGACCCATGCGATGAGAGAGTGCAGCCACCACCGCGTACTCAGGGTAGAACGGTCCTTTGGTCCCAAACGCGCCCCCGACGTCGGGTACACGCGCCCTGATCGCAGCCGGCTCGAGCCCTAGGAGCGGGCCGATCGTCTTGGGGAGACGGCCCGGCGCCTGATGCCCGCACCAGATCTCGAGACCGTACGGTGCCGGCTTGGCCAGGATCGCCAGCGGTTCGATCGTCACCGGCGACAGCCGCGGGATCACAACCTCCATCTCGGCGGACCGCTCGTAGCTGGGCACGGGTCCCGGGCTCTTTATCGTGCGTTCCTCGACGAGATTGGTCCCGGTCTCGGGGAAGAGCAGTACGTCGTCGGCCTGGGCCGTCCGGGGGTCGGTCACAGGACGCAGAGGATCGACTTCGGGCCAAATTACCTCGGCGGCGTCGACGGCCTGCGCCGCGCTCTCCGCTACGACAACGGCGAGCGGCTCTCCGACATATCTGACTCGGTCACGTGCCAGGGGAGGCTGACCCATCCCGACCGCGGTTGCGACTCCCGGCCCCCCGGGAGACGACGGGAGATCGGGCAATGACAGTGTGTCTGCCCGATGGGCGGCGACGACTCCGGGCATGGAGAGGGCATCATCGAGAAGGGGAGATTCGAGGACGCCGTGGGCGATCGGGCTCCTCACGAAGACGGCGTGGAGGGTCTGGTCGTCGATCAGGTCGGCGACGTACGAACCGGTGCCGGTTACGAGGGGAAGGTCTTCCAGTCGCCGCTCGACGATCCCGACGCTTGACACCTGAGCAACCGTAGTGTGAATCGTCCCGTGGTAACCGGGACCGTTGGCGGGATCGTGGCCCCGCTCAGGCCTCGACGATCACCCGATGGCTCATCCCGCGCTCGTAGTGATCGTTCAAACCGCCATCGTCGTCTTGTGCGACGATCCGGCAGCTGAACACATAAGAGCCAGGCGCAAGAGGGGCATCGAGGGTGGTGGCAGCCCCTGATTCGATCAGACCGGAAGCAGCCACGACGTGCCCATCCTCGGTCGTGACCACCAGAGTATGTGACCACTCACCGACGTTCTCGACGGTGATGGAGTCGGTCCCGGCCGGGACACGCTCGGGCCCGCCCACGACCCATTCATCCAGTACATAGTGATCCGTCCCGGCACCGGTCGCGCAAGCGACGACGACGAGGAGGAGGCAGCTAGCCAGTCGTCTCAACTCATCGCCTCCACCCGTTCTCTGACCGGGGAGGCGGGAATCGAGATCTGGAAGGTGGTGCCCTCGGGAGAGGTTTCCACGGCGAGAGAGCCCTCGAGGGCCTCGACGATCATCCGCGCCATGTAGAGACCCAGGCCAGTGCCGGAGGAGAAGCTCGACTTCTCGAATTTCTCGAATATCCGGGGCAGGAACTCGTGGTCGATCCCGGGCCCGTCGTCGGTCACTGTCACGTAGATGGCACTGGCCGGCCTGTCTCCGACCTCGATCTGCGGGTCGACCTGAGGAGTGAGGGCACAGCCCACCGCGACCGATGTCGCTCCGTGGGTGAAGGCGTTGTCGACGAGGGAGCCCACGACCAGGCATAGGGCGCCGACATCGGTGTTGACGGTCCCGGAGACACCGTCCAGCTCGATCTCGACGCGAGCCGCGGGCTGGGCCAGACACAGGGCCTGGGTCATCTCCGCGATGGGGACATCGGTCAGCTCGTAGGACAGCCCGCGGTTCTCGATGCGGGCCACAGCCAAGATCTGGTCGATGATCTCCTGAAGTCTCGACCCGTCGGCGACCATCGCATCGAGCAGCGCCGTCTGATCGGCTTCGGCGAGATCTCTCGATCGGAGGAGCTCGGCTCCTGTCACGACACTCGTGAGCGGTGTTCGCAACTCGTGATTGATCATCAAGACGAACTCGGAGCGGATTCTGATCTTCTCCTCGGCGAGCGCCAGGGCCTCCTCCGCCTGATGCCGCGCCTGCTCGAGGCTGGCATTGGCCCGGCTCAGCTCGATCGAGTTGGTGCGGAGGATCTCAGACTCCCGGGAGATGGTTCGGTGACGCCGAGCCGCCCTGGTGTGACCGACGAGCACCGCGACGGCGAGGACCGCGAATATCGCCGCCAGACCGAGGAGCTGGATCGGAGTCGAGCCCGCGCCCGGTGTTGGGGTCCGTCGCCCCAGGAGTTGGGCGACGTCGTAGTGGATGAGGATGGATCTCTCCGGCCCGAGGGGCGCGACGACCTGGTAGAGGACACTCCCACTCGGCCATGAGACCACGCCGTCCAGCTCGAGATCGGAGCCGATGGCGCCGGCCAACGCCATCAGGCGGCCCTCGGACGCCCCCATCGCGATCAACGGATCGTCGATCGATTCACCCACGAGCGGGGCCGACGTGGAGGCGGCCACGACGCCGTCCCGATCGAGGATCGACAACGCTTCGACCCGCAACTGGTTCCGGGCTCGACGGACGCCGAGATCGATGTCTGCTGACGTGCTGACGATGTCGCGGGCCACCCCACTGTCCGCCAGGAATATCGCCCCCTCACCTGTCAGCCTCGTCGATTCCCTCTGCACGATGGCGGCCCCGAGCAGCGCGGCCGCGGTCAGTGCGGCGCAGATTGCGCTGAGCACCATCCACCAGCTCGATGGTCTTCGGGCCAGATCACGTTGGACCCGTCTCACCGGAGAAAAATCGGAATTTTCGGCGGATTTCTTGAGATGGGGCGGGCGGCCCGGGCCTGCTAGATCAGGTACCAGTCGAGGAATCGCTCCAAACGGCGGAAGAAATGGAGCTGCGAATCGCGGCGAAGGACACCATGCCCCTCCTCGGGATAGGTGATGTACTCGTAGGTGGCGCCGACCCGGTCGAGACCCTCGACCAGCTCCTCGGCCTGTTTGGGATGGATTCGGCCGTCAATCTCGCCGTGTGCCAGCAATAGCGGGCGGGTGATTCGCTCGATCCGATGGATGGGGGACCCGGCGTGATAAGCCCGACGATCATCCGACGGATGGCCCATTTGACGCTCCAAGTCCTCGCGCCCGATGCGGTCACCTTGAGCCCAGGAAGTGAGGATGTCGATGTCCCCGGACTTGGAGGCACCGCAGGCGAACCGATTCTCGGGATGCACCAACGACGAGTGGACCAGGTATGACCCGTAGCTCGCACCGAAGATGGCGATCCGGGAGGGGTCCACCCAGTCCAATTCGCCCAGATAGACGGCGGCGGCCTGACAGTCCTCCACGTCACCAACTCCCCACTCACCGTGATTCGCCCTCTCGAATTCGAGCCCGTAACTGGTGGAGCCCCGGAAGTTGATCGCGAGCCAGGCGTACCCCTTGTCGACGAAATACTGGGCGTGACCGTCCCATTCGTCCCCGTAGTGATCGGTAGGTCCGCCATGGGGATAGACGACGGCAGGCACGGGGTTGGAGGTGTCCGCCGGCCTGAAGAGGAATCCCTCGATCTCGAGCCCGTCGTACGAAGTGAAGGTGACCCGCTCGATCTTGGAGTGTGGAGCGGATCGCACCGGGGCCGGGACTCCCTCGTAGAGCGTGCTCCTGGCCCCGTCCTCTCCCACCATGTAGATGGCTGGGGGGGAATCTGCTGCCTCGTGGATTGCGACCACGCCATTTGGCGTGACAAGGGGCCATCCCCAACTCCCGCCCGGCGCCACGGTCTCCACCGACCCATCGTTATCGATCCGGACCAGGTCGGCCGTCCCTCTGGCGGTGGCGATCGCATACAGGCTCCGACCGTCCTCGCCCCAGGCCAGCGAAGAGAAGTCCCGGTTGCCCCCGGCCAGCTTCACGCTGCCATCGTTGTCGAGACCGGTCACGAACACACCTGCCCATTCACCGTCCTCCAAGGTGTAGGCAACCCGATCGCCGGCTACTGCATGGTTGCCCGCCCGACGATCGGGGTGACCGACCAGCGTGTGCCACGATCCGTCGGGCTCGATCATGACGATGTCGCTGCGGCTGAAGTCGGTCTTGGGGTAATAGGAGCAGAGGATCCGGCCATAGGCCATGGCCACCGGCCTGCCCACGTCCCCCTCGCCTGGCCCGATCGGTACCGGCCAGGCGTCATCGATGTCCACGATCGCCAGACGGGTGAAGCGGTCCCGATCCACGATCACACTGAGTCGTTGGTCGTCGATCCAGGTCCCGGAAGATCCGGCCATCAGACGTCGGACCGGTCCACCCGACGAAGGGACGAGCATGACGTTCCCCTCGTAGTCGAAGGCGATGGTCTGTCCGTCCGGGGACCAAACCGGGGCTGAATCATCCCAGAAGGCCACCGCGCCTCTATTCGAGGTGAGCCGCGTGAGGGCTCTGTCCTCGAGACCAATCGACCAGATGTCGGAGGTCCCTTCCAGGTCGAGCACGAACGCGACGGTGGACCGGTCGGGGCTGAGCGACGGATGATGGGGCCGAGCCGTGGCGAACACGTCCTCCAACCGCCAATGTCTGGGTGGCTCCAGATCGGGTCGGGGCTGGCTGGGGATGCCACCGACCAGGTCCTTGCCCACGAAGAGGGGTTTGCTCACTTAGGGGTTTCTCCGAGAAGCGGGAAGATAGCCCCCGGCTGTGGCTCAGCGGAAGGCGGCCAGCACAGCCATTACGTCAGGGCCGAGCGCTTCGAGGTTGTACCCGCCCTCCTGCACCAGGACTGTGGGTAGACCCAGTGTGGCCAGCCTCTGGCCGACGGCGGCGAACCCCTGGTTGCTGACACGAAGTGGGCTCTCGGGGTCCGAGGCGCCGGCATCGACCCCGAGCGACACGACCATGAACGAGGGCTTCAGAGCCGCCACGTTGGCGCATATCCGGTCGAGGGCCTCCAGGAACGCCCCGTCGTCACTGCCCGGGGGCAGAGGAAGATTGAGGTTGGCCCCGACACCGTCCGCTGTTCCCGTCTCGTCGGCAAAGCCACACCAGTGCGGGAACCAGCCCTCACCGGGATCGACGTGTATCGAGTGATAGTGCACGTCGTCGCGCTGGTAGAAGATCTGTTGCGTGCCGTTGCCGTGGTGGGCGTCGATGTCGACGATTGCGACCGGGCGCTCACTTTCCGACGCCAGCCAGTGGGCCGCCACCGCCACATTGTTCAGGTAGCAAGAGCCGCCGAAGTAGGAAGTGCCCGCATGATGACCGGGGGGGCGGACCGGCGCGTAGACAGCCGGCGCGCCATCCTTGACGAGGCCCGCTGCGGTGAGGGCCCCGTCGACGGCGGAACATGCCCCTCGGTACGTGCCGGGGCCGATGGTGGTGGCGGTGTCCATGCAATACACACCGGCCAGGGCGGCGCGGCTCGTCGGCAGACGCGAGACGTATACGCCAAAGGCCTCAGGGTGGCGGAAGGCGTAGGGGACTACGAGGTCGGCCCCGGGGTAGTCCGGGTACCCGGCCTCCATCCATCTCTGATGGGCGGTCTCCAGGTAGTCGATCATGCCGGGCAGATGCACCGCTTCGATGGGGGCTCGCCCGTGGTCCTTGGCCGGGACCATCTCCACCCCGGCTTGTTCCAGCGCGATGCGGAGGGCGACCGCCCGGTCGGCTTCTTCGTCGCTGGGCATCTTCAGCCCGGCCCAGACCAACCAGTTGGCGTCGTGCGCCAGATAACCGTCCGACCACACCGAGACCAGGCTCAAGCCATTCCCGAGAGCGCGGCGACGAGCCGGTCGACGATCAGGTCGATCTCGTCGTCGAGAAGGGTGAGCGGTGGACCGATCAACAGGAGGTCACCATCGGTTCCGTCGACGGTACCGGTCGAGGGGTAGAGGAGGAGGCCGAGTTCTATCGCACGCTCCAGGACCTGCTCGGTGATCCGCGCCGACCGGGGGTAGGGCTGCTTGGAGTCCCGATCCCGGACCATCTCGACACAGATGAGGAGCCCGAGCCCTCGGACGTCGCCCACCAGTGTGTTCTCGGCGAGTGCCGTCTCGAGGCGACCGAGAAGCTTTTCACCCTGGGTGCGGGCACGATCGACCAGCCGCATATCGACGATCCGCTTCAGCACTGCAAGCCCGACCGCGGCCCCGACCGGGTGATGCGACCAGGTGAACCCGTGGATCAGACCGCCGCCTTCTTCGATGACGTCATGCACCTGGCCGTCAGCGATCGCCAGCCCGAGCGGCCAGTATCCCGAGGACGCCCCTTTGGCCGAGACGAGCAGGTCGGGGTGAAAACCGAAATGATCGGACCCGAACCATTCCCCGGTGCGCCCGAACCCGGTCATCACCTCGTCGGCCACGATGAGGATGCCGTGACGCCGGCAGACGCGGGCGACTTCCTCCCAGTACCCGGCTGGCGGCACAGCGGCCCCGCTGGTGGCTCCCCCAATCGGCTCGGCCACGAAGGCTGCGATCCGTTCTGGCCCGGCCCTGGCGATCGCCTCCTCGAGCCGTTCGGCGTGGAAGATCGCACAGCCGTCGGGATGATCCGGGTTGGGGCATCGATACTCGCTCACCGCGGGCACCCGCACCGTCTGGCCGAGCCAGGGCTCGTAGGGCCGTCGCAGAGTATCCCTTCCCGACACGTCGAGTGCGCCCCGCGTGTTGCCGTGATACGAGGAGCCACGGGCGATCACGATCGAGCGATCCGGCTCTCCTCGGGCCAGGTGATAGGCCCTGGCCATCTTCAGCGCGGTCTCGATGGCCTCGGACCCGCCCGACACCGGGTACACCCGGGCGTCGTCCATTGGCACCAAGCCGGCAACGGCCGCCGCATACTCCTCGACCGGGGCGGTGGTGAACGCTGAGGCGTGCACCCACTCGAGAGTCTCTGCCTGGGCCGCCATGGCCGCCGCCATCCCCGGATCGCCGTGGCCGATCGGCGAGGCGATGGCCCCACCTGCCGCGTCGAGGTACTTCTTTCCGTTGGCATCGGTGATCCACGCGCCGGCCGCCTTCACCGCCATCGGCAGGGGTGTGCGGCTCCGGGTGAAGACAGACGTTTCGCTCATGGACCGCGGCACGTTACGCCCCCGGTTAGCTTCCAGGTGGTGTCAGAGACTTCTGCGGTTCGGGCCCGGTTGCGGAATCTCGGCTTCGCCATTGGGACCATGGAAACCGGCCCCGAGAACGCCATCACCGATGTCCCCGGGGTCCTTGTCGGCCACTCCACGCTGATCCGGGACGAGCCAGAAGTGGTCCGGACCGGCATCACCATGGTTGTTCCCCGTGAGGGGGTATGGACCGACTATGTCTATGCCGGTAGTCATGTGCTCAACGGAGACGGCGAGATGACCGGTCTGATCTGGGTTGCCGAATCGGGCATGCTCGGCTCCCCGATCGGCATCACCAGCACCTCTCAGGTGGGAATGGTGCGTGACTTCCTGGTTGCCGAGACCTACCGGCTCGGAGTGCGGGGAGGGTTCCACCTCCCCGTGGTCGGCGAGACGTGGGACGGGTGGTTGAGCACGCCGGGTTCCTTCCCGCTCACCTCACAGCACGCTGCCGAGGCGCTCGGGTCGGCAGTCTCCGGTCCGGTGGCTGAAGGCTCCGTCGGGGGCGGCACCGGGATGATTTGTCACGACTTCAAGGCCGGGATCGGCACCTCCTCCCGAGTCGCAGCCGCCGCCGGTATGACGTTCACGGTGGGCGTGCTGGTCCAGGCCAACTACGGGTCACGACCCGATTTGAGGGTCGATGGTGTCCCGGTGGGCCGTGAGATCGGCTACGACGTTGTGCCCTCGGCCTGGGACGACCCGCCAGTGGGCGGGTCGATCCTCACAGAGCCACCCAATGGGGGCTCGATCATCATCCTGATCGCCACCGACGCCCCCCTCCTCCCGGTGCAGTGTCGCCGGCTTGCCCAACGGGCGACCGTGGGTCTGGCCCGGGTCGGGGGTTATGGCCACGAGTCGAGCGGTGACATCTTCATCGCCTTCTCCACCGGCAACCATTTGGGCGGGCCGCATGACGTCCCGTATCAGGTGACGACACTTCCGCTCGACTCCATGGACGAGATCTTCCACGCCGCGGCGGATGCCACCGAGGAGGCGATTGTGAACGCACTATGTGGCGCCGCCACCATGACCGGGCGCGCCGGACATGTCGCCCATGCGCTCCCTCTCGACACCCTCGTCGAAGTGATGGGCCGGCACCGGACAGAAGACGAGCGGTCATAATTCGGCCCCGATGACTCACATCCTGGGGTTCGGTGGCTATGTGCCGGAGCGAGTGATGACCAACGACGAGTGGGCGGCGCTGGTCGACACCTCGGACGAATGGATCACCCAGCGGACCGGCATCAAACGAAGACGAGTAGCGGGCCCCGAAGAGTCCACTCTCACTCTCGCCGGGCAGGCCTCTGCCGTGGCCATCAAAGATGCCGGTCTCACCGCGGACGAGATCGATGAGATCATCGTCGCCACCGACACACCCGAGGTTTACACCCCGGACACCGCCGCGCTCCTCCAGCACCTCCTCGGATGCCGAAATGTCCCCACCTATGACCTGGGTGGTTCCGGGTGCGCCGGCTTCGTCCAGGGCCTGGACGTGGCCCGGGCCAGGATCGCCTTCGAGCCCAAGACGATCCTGGTGGTCGGTGTCGAGCTGATCACGCGACTGATCGACTGGAATGATCGGTCGACCGCAGTCCTCTTCGGTGACGCCGCGGGTGCGGTCATCCTTGGTCCCGAGCCGGCCCGGGCGACGGTGCTCGACATCGTCTCTGGCACCGACGGTTCTGCCGCCGGCATCCTGACCCTCGGCGTGGGCGGCACCCGGCATCCCTTCAACCAAGCGGCCATCGACTCCGGCGCATACAACCGTCTGGTCATGGATGGGCGGAGGGTGTTCACCGAGGCAGTGACCAGGATGAGCGCGGCGGTTTCGGAGGTGCTCGACCGAATCGGGAAGACTGTCGGAGACGTCGCACTGGTGATCCCCCATCAGGCGAATCTGCGCATCATCGACGCAGTGCGCAAGAAGCTGGGGGTGAATGAGGAGCGGGTCTACGTGAACATCCACGAGTACGGCAACACCGGGTCGGCGACAGTGCCCTTCGCCCTTTGGGAGTGCGTCGAGACCGGGCGGATCGAGAAGGGCGACCTGGTGGTGTTGACCGCTTTTGGGGCCGGCTTCCACTGGGCGGCCGCCGCTCTCCAGTTCTGAATGCAAAAGCCCCCGTCTTGCGACGGGGGCTTGCCGGCTTCGAGAAGCCATTGCCTCCTCACCCCTCCGGGATGTGGCTCCGGGAGGAAGGTCCTCTTGCCCACCCACGGATATTGTTATCTGCGTTTCGCCAGCCGTGTATGGGGGATTCCCCCCAATCGACATCCCTGGTCAACGTTCGTCGTCGGGACGAAGGTATCCCTCTTCATAGGCAAGGGCGGTCAGCTCATGACGGCTGGCGACGCTGAGCTTGTCGAATATGTGGGCCATGTGGTTCTCGAGCGTCTTGACCGTGATCCCGAGTCGCTCGGCGCTTTCCCGATAGGTGTAGCCACGTGCGATCAAGTTGACCACCTCTCGCTCACGGGGCGTCAGCCGTGAGATCGGGGTCTCGCTGGTGATTCCCTCGTCGATGTCCAGCAGATAGGCGGCGACGTCGGGAGAGACCGGCCGGGCGCCCACGTAAGTCTGTCGGATCAGGTCGGGGAGGTCGGCACCAAGCGTCGTCTTGGTGATGTACCCGTCGACCCCGGCGTCGAGGAGTCGAGCAACGTCTTCCTTCGACGTGGAAACGGTCAGCGCCATGAAACGGACATCGGGGAAGTCCCTCCGGACGGCGGGGATGACCGCCGCCCCACCACCCCCCGGCAGCTTGACATCGAGAACCACGAGATCGGGCAGCCGCTCCTTGATCAACTCGATGGCGCTGTCGACGTTGTCCGCTTCGCCGATGATGTCGAAGGACGGGTCGAGGATGGCCCGCATGCCGGCCCTGACCACGTCGTGGTCATCCACGAGGATCAAACGAAGCCGGTCGCTCATCTGCCCACGATTATCTTGATCTCGGTTCCAGACTCAGGCGCGGTGTCGATCTCGACCAGGCCGCCCACGCTCTCCACCCGGCGAGCCAGTCGTTCATGAACCCGGTTGCGCTGATCATCGTTGCTGAACCCGGTGCCGCTGTCTCGCACATGGATGTGGGCCTCGCCGTTGGCGAACTCGGAGTACAAGGAGATATTGCGCGACCCGGAGTGTTTGGCCGCGTTCGTCATTGCCTCCCGAGCCGCTTCTATCGCGGCGGAGAGATTGGGGCTGATCTGGGCGTCGTCTCGGATCACGGCCTCGATCTCGACCCGATGGGTGTCTTCGACCTCGTCCCTGACCGATAGCAGGCTCGCCCTGAAGCTCTCCCGGTACTCGGAGCGCCACTCCTCTATGTTTCGTCGCAGCTCACGCTCCTGGCGACGGGCCAGGTAGCGGGACTGACTCGGATCGTCCGCCCCCATCCGGATCGCGTGGAGAGTCTGCAGAACCGAGTCGTGGAGCCGGTCGGCCAAGACGGCGCGCTCCTCGTGGAGGACAACGGCTGCCTGCTCCGCGGCGAGCTCGTCCTGGGCGGCCTGGCGAGCCAGGTCGTAGTCGCGAAGCTTGTCGAATGTCCAGCCCACGATGGCTCCGACTACGAAGAAGATCACGCTGCCCGCCGCCCGGACGGCCCCGAAACCGGCGATTATGTGGACCACCAACTGCTCGACCCCGAGCAGGAGGGCGGCGATCAGGGATCCGGGGAGGCCTCCGAGCAGCGCGCCCGTGAAGACATATGAGAGGGGGAGTCCGCCATGGAACAGCTCGGTCGCTCCAGAGGCCACTGAGGCCGCCCCGATGGCGAGCATTGCGAATGTATCCAGGGCGAACCACCACCAGCCGGCCATGAATCGGGGCTGTGTCCTCGAGATCAGCCACGTGAGGAATGTCCAGAAGACGGCCAGGCCGACTGACGCCCAAACGATCCAGATGCGAGGAGGAGCCTCCACCCTCAAGGTGACGGCAACCAGGATCAGCATCCAGATCAGCCCGAGGAAACGGAAAACCACCACCATCCGTCGCAGGGTTGCTTCGAGGTCGGCGCTTCCCCGTTTCGTGAAGCTGCTCATCACCCCCGAAGGTAGCGGGGCGGGGGGTCGGTTTGCCCTGGTGGTGGTAGAGATCTGAATGGCTCTTCTCGCAGTCAAAGGGGGACCGCTTCCGCGGTCCCCCGATGGTCCCCATTGTCGCTTCCAGGAACGGAGTGATGCCCTGAAGTGTCCCCGCTACCCCATCATCCGCCGGCCTGTCCGAAAGGGAATAGGGGTTTCCCCCCACAGGGTCTGACAGCAGCAACGGCCACCGTTAGCCGGTGGCCGTTGTGCGCAGGGCGCCGGGGCCGTTGTGGCCCTTCGCTCAAGCTCTACAAGGTCTGTCCGAGATAGAGGACGGCGACCATCACCGCACCCAGACTGAGCAGGCGGGTGAGGCCGGGCCTCGACGCCGCCCGGACCGCCGTGGCGGCGAGGGTGGCACCAAGCAATACGAGGGGCCAGGCTCTCTCGGTGTAGATGGTCGCCACCATGAGCAGCAACACCGCCGAGCCGAGACCGAGAACGACCATGGCGACCCGTGTCGCCTTGCCGAGTGGATGAGCGGCCCATTGATCGAGGGTGCTTGTGCTCGTGATGGTCGAGGCCGTCATCGTGCCCGTACTGTCGGCATCCACTCCAAATCTCTTGAGCCGGGGGCTTGCGTCGAGTGAACCGAAGTGCCGCCATTCCGATCAGAACGGTCAGCTATGACTCCCTACGAGGCTGGGCGGAGGCGCAGTACCGGGCTGCGGCTCATCGGCTTCGCCGCACCGAACGTCGCTTTCCGCACGATGCGTCAGGTGGTGCGGGAGTCTGGATGTCGCAGGTAGAGGCTCACCAAATCGACCGTCGCCGAGATGTGACTATTCGTCGGGGCCATGGCTGCATCGGCGTCCCTGCGCCGACAAGCCTCGACCATCGCTGCGTGCTCCTGATTGGCTCCCCCCATTCGCGCGGGCGCCTCTCGCAACGAGGCCGCGATGTAGATGCTGGACCGATTCCGTAGGTTGCGGATCGTGGTGGCCAGAAGAGGGCTACGAGCGGCTATGTCCATGTGAGCGTGGAACTTGCTGTTGAGCACGACCCATGCTCCGGGCTCGGTCACCTCCTCCATTCGACGACACAGTGCGGCGGCGTGCTCGATCTCTGTATCGGTGATGTTGGCAACGGTCTTGGCCATGCACACCGGATCGAGGAGCGAGCGAAGCTCGTAGACCTCGAGCAGTTCCGGCTCCGTCGGCTCGTGGACGATGAAGCCCCGATGCGGATCTGGGTCGACCAGACCCTCGGCGACCAGCTCGGCCATGGCCTCTCTCACAGGAGTGGTCGAAGTGCGCATTCTCTCGGCCAGTTTGGCCTGAAGGAGGCGCGTTCCTGGGAGAAGAGCGCCGGAGAGTATCTCGACCCTAAGACGCCCGGCGACCATCGCCTGGGCGGTGAGCCGTGTCAGGCTGTCGTCGATTGCGGAGGCATCTTCCGAATCCGTGATCACATCTGGTCTGAGCATTCCAGGGCACTCTAAACCAAGCACCAAAACCGGCAATGCTTCCTCGACAATCGATTATATGGAAGATACGCTCCCATCCCTTGGTCTCGGCAGGGAGCAAACGGGTCTTTCGGCAGATTGGAGGTTGAGGACGTGACCGCGATGGTGTTGGAGATGGAGCGCGGCCCGTTGTCTTTCCTGGTCACGATCCGGGTCTTCGATGTGCTCGAGGCGATCATCGAAAACGCCGAGGGACGCCGGGTCGATGTCGGATGACCCGGTCCAACAACGATGGCAACCCGGATGTGGTCGTAATTGGGGGTGGCCACAACGGGCTCACCTGCGCCGCCTACCTGTCGAAATGCGGACTGAAGGTCACGGTCCTCGAGCGGGAGCACGAAATCGGTGGCGGCACCTCCACTAAAGAGCTGACCGTCCCCGGGTTCAAGCACAACACCTGCGCCAACTATTTCCACGGCTTCGAGCTCTACCCGGTTGCTCGCGAGCTCCAACTCCATCGGTACGGGTTCGAGTATTTGAGCCCCGAGGTGCAGCAGGCTTACCTCTTCCGTGACGGCCGGGCCCTACTGATCCACCGCGACCTGGATCCGACCATCGAGTCGATCGCCCGCTTCTCGGCACGGGACGCCGACGCCTGGCAGAAACTGACCGAGCGCTTCCTCCCCGCACTCCCCCTCTTCATCGCCAACCAGTTCAGTCCCCCCGCCAAAGGCTCGGTCAATGCTGCGGCCGCCGTCGGCGGTGGCATCGTGAGCCAAGCCCTGGCCGACGAGCTCTCCGGGCTCAGCCAGATGAAGCCGTACGACGCCATCGACGGCTACTTCGAGGATGAGCACGTTCGAGTGTTGATGAGGAAGCTGGTTCACGTAGTGCAAGCGACCAATACGCCCGGTGTCGCCTCGATGCTTCCCGCCTTCTTCCTCACCCTCAACAAGAACAGCCTGGCCGTTGGGGGAACCCAGAACTTCCCCAACTCTCTCGCTGCCGTGCTCGAGGAGAATGGAGGCACCGTCATTACCGGCGCCTCGGTGAGCAAGGTGTTGGTAGAGGGGGGTCAGGCGGTCGGAGTCGAGCTCGAGGGCGGCGAGACACTCCGCGTAAGTCGGGCGGTGGTCGCCGGGGTCGACTTCCCCCAGATGGTCGAGATGCTCGATCCCGACTATGTCCCGGGCCCGGTCCGGAGCAAGGCGGAAGGCTGGGACTGGAACAGTGGCGGCAGCCTGGCCACCATCCATCTCGCCCTGCGCGAGGCGCCGAGCTACCGCGCCCTCGACTTCGACCCCGACGTGGCCCGGGCCTACAACCTCTCCTTCGGCGCCGATGACTCGGCGGAGCTCGAGGAGTCGTTGGACGATGTGACGCGGGGAGCCTTTCCCCGCCACCCGGTGGGCAACGGAGCGTGCAACTCGGTGATCGACCCGAGCTATACCGACGGCACGGGGCATGTCGCCTTCTGGTGGCCTTTCGCCCCCTACGTCGTCGATGGCTCGGCGTCGTCGTGGGACGAGCGGCGCCAGGAGTACCAGGAGCGGCTTCTCGACGTGTGGCGGTCCATCGCCACCAACATCGATGCGGACAACCTGCTCGGCGTTCATCTGCGCACCCCGCTCGACGTATCCAGGGACAATGCGGCGATGCGCCACGGTGCGGTGAGGATGGGCCCTTACACGCCGGAGCAGTCAGGCGCCAACCGTCCCCATCCCGATCTCGCCGATTTCCGCTTTCCCGGCGTGGCCGGTCTGTATCACTCGAGCGGGACCAGCCCCAACGGGGGTGGGGTCAGCGGAGCGGCGGGCTACTGCGCCGCCGGGGTGATCGCCGACGATCTCACAGTGGATAGGTGGTGGCCGGAGATGACACTCGCCTACGCCGGCGAGCTGGTCGGTCTCTGATCGCAGGGTCAGGCTGGCCCGCGCATCTCCTAGACGCTGTCCTGTCGCCAGAAGATCAGCTTCTTGTCCAGCCACTCGAGGACGAAATAGAAGACGCCGCCGATCAGGCTGAGGATGATGATCACCGAGAAGACTCGGTCGATCCTCAGCTGGAAGTTGTAGGTGTCCAGCAGGAATCCGAGCCCCTCCGCGGCGCCAACGAACTCACCGACGATGGCGCCGATCAACGCGAATGTCAGCGCTGTCTTGATCCCCGCGAACATGAGGGGAGAGGCACTCGGCAGCGAGACCTTGCGGAAGATCTGCATCTTCGAAGCCTTCAGCGACCGCATCAGTTGGATCATCTCGTTGGGTACGGTCTCTAGCCCCACCATCGTGTTGATCAACACCGGGAAGAACCCGATGGCGATGGCCATCACGATCTTCGATGTCTGCCCGTACCCGAACCAGGCGATGAAGAGCGGGGCCAGGACGATCTTGGGTATCGCCTGGAACGCCACCACGAAGGGGTAGGTCAGACGCTTCAGCGGCTCGAAGACCCCGAGGACGATGCCCATTACCAGTCCGATCGTGGTGCCGATCAAAAAGCCCCAGAAGATCTCGTTGAGGGTGACCAGGAAGTGGCCCATGAAGAAGTCGGAGGTGACAAGGGTGTAGAGGGCGGCCATCGTCTCTGTGAAGGGGGGGAGGACGATCGGGGAGATGAGGCCGGCTCGGGGCAGGAGCTCCCACAACGCGAAGATGAGGATTCCCGTAGCCAAGGTTCCCAACCGCCACTTCCATTTCCCAGTTTCCAAGTCGAGCGGGACATCCTCGGTAGTGGGGGCGCCCGTCCGTCTCGCTTCGCTGGTCCGCAGGTCAGTGTTCTTGGTGGTCATCTCGGTTCCTCTACGCTCCCTCGAACTCCGCAGCGGCGCCCGACCTGCTCTCTTCCTTATTGAGGAGCTCGCGGACCTCGAATACGAGCTCGGTGAACGTCTGCTCGCGCATTACGTCGATCTCTCGAGGGTCGTCGAACGGTACATCGATCACCCCGGTTACTCGGCCCGGCCGAGGACTCATGACCACCACCTTGTGAGAGAGGAACACCGCCTCGGAGATGTTGTGGGTCACGAATACGACGGTGATTCCCGCCGGCCTGGTGAGCCGGAGCAACTCCACGTTCATCGCTTCCCGAGTGAACTCGTCGAGGGCGCCGAAGGGCTCGTCCATCAGTAGAACCTTGGGGCGATAAGTCAGGACTCGGGCCAGCGCCACGCGCTGCTGCATCCCGCCGGAAAGGTGCTGAGGCAGCGCGTTGCTGAAGTCGGCGAGCCCGACCATGTCCAGAGTCTCCGCCACCCGCTCCTGCATCGAGGACGGCTCTTGGCCAAACACCTCGGCCGGGAGCATGACGTTCTTCTCAACCGTCCGCCATGGGAGCAGAACGGCTCGCTGGAACATGATCCCCATGTCGCGGCTTGGCCCGGTCAGGGGCTGTCCTTCGAACAACACACGGCCGGCCGTCGGAGGCAGCAGTCCCGCCACGATGTTGAGCAGGGTGGTCTTGCCGCAGCCGCTGGGTCCCACGAGGGATACGAAAGACCCTTCCGGGATCGACAATTGGACCGGACGCAGCGCCTCTACCTCGCCGTGTCCTTTCGTCCGATATGTCTTCGCCACAGAATCCAACTCGAGTATCACGCTTCGCTCACTCGTCTCGCCATTGCCATTCTGCTGGCTGCTCGGACAAAGCGAGTCCCGGCGCCGATAGCACGACGCCGGGACCTCTCATCGGTGGGCTGACGATCCCGCCCTCCGGATCAACCCTCGTAGGTGACAGCTGCGACTTCCTCGGGATCGAAGTCGTTGATGGCAGGGATCAGCGACTCCTCTAGCAGGACGTCGAGGTCTACTGCGCCGGGCGCGATGGCGCCTTCCTCCTCCGTGCCTTGTGACGCGAAGTCGAGATAGAGCTCCCAACCCTCTCGATAATGGGTTCCATACGGCTCGCCCTCGAGAGCCGGAGGTGGCGTTTTCAGGTCGGCGGTCGCCTCCCAGAAGGCCTCGCCGATGGCCTCGTCTTCCCACAATTCGGGTTCGATGTCGCGGGTGAGCTGCTTGGCCTGATCCTGGTTGGCTACAACCCAGGCCTCACCCTTGGCTATCGCCCTGCCGAGCCCGGCGAGGAGCTCTTGGTTGGCCTCGAAGTAGTCGCAAGTGACGACAGGGGAAGTGGCCTGGAAGTACTGGAACTCCTCGGGCATCAGCTGGACGAGGGGCATGCCCGCAGCCTCGATCGATGCGACGTCGAAGATGCTCGACGAATAGGCCTGCGCATCCCCGTTCTCGAGGGCCTGGAACGTGACCGGGCCGCCCTCTCCGATTGGCAGGAGCTGGTAGTCCTCGCCTTCCTGCAGATCAACCGAGGCCATGATCGCTCGGATCAGTGGGATCTCCCCCCCGCCCGGCTCAGACACGCCGATGACGCCGCCGGCGAGGCCCTCCAGGTCGGTGATTCCGCTCGCCTCGGGCGTGGCCAGTCCGAACACGTTCTTGTATTGGATGGTGAACAGCTGCTTCAAGCAGTTGCCCTGGGCGAACCCTTGGGCGGTGGCCGGACCGGATGGGTTCCCGGCCTCCAGGTTGCCGGCGACGATCTGCTGCACGGTTGCGCTCGAGCCGGAGACGATAACGATCTCGACGTCGAGGCCCTCCTCTTCGAAGAAGCCCAACTCGTCGGCGGCGTAGAACTCGGCGTACTGGATCGCCCGCTGGTTGGTAAGGGCAAAGGTGATCGGCGTCAGTTCGCCGCTGGGCTCCTCCTCCGCTTGAGTCGTATCACTGCTTTCTTCGGCTTGGGTCGTATCGGTGGGCTCGGCGGCCCCCGTGGTGTCCGCCGCTGCCGCTGTTGTTGTGGTCTCGCTGTCTCCCCCGCAGGCTGCAGCTACCAATGCCAACGTCAACAAGAGCGCGAACCACGTGCGCCCCCGGTTTGCCAGCGGTTTCATCTTGGTCTCCTCCTGTAGGAACCGTGACCGATCTGGGTGGCCAAGGCCCACCTGCATTGTCGAGATTATATTATGTGGATTACACACTCGTCAACGCGGTCCTGAAGGCAGGCACATGGCAAAATCGGGCCGAAAGCTGACCACCGCCCAAGCCCTGGTCGAGTTCCTCACCGTGCAACGGTCGGAGCGAGACGGGGAGACACGCCCCTTCTTCGGCGGCTGCTTCGGCATCTTTGGTCACGGCAATGTCGGCGGGCTTGGCCAGGCTCTGCACCAATATCGCCGAGACTTCCGATACATCCTCGGTCGCAATGAACAGGCCATGGTGCACGCCTCGGCTGGATTCGCCCGGATGAGCAACCGGCTGCGATCGTTCGTATGCGCAACGTCGATCGGGCCGGGGGCGACCAACCTGGTCACAGGTGCAGCGGGGGCAACCATCAACCGGCTCCCGGTCCTTCTCTTACCGGCGGACATGCCCGCTTCCCGGGCCCCCCGGCCCGTCCTGCAGCAGGTCGAGCTGCCGTGGTCGTCGACTATCTCGGTCAACGACGCGTTGCGCCCGGTGTCCAAGTACTGGGATCGGATCGAACGACCAGAGCAGCTGCTCTGGTCGGCCCCGGAGGCAATGCGGGTCCTCACCGACCAGGCGGAGACAGGGGCCGTGACCCTGGCACTGCCCAGTGACGTCCAGTCCGAGTCTTACGACTGGCCGGAAGATTTCTTCCAGCCCCGCGTCTGGCACATCGCACGACCTCGGCCCGACCAGGATGCGGTTGCCCGAGCCGTGCAGCTGATCCAATCCTCGACGAAGCCGATGATCGTGGCCGGCGGCGGGGTGATCTACGCCGAAGCAACCGCAGCCCTCGCCTCCATCGTGGAGCGGACCGGGATCCCTGTGGCCGAGACCCATGCCGGCAAGGGGTCGCTCCCTTTCGACCACCCCGCCAACGTGGGGCCACTGGGAGTCAATGGAGTCCCCGGTGCCTTCGAGCTGGCCCAGGATGCCGATCTGGTGATCGGGATCGGGACCAGGTGGACCGACGTGACCTCGGTGTCTCAGACCGCTTTCGCCAATCCCGAGGTGCGGTTCGTCAATATCAACATCGCATCCTTCGATGCCCACAAGTTCGCCGGCCTTCCCCTGGTCGGAGATGCCCGAGCAGTCATCGAAGCCCTCGACGAAGCCCTAGGCGACCATGAAGTGGCCTCTGAACGCCGCGAACAGTCGAGCAGGCTGAACAAGGAGTGGGACGCCGAGATCGACAAGTACACCGGCACGAAAAACCAGCCCTTGCCCTCCCAGGCGGAGGTGATCGGGGCGGTGAACCAGGCCGCCGGTCCCCGAGACGTCGTGGTGAACGCTGCGGGCAGCCTTCCCAACGATCTCCAGAAGCTGTGGCGATCCCGGGACCCTAAGAGCTATCACGTCGAATATGGCTACTCGTGCATGGGGTATGAGATCCCCGGGGGGATGGGGGCGAAGATGGCCGACCCTGAGCGCGAGGTGTTCGTGATGGTCGGGGACGGGTCGTACCTGATGATGCCGTCAGAGATCGTCACTGCGGTGCAAGAGGGCATCAAGCTGATCATCGTCCTGGTAGACAACCAAGGTTTCGCCTCGGTCGGCGCTCTGTCGAGGCGTCTCGGGATGGACGGCTTCGGAGCCGACTACCAGCGGAGGGGGCAAGACGGGCTGCTCAGCGGAGGGCCGTTGCCTGTCGATCTCGCCGCCAACGCCGCCTCGTTCGGGGCGGGGGTCAGACGAGCGTCGAGCGTCGATGAGCTTCGAAGCGCCCTAGAGGAGGCTAAGTCTGCTGAGGGGCCGACACTGATCCACGTCGCCACCGACCCCGATGTTCATGTCCCCCGATTCTTCTGGTGGGACGTCGCCGTGGCCGAAGTGTCGACCTCGGAGACTGTCGGCCGGGCGCGTGAGGTATACGAAGTGGAGCGGGCGAAATCCCGCCGCTACCTCTAGTGATCCTGGAACTGACAAAGGAGTAGGAATGACCACCACAGTCGGGGTGATCGGTCTGGGGAATATGGGTGGGGCCATCGCCCAGAACCTCCTCGCCGCGGGGTTCCAGGTCGTCGGGCTCGATATCGATCCCGAGAGGATGAAGGCTTTCACGGGCAGTGGGGGCAAGCCCGCCGCCTCGCCGACGGAGGTGACCCAGGAGGCCGACATCGTCATCCTCTCCTTGCCCAATGTCGCCGCCCTGGAAGAGGTGGTTCACGGCTCCGGAGGTTTGGTGGAAGGAGGAAGACCCGGGATCATCTGCATCGAGAGTGGGACCTTCCCGCTCGCCGCGAAGATGGCCGCCGCCGGGGCCCTGGAGGCGAAGGACATCGCCCTCCTCGACTGCACGGTCAGCGGGACCGGGAGTCAGGCGCGGAGCCGCGACATCGTCCTCTATGCCAGCGGTCCTGCTGAGCTCGTTGCCAGGTGCCGGTCGGTGTTCGAGGCGATCTCCAAGGATGCTCCCTGGGTCGGCGAATTCGGAGCGGGATCGGTCATGAAGTTCGTGTCGAACCTCCTTGTTGCGGTGCACACCGTCGCCGCGGCCGAGGCCCTCACCTTGGCAGACAAGTGCGGGCTCGACCTCGGGGCCGCGCTGGAGCTGCTCGCTTCGGGGGCGGGCAACTCTCGGATGTTGGAGGTCAGAGGGCCACTGATGGTGGCTGGCGACTACGACGTGGGGTCGGCCACGGTCGACACCTTGACCAAGGACACCGAGATCATCCTCGGATTCGCCGCGGACCAGGACTGCCCAGTGCCGCTGCTCTCCACGGCGGGGTCATTCCTGCGTTCGGCAGCCGCGAATGGGTGGCATGACCAGGACCCGGCTGTCGTCATGCGAGTGCTCTCTTCCCTTGCCGGCATGCCCGATGAGACGAAGGTGAGACTCAATGGCTGATTCGAAGGTGGCCATCGTGACCGGGGCGGCCGGAGGCCTGGGCCACGCGACCACGATCGCGCTGCTCGAGAACGGATATCGGGTTGGGGGGCTCGATGTGAACCACGCCACCCTCGAGTCCGTGGCCGAGGAAAACCCCGATTCGCTCTCGCTGGAGATGGTCGACGTGACTTCGGCCGAACAGATCGAGGCCGGGCTGGCTCGGGTAACCGAGAGGTTCGGGACTCCGACCACCCTGGTCAACATTGCCGGCACGAACCGAATCGCACCCCTCACCGAGACGACCGAGGAAATCTGGGACCTGCTCATCGACCTCAACCTGAAGGGCACCTTCCTCTGCTGCCGTGCGGTCGTGCCCCTCATGCGGGAGGCAGGAGAGGGACGCATCGTCAACCTGACCTCCAACATGGGGCTGCGGCCGGAGGCCCAACAGGTCGGCTATGCCTCGTCGAAGGCCGGAGTGGTCGGGCTGACTCGGGCCCTCGCGTTGGAACTGGCGCCGGACAACATCACGGTCAATGCGGTCGCCCCAGTGATGACGCTGACTGAGCGGGTGGCTGGACTTCCCCAATGGTGGAAGGACCTCCAGTTGTCCAAGATCCCGTTCGGCCGCTACGGGACGGTCGACGACACCGTCAACACGATCCTCTTCCTACTTTCGGAAGGCGGTTCCTTCTATACGGGGCAGGTCCTCTCTCCCAACGGCGGGGACAACATGCCATGAGCGACTACTTGGTCAGGCGCGGCGTGGTCGACCCGGCCGCCGGTTCCCCCCAAGACTGGGGGTGGCTCAACTTCCTCGCCGACGAGGAGATCACCTCGATTCCGGGCGTCACGGTGGGTACCGCTCTGATCGAACCGGGAGCGGAGAACCCACTACATATCCACCCGAACTGCGCCGAGATAATCCTCTTCTTGGCCGGCAACGTCGAGCACGCCGTTGGTCCTGACACGGTGGAGCTGGCCATGGGCGATATGTTGATCGTGCCGGCAGGCATGGCCCACAATGCCCGCAACGTCGGCTCGGAGCCGGTCGAGATGATCGTGATCTACAACGCGGGTCGGCGTGGTTATCAACTTGCCGAGCGAGGGTCATAGCCACCTCGGAATCTCCTGTCCCAAGGAGGACCCCAACCGAGACCACCCGGAAGTTGGGACGGGCTGACCCGGCGACCGATACGCTCATCTCGTCGCGCCCAGAGCGGAGGCGTCGCCCTCCGTTCGCACGCGGTGCTGTCACCAGCGGGAGAGGAGCCAGAGCTCGGGCTCGAACTCGCCCGAGTCGATGTCGGCGAATAATGACACCGCCTTGTTCAGGGCATCCCGCGCCTCGGCTTCACGGCCGGCGCGGTGATGGAGGTCGGCGAGATGGTCCCAGAGCGCCGCCTCCCGATGACGATGTCCGGTACGGTCGGCGATCGAAATCGCCTCCTCCACGAGCCGGACGGCCGTCGGGCTTTCGCGGCCCTCTGAGAGGAGACTCGCCTTGTTGTTGAGTGCCGCCATCCGGAGGAGATCGTCGGTTCCCGCCAGTCTGAGGGCCTCATCGGCATGCACCAACGCCTCCTTGCTGTTGCTGCTGACAACGGCGAGGATGTTGCGCACCCTGGATCGGTGAGCGGGGCTGTCGTCGTCCTCGGCTGCCGATCGGGCCCGCTCCGCCAGCTCGGCCGCCTTGGTCGCGTCCCCAACCCGATGCGCCAGCAATGCCCAGTCGGCGAGCACCTCGGCCGGCGCCGGGTGGGTGAGGAGCGCTTTCTCGAAGTGCGCCTCGGCGTCGTCGAAACGTCCGAGCAGGCGTTCTACATCGCCGGTCCGATGCTCGATGACGCCTGCTGAATCCGGTCCGGCATGTGCCGACGCCAGAGTGAGCTCACGTCTGGCCCGGTCGTACTCCCCGGCCGCCATGGCGATCTCGGCGAGGGCCAGTCGGGCGCCGGCGACGTCTGCATCACCGACGGCCAGGGCGATCTCGTAGAACTTCCGGGCCGATTCGTTGGCATACACGCTCCGAGAAAGGTCCCCGGCCAGGTGGTACCACTCCGCAGCCTCGTCGTCGCCGGCCGCCTGATACTGACCGGCGACGGCAGCGGCCAGCCGGGCGTCCGAACGGGCGTGCCCCCGCTCGGACAAGGCGCGGGCCGCCCTGCGGTGGAGCAGCCGCCGACGAACCATCGACGTCGCTTCGTAAGTGACTCGCTCCAGGGCGTCGAGAGTGAATGCGAGGCCATCGGACTCGGGTATCTCCCGTAGGAGACGGGCGGCCACTAGCTCCTCGACGGCTTCGACCACCTCCTCCTCACTCCGACCGCTCGTCTCGCGCAGGAGGGTGGCATCACAGATGCCGTTCAAGGCCGCGGCGGCGGTGAGGATCTGACGGGCGAGGTCGCCGACCTCGAGTAGCCGCGCCTCCATGTAGCGGGCTATTCCAGGAGTCGCTGGATCCGCGTCCGCAGCCAGGGCCTCGTTGATCAGCAGAGGAACCCCTCCGGTCTGTTCGAGCAATCGGGCAGCTTCGCTGTCGTCGCCATCGGTCAGTGGGATCAGGTGCTGGAGGGCCAGGGGCTGGACCTCGACCCTCTCGGCGGCTCCGGACATCATCTCAGCAACCGGCAGAAGGAGATCGTCCTCGGTCCTGGCGGCGAGCACCATCAGGACGGGGAGGTTCCCGATGCGTCGGGCGAGGTAGGAGAAGAGCGAGGCCGATGCCTGGTCCATCCACTGGACGTCGTCGAGGATCACGACCAGTGGACGCCTCGCGGTGAGAGCCGACATAGCGGTGAAGATCCCCTCCAACAGCCTGAGCTCACCGAATCGATCGGGCGTCGCCGTGGCTTCACCGGTCTCGAGCCCGGGCACCAGCCTCCCCACCTCGTGGACCGCCCAATCCGGGATCTCATCCCTGTTCCCATCGATCATCGGGGCTGCCCCGGCCAGGACCTGGGTGGCCACACCATAAGGCAGGTCTTGCTCCATCCTGAAGGCCCGGCCGATCAGGATGCCGGCCTCACGACCGGCAGCCGATGCGAATTCTTCGAGGAGACGGGTCTTCCCCATCCACGGCGCCCCGGTCATCGACAGCACGCATCCCTGCCCGGCAGTGGCCCGGCGCATCGTCCGGCCCAGTAGTCCCAGCTCATCCTCTCGATCGATGAGGTCGGGCTGCTGCACGGTCCTGACAGGTGTCTCCGCCTTGACCCGGCGTGGAGCCCCCGGGGCCGGGGGCAAGTCCTCGTCGAGTATGGCCTCGTACAGCTCGGTGGTCTCTTCGAGCGGTGCCACCCCCAGCTCCTGCTCGAGAACGGTGACACATGCGCGATAGGCCTCGATGGCACCGGGCCGGTCACCCGACCAGGCATGGAGAAGCATGAGGAAGCGGTGAGCCGGTTCGTGGAGGGGGTCCAACTCCAGCCAGCGGGTCACCGCCGTGATAGCACCCGGGTAATCACCAGCGGCGGCCAGGGCAGTGCCCAGCCGGTGGCAGGTCTCCCCAATCCGGATCCGCACCGTTTCGGACATATTCCGGACCCAGTCCTCGAACTCGGGGGACGCTTTCAACGAGAAGCCCTCGAGGAACTCACCCCGGTAGAGGTCGGAAGCATTGCGCAGATGCGGGATGCAGCGGTCGCAGACATCGCGCGGGTCATGGCCGTGGTCCCGGGTGGCGGCGATCTCGGCTTCCAGGATGTCGAGGTCCGACCGCGTCGGCCCGATCAGCGTGACCAGGTTGCGGTCCGCCGCGATCAGATCGGACCGGGTGGCTCCCCGAAGGGCGGAGAGGGTGCGTCTCAGGGTGGCTCGGGCCCGTTCCTGTGATGCATCGGCCCAGAACAGGGCCGCCAGCGAGTCCCTCGATCCCGACCTCTCAACCGTCAGAAAGGCGAGCAGGGCGATGGCCTTGCGGGTATCGACAACGACCGGCTTTCCGTCGAGGAGGACCTCGGGACGTCCCAAGAGATTGATTTCGAGCAAAACCCGTCACCTCATCGTTGCATCGGGCAACGTAGCGTTGGCGTTACGACGTAGGGAAAACCGACGCAGATCGGAACGTATGTTGTTCCCTGACGTTCACCGTTTCACTTACGTAACGCTGCGATGCCAATCTGCGTCTCGCATGAGGGATGGAGAGGCAGGGGCGGCGGGCGTCGGGGCCAGGAGGGCGTTTGTGGTGGCGCTCGTCGGAGTGGTTCTCCTCGCGGTTCGGATCGTCGGTGGGATGGTCGGATGGCTGGATCCCCTGTCCTTCGATACTGAGACCTGGGGAAACCTGATGACGATGACCCTTTTTCTCGTCCTCGGCCCCCTCGTCTTATGGAAAGCAAACGGGAACCGCGTCGGTTGGGTCTTTTCCGGCATCGGGCTGTTCATTGCCGGTTCGGCGATAGCCGGCGGTCTGGCCGACCGGGGGTATCTGGCGTTCTCCGCCATCGGGGGAGGCTTGTGGCTCGGGTGGATCATCGGTGTTGGAACCCTGGTCCTTTGGTTTCCCACGGGCGAGGTTCCGTCCCGACGATGGCTATGGCTGCAGTGGCTCGGCTTAGCCCTGGTGGCCCTCACCTTCATCAGCTACTCCTTCACCGATCAGCTCTGCGCCGATTTCTCCGACGGGGAGTGTCTGCAGTGGGTGAGCAACCCAATCGGCATTCGGGGGATGCCCAACCCGGAGTTCGGTTGGCTGTCCGGCCCGCTGTTCGCCCTGTATCCCGTCTTCATGGGTGGCGCCGTCTTGTCGTTGTTCATGCGGTACCGGAAGGCGAAGACCGTGGAGCGGCTCCAGCTGAAGTGGTTCCTCCTGGCATGCGCTTCCTTCGTCGCCGCCCTGGGGACCGAGATCTTCTTGGAAGGCATCGGAATCGCCCAGCCACCACTCCTGGTGGATCTATGGATCGACCTATCGATCATCGCCATACCGATCGCGGCGACGCTCGCGATCCTGCGATACCGGCTCTACGAGATCGACCGGATCATCTCCCGGACCGTGTCCTATGCGATCGTGATCGCACTGCTGGGCCTGGTCTACGCCGTGGGTCTGACCGGGCTCACCTCCCTGCTCGACGCGGACTCCCCATTGGCCGTGGCTGCCTCCACATTGGCCGCGGCCGCTCTCTTCAACCCTCTGCGGCGACGAGTCCAGGGTATGGTCGACCATCGGTTCAATCGCACCCGATATGACGCGGAGCGAGTCATGACCGGGTTCACCGACACACTCAGGGATGAGGTCGATCCGGAGAAGGTGGTGGGGGGCTGGGTCTCGGTGGTCAACGAGACCATGCATCCTGCATCGGCCGGAGTGTGGATGCGAAGCCGGTCATGAGAAGGGTCTGGATCCTCGCTCTTCTCCTGATCTCGGTGGGGGGAACGCTCATGGGGGTATTCAACGGGCCGCTCGCCGCCGCCGGTGACAGGCTCTGGCCCCTGAGCTGGATGTCGTGGCCCCTGGTCGGTGCGATCATCCTCTTCCGCAGGCCGGGTAACAGGATTGGGATCGCCTGCATGTCAATCGGCTTGGTCTGGGGGATCGCCTTCGGCCTCCAATCCACAGTCCTCGACGTCTCCGCTGGCGCCGCTGCCTGGATGGAGCTCGTCTACACGGTTCTCGGAGTCGTCCCGTGGCTGATCATCGTCTGGCTGCTGGCCAACTTCCCAACCGGGGTGCCGGCAGGAAGTCTCGAGCGCATCGTCAACCGTGCACTGGTGCTGGTCGGTGCTTGGGCCACCCTTGGTTTCATTTTCAGTCCTGCACCTCTTTCCGACACGGGGCTGGCCAATCCCTTATCCGTCTCGGCACCGGTCCTGACAATGATCACGAGCGATGGCGGCTTCTTGGTCGTCGTGGTTCTCGCGGTCACGGCGGTGATCAGCCTGGTAATTCGTCTCCGACACAGCTCCGGGATCGAACGTCTCCAATTCAGATGGTTGGCGCTCGGAAGCTCGCTTTTTGTTGTGATCTCGGCATTGGGTCAGTTCATGCCCGAAGACTCGGCGGGTGAGCTCCTCTGGCTGCTGGGCGGGTCGGCGATCCCGTTATCGATCGGGGTTGCGGTGATCAGGTACCGGCTGTTCGAGATCGATCGTCTCCTGTCCCGGACCGTTGGCTATGTCGTAGTCGTCGCCGCGCTCGGCGTTATCTACTTCGCGGTCGTGGCGTTGCTCACCTCGATCCTGTCCGCCGACAGCAGTCTCGCGGTGGCGGGCTCCACCCTCGCTGTGGCAGCACTCTTCAACCCGCTGCGTCGTCGGGTCCTGGCAGGAGTCGATCGACGCTTCAACCGCTCCCGTTATGACGCAGAGCAAGTCATGACCAGGTTCATCGGAAACCTGAGGAATGAGGTAGATCCCGGACGGGTTCTGGGCGGATGGGTGTCGGTGGTCAACGAGACCATGAGGCCGGCATCGTCGGGGTTATGGGTGCGGGAGACCCGATGAGAAGCATGTCGGTCCGCGTCATGCTCGCCCTCTGGGTTCTGGTAATGCTGTCACTGGGCCTGGTTTGGTTGGTTCTCCAGGAGACCTACGACTCGACAGCGGGCGTTCTGTTCGGCGCCTGCTGTGCCCTTGTGGTCGGGGCGATCCTTACCGCTCGTGTGCCCGGGAATGCAGTCGGGCCGCTGTACTTGATCGCTGGGTCGGCCTGGGTCCTGTATTCCAGTGGGAGCGCCTACGGGCTCGCCTCCCTGGGCGGCGCCGAGCCCCTGCCGGCTGCTTATTTCTTCGCATGGCTGGGGGGATGGACCGGCGCATTGCTTCCGCTGGGCATCGCTGCCGTGATCATGATCTTCCCCACGGGCAAGCCTGTCGGCTGGTGGCGGGTGTGGCTGCTCGGGCCTATCGCAGGGGCAATCTCGTCGGTGACAGGAGCGATCATGATCTGGGGTGAGCCTCTCACGACCCTTACCGACCAGGATCTTCTAAGCAGCATCGGCAGCTATCGCTTCATCGATGCAGCTTTCATCATCGGCTTCATCTCTGCCATACCCGCAGCTTTCTCGGTCATCGCCCGATATCGGAGGGCAACAGATATCGAGCGACACCAGATCAAGTGGCTGCTCGCCGCAGCCAGCCTGTTTGCCCTCTCCTATATCTCCGGGGCTATCACCGAAGACACGAACGAGTTGTCGTGGTGGCTGTTGTCCTTCGCCTTGGCCGCCATTCCCATCTCCATCCTCTTCGCGGTGCTTCGTTATCGCCTCTACGACATCGACCGGATCCTGTCCAGGACGGTTTCCTACCTGATCGTCCTCGGCGTCCTGACCGGTGTCTATATGATCGGGCTCAGCGTCCTGTCGTCCCTCTTCTCGGAGTCCTCCTTGACTGTCGCGGCTTCTACCCTGGCCGCTGCCGCCCTCTTCACACCGCTGCGGCGACGGGTCCAGGCCGGGGTGGAGAGGAGATTCAACCGTTCGCGCTATGACGCCGAGCAGGTGATGGATGGGTTTTCCGGCTCGCTCCGCCAGGGTCTCGACCCAAACAAGCTGGTGGAGGGCTGGGTCGGTGTCGTGTCCGAGACGATGCAGCCAACGTCGGTCTCTGTTTGGATTCGTAACGATTTCGGGACGTTGGAGGGATAGAAAAAGGGCATGGTTCAGCTGATGAGACGACGCAGAGCTGAGGGGACAGACGCGGCCCCGGTCGAGGAGACCGCGCCGGAGTCGAAGACGAGGCTCATCGACGCCATCCCGATCCCGATGGGGGATCCCCTCGAGACACTGCTCCTGTCCTCCGGAGGCCCGGTGGTCCTGCGGGATCTCGAATTCGAGTCGGCCACCCTCGACGGTTTACGCGAGTCCGGTGTGGAGCTGGTCGTGCCGCTGATCGGCCAGGGCGAGCTTCTTGGCGCGTTGTATCTCGGCCCCCGCCTCTCCGACCAGCCCTATTCGACAGATGATCGGCGTCTGTTGGGGAGCCTTGCCTCTCAGGTGGCGCCGGCCATGAAGGTGGCCCAATTGGTCAGAGAGCAACAGGCGGAGGCCAAGGAGCGGGAGCGCATCCAGCAGGAGCTCCAGGTCGCCGCACTGATCCAGCAGACCTTGCTGCCAAAGGAGTTGCCCGCCATCACCGGATGGCAGGTCGATGCGTTCTACCGACCGGCACGCGCCGTCGGAGGCGACTTCTACGACTTCATCGACCTCGAAGACGGGCGGCTCGGCGTCGTCATAGGCGATGTCACGGACAAGGGTGTGCCCGCGGCACTCGTGATGGCTACCTGCCGGTCGATGCTCCGGGCGGCGGCGCAACGTCATTCCTCGCCTTCGGCGGTTCTGGCCGAGGTGAACGACTCCCTTGTTCCGGAGATCCCCCCGGCCATGTTCGTCACCTGCCTCTACGCCATCATCGATACCGGGGCCGGCGAGATCGTCTTCGCCAACGCCGGACACAACCTGCCATATGTGCGTAGCAACGGCGGGGTGATCGAGCTGAGGGCGACGGGGATGCCGCTCGGGCTCATGCCGGGGATGAGTTATGAGGAGACGAGTTACGGGATGGGTGCCGGCGAGGTCATGGTCCTGACCAGCGACGGGATCACCGAGGCCCACAGCCCCGAGGGCGAGATGTACGGATTTGCCCGGCTCATGGGACGGGTCGGCAAGAAGACCTCCGAGGACGACATGCTCAACGAGGTGGTCAACGACCTGGAGAAGTTCACCGGCCCGGATGCAGAGCAGGAAGACGACATCACTCTCGTGGTCGTCAAACGGACCTACTCCGCCGAGGATGCGGCCTCGACGTTCCTCCCTCTGGAAGGGGGCGTAGCGCCGCAGGATGGGGGGGAATCCGAAAGCCCGCAGGTCCTGGCGAGATTCAGTGTTCCCAGCGAAGAAGGCAACGAACGGATCGCCATAGCCAAGGTGACCGCCGCCATCGCCTCACTGGCGCTTCAGCCCGACCGTCTCGAGCGCCTCAAGACCGCGGTTGGGGAGACGGTGATGAACGCAATAGAGCACGGCAACGAGTTCCGTGCCGATCTTGATGTAGAGGTCGAAGTCTGCGCCAACGACGACACCGTGAGTGTTCTCGTCACCGATCAAGGCGGTGACAAGGTGATCCCCGAGGCGGCGGTCCCCGACATCGAAGCCAAGCTGGCCGGTGAGCAGACCCCGCGTGGTTGGGGCCTGTTCCTCATCGAGCGAATGGTCGACGAGGTCAAGTCGACGAGCAACGGCGGGGCACACACCGTCGAGCTCGTCATGAACCGGGAAGGAGCCCTCTGATGGAGAGCGTTTTCGAGGCGACGGTGTCCAGGACCGGGGACGGTTCGGTCGTGGTCATGAGTGGGACCGTCAACCGGGCGGCGAAGGAAGCCCTGGAGAGCGCGTACGAGGAAGCCGCATCCGGGCCGGGGAGGATCCTGATGGACTTCCGGGATGTCGACTACATCAACTCGACGGGGATAGCGGTCATCGTCGGGGTGCTGGCGATCGCCCGGGCCGAGCAACGCGAGGTCGCGGCATTCGGGCTGACCGATCATTACCGGGAGGTGTTCACCATCACCCGGTTGTCCGATTTCATGACCATCTACGACAACGAGACGGCTGCAGCCGCGGCCGGGTGAGGAGAGGACCCATGCCAACAGCCAACACGACCATGAACGTTCGGGAGGTGGCCCCCCGGGTTCGAGTGATCGACATCTCTGGAGAGATCACCGCCTTCTCCGAGAAGGAGATCTCGACCGCCCACGAAGCGGCGGCGGAGGGCGGGGTCGACGCCGTGGTGCTCAACTTCGAAGGGCTCGAGTACATGAACAGCGGTGGGATCGGGTTGCTGGTCACCACTTTGATCAGAGCCCAGCGAAGCGGTCATCGCCTGATGGCCTACGGACTGACCGACCACTACAGCCAGATCTTCTCGCTGACACGTCTGGATGAGGCGATCGAGATCTTCGACGACGAGGCCGCCGCGCTGTCCGCGGTATGAACCGGGCGCCGAAATTGGGAGCCTGAGCGTCGAAGACCGTCGCTCTCGATCCCAATTTCGCAAGAGAAAGGCCGGGCCGGCGGGGCCCGGCCTTTTCGCGGGCCGGGGTGTCAGCCCTTCAGGGCGGCCCGGGCCGCGTAATAGCCGCACATCCCGTGGACACCGGCCCCCGGCGGGGTCGCCGAGGAGCAGAGGAAGAGGCCGTCGCCGATGCGGTAGGGCGCGGTGGACCCGAGCTGGAACACCTTCTTGACCCCGAACCCGCCACCGGCGATGTCACCCTTGATGTAGTTGGGGTTGTGGGCCTCGAACTGGCCGGCGTTCATCGTGTGACGCTCCAGGATGAGGTCTCTGAATCCGGGTGCGAACCGCTCGACCTGTCGCTCTATGACTTCGGTCATGTCGACAGCCGACCCCGAAGGAACGTGGCAGTAGCCCCAGGCAGTGTGCTTGCCTTCCGGTGCCCGGGTCGGATCGAAGCGGCTCTGCTGGGCGAGGAGGACGAACGGTCGGTCCGGGTGGTTTCCCGAATGCACTTGATCCTCGGCTGCTAACACCTCCTCCCACGTCCCTCCGACATGGACAGTTCCCGCCCTGGTACTCCACTCGTCGGCCCATGGGATGGGGCCGTCGAGCGCCCAATCGACCTTGAACACGGCCGGCCCCGTCTTCCAAGCGGTCAGTCGACGTCGCTCCCATGGGCTGACGCGAGCACCACCAATCCGGATCGCGGCACGTGGCATGACGTCGAGGATCGTCACAGGAGCTGCGGGCAGCTGGTCGATCGATCCGACCATGTGCCCGGTCTCGATCGTGCCACCATGGTCGACGATCACCTTTGCCAGGGCCTCGGCTATCCGTTGGGACCCACCCTTGACCATGGGCCATCCATAGGCGTGAGCCGACACACCGAACAGCAATGCCACTCCTCCGGTCAGAGGTGAGCTGAATGGGGCAATGGCGTGGGCGGCGAGCCCGGCGAGGACACCGCGCGCCTCGGTCGATGTGAACCCGGAGGCGATGATCGAGGCCGGCAGGGCGCCGCGGCTCGCCAGCTTCACGAAGCTCCCCGGGTTGTCCGGTACGAGGGTCATCGGGCCGAGGAAGTCTTCCATCACGGCATCGGCCGCTTCGACCAGCGGACCGAGGATGCGCCGATAGTGGCGGGCATCCTCCCCGAAGCGGCGGGCCGTCGCCTCGACGTCTCGCTCGACGACCCCGACCCGGCCCCCGCCGAGGGGATGGGCCAGGGGGACGTCGGGATGGACCCACTCGACCTCGAGACCGAGGTCTCGGAAGAACGGCGAGCCGACCCCGAGCGGGTGGATCGCCGAGCAGACGTCGTGGGCGAAGCCGGGAAGGGTGAGCTGCTCGGTTCTCGTGCCACCGCCGATCTCTCCGGCTTGCTCGACGACCAGGACCCTTCGCCCGCGTCGTGACAGCTCCGCCGCGGCAGAGAGCCCATTGGGGCCGGCTCCGACAACTACCGCGTCGTACTCGGACATTCACCCACGATTGTGCCCCACTCCCGTTACGACATGGTCACCGACCCGGATGATGGGAACCCGGGGATCTCGTAACGGTGGCGGAACGCGGGCATGGTTCATTGACGGGATCGGAGAAAGGAACGAGTTGACCGAGCCAAGGGATTCGGAGAGCTGGGCGCAGCCGGTCGACGCCTTCCACGTGGGGGAGGTCGCCGAGGGAGCACGCAAGGGAAACGTCGAGGGGCGAAAGCCGACCGGGCCGCTCCAGGGCTTCGGCCAGTTGTGGCAGAAGAGCTATGAGGTGCGGGTCCCCGGGCCCACACCCGAGGAGCTGATCGCCAGCTGGAAGGCCAAGTTCGGCGACTTCTGGCCCGACTACAACAAGTTCTATGCCCCAGCCGGCGGCATTTCGCCCGGTGAGGTGGCCGTGATCGGGGGTGGCAAGGGCCCGGCCAAGGTGACGACGGGTGTCAGGGTGATCTATGCCGACGAGCGCTCGTGGTCATACATGACCCCGGAGGGCCATCCCTGGGCGGCGATCATCACCTTCAGCGCCCACGACGGGGACGATGGGGCCACCGTGGCCAGGATCCATCTCTTGGTTCGCGCCAACGATCCCCTCTACGAGGTGAGCTTCAAGCTGTTCACTTCACGAATGGAGGACAGGATCTGGAACCACACCTTGATCCAGGTGGCCTCCCATTACGGCGTCGAGGAACCGGTGGTCGAGACGACGGTCCTCCTCGTGGACAAGAAACGACAGTGGGGTCAGTTCTCCAACATCTACAAGAACTCCGCCGTTCGGACCATGCTGCGACGGGATCGTTAGCCACCCCGTGACGACGGTCTTCGGCCTCCGTAGTCATGACACACGAATCGGGCCCCCGTTGCCGGGGGCCCGATCCACCATCCGCGAGGCGTTGGTTCCTACAGAAGGACGGCCCTCTTGCGGATGTACAGGAACACGAAGCCGGTGAACATCAGTGTCAACCCGATCACGACCGCGAAAGCGGACAGTGCGTAGGAGACGATTCCCAGCCCAAGAGTGGTGGTCAGGGTCGTGGCGGGGATCCAGGATGCCCTGGCCTCGTTGGGCCCCATGACCTGCTCGCCGTTCTCGTCGAGGACGGCGGCGCCGTTCTCGTCCAGCACGGGCACTTCCCGTGGCATCTGCGCGTAATACAGGCCCTCGGTGTTATCCAGCTGGTGGTGGGTGATGATGTCGGCCTGGGCCCACATCGTGAACGGGCCTCTCACCGGTGTCTCCGGGATGACGGCGTCATCGGGTGTGGTCACGTCCTGAGCAACGGCCTGATCCCACGTGTACCAGGCACCGAAGATGCCCCCGGCGAATGAGCCAAGTCCGACGGCCAGCGACAGGATGGCGGCGGTGAGCAGGACAAAAGGCTTGCGGGGAGGGCTGATCTCTTCGGTAGCGACCAGCTTCTCCCGATCGATAGCAGTCATTAGGTGCCTCCTTCTTGTAGGACCAACTGCCTTATCTGCTCATCCTCGGCGCTTGTGAAAGACTGCACGAGAGTCTTAGGTCCCGAAGACCAGGGACCGAAAGTCCTGCTACAAACGCCGGCATGCGACTCGCCGGGCATGTGGTGGTGGTAACCGGTGCCTCCGGGATCGCGGCCGCCGGGGCTCGGCGGTTCGCCTCCGAAGGTGCATCGGTGTTCATCATCTCGATCGACGAGGATCAATGTCGTGACCTGGCGGCCGAACTCGGGCACGCCGGCCCGGTCGGTTGGTCGGTGGCCGATCTCACCGACGAAGCGTCCACGGTCTCCGCGTTTGCCGCATGCGCCGATCGTTTCGGAGGCGTGACCGGTCTCTTCGCCGTGGTTGGCGCCAGTGGGCGCGGCCATGGTGATGGGCCGCTGGATCAGATTCCGCTCGAGGGCTGGCGTCACACCATGGACATCAACACCGTGCCTCCGTTTCTCGCCGCTCGTGAGGCGGTCAAGATGATGAAGCGGCCTGGTCGCGGAGGATCGGTGGTCCTGATCGGCAGCATCTCCGCCATGCATCCATCGCAGTTCTTCGTGACCCACGCCTACGCGGCGGCCAAGGGAGCGGCGATCTCTCTGACCAGGTCACTGGCCTCCCACTACGCATCCGACCGGATCAGGGTCAACCTGATCGCACCGGGGCTGGTAGAGACGCCCATGTCCACCCGTGCTTCCTCGGACCCGGCCACAGTCTCCTACGCCCGCGAGAAGCAGCCCCTGGCCGGCGGTTTCCTCGATGCAGCGGACATCGCTGCAGCAGCCGTCTTCTTGCTCTCCGACGAGTCGAGGCAGATCACCGGGCAGGTGCTGGAGGTCGACGGCGGATGGGGTGTCACCGAGGTATGAGGTGAAACGAGTGGTACTGCCCGGTCGGATACGTGAGCGGCGAGTGATCGCGGTTGGCCGCGGCGTGAGGCCGGACAACGCACCAGGACTGGCCCGAGCGCTGTTGGAAGGAGGGATCGGAGTGCTCGAGGTCACGGTCGAGGAAGAAGGAGGGATCGCGGCATTGGCAAGCCTCGACGATTCAGCGATGCTCTTGGGAGCCGGCACGGTCACCAGCATCGGGCAGGCGGCGGCGGCGGTGGACGCAGGCGCAGCCTTTCTGGTTTCCCCGCACTACGACCCCTCGTTGACTGCTTGGGCGGCGAGCCGGGGAGTGCCGTTCATCCCGGGTGGCCTCACGCCCACCGAGATACATGCCGCTTGGGCGTCGGGAGCCCCAGCCGTGAAAGTGTTCCCGGCCTCGATCGGAGGGCCGGAAGGCCTGGCTGCGATCAAAGGGCCATTCCCCGATATCGATCTGATCGCCACTGGTGGCATCAGGGCCCGGAACGCGAGGGCCTATCTGGATGCTGGCGCGTTAGGTGTCGGAGTGGGTGGGTGGCTGACCGAGCATTCGGATCTGGACGTGGTGATCGAGCGCGCCGGCGCACTCGTCGCTGCGGTCAAATCTGTCTAGATGCCCGGCCCAGGGGCGGCTTGCGTACGTCGACTTCGTCACGGTCCACCGTTCCGGAGGGCTACTTCCAGGGCTTCGGAAAGACCAGCAGGGTCCAACCGGCGATACCCACGATGAGAACGAGTCGCAAGATCAGAGGCCAGGAGGTCTGCCAGATCCACATGCCCAGCATCACGGGGAGGAAGAGAAGCCAAATTGCCCCTTCCAGAAGCCACGGCAGGTCGCGAATCCAGGTCCACACGGCATCGATGCTCCCTTGGCTCCAAACAAGTGCTGCCCCGAAGCCGAGCCATATCAGTGCAAACAGAACGAACAGAATTCCACTGTTGACCAGGAATCCAATGCCGGTGCCCAGACCGTTCGCCAGTCGGTCGATCAGCGTCACGGCATTGCCTCCTCCGTCGTTTTGCTCACCGTCTGCAGGCCACGAACCGGGGCCCGGAACCGACGCTTCATCTCCTGCCATAAGGCAGAGTCGACCGCTTCGAGTCTCTCTTTCCTAGGGTCGAATGACCCATGGGCGAAAATCCGTCGTGGTGACCAGCCCACCCGCGCTCTCAATGCCGCGGCCGGACTTGTCTAGAGCACGCACGGCCGACGACACTCCCCGGATGCTGCCCACCGGTCTCACAGTCGACGACGTCAGCTACGAGAAGCTGGCGGGGTCAATCGACCATTCCTTGTTGAAACCCCAGCTCACCCTCACCGAAATCGTGGAGGGCTGCGCCCTGGCCGCTCGATACCAGGTGGTGTCTGTGTGCGTTCGGCCGGCCGATGTGGCACTGGCGGCCAAGGAACTGGACGAGACGGGGGTCTCGGTCGGCACCGTCGTGAGTTTCCCTCATGGCGACAGCGCCACGGCCACCAAGGTCCACGAGGCAACCGGCGCCATGGAAGACGGGGCGGTCGAGCTGGACATGGTGATGAACATCGGTTGGCTCCTGTCCGGGGAGCATCAGGCAGTGCAGGACGACATCGCTGCGGTGGTCGGCACGGCCGGCGGAAGCGCCATCGTCAAGGTGATCCTGGAGAACGCCTATCTCACGGACGAGCAGAAGATCGTCGCTTGTCGACTGGCCGAGGCTGCAGGCGCAGACTACGTCAAGACATCGACCGGGTTCGCCCCGACCGGGGCAACGGTCGAAGACATTCGGCTCATGCGCTCCAGCGTCGGACCGATGGTGAAGGTCAAGGCCGCACACGGCGTGCGGACCCTCGACGCACTGCTGGCGGTGATCGAGGCGGGCGCAGACAGATGTGGCGCCACTGCCACGGCCACGATCCTCGACGACTATCGGTCCCGCGTCAGCGGCTGAGCAGCGGCCAGAGCCGCGCCGTGTGCCCCCGACCATTTGCCGAGTTGGGACGCCACGACATCGATCCGTTCCGCAGGCACCAGGGTGACCCGCTCTCGAATCGTCCTGCGAATCGGATCGAGCACGAGATCGCCGGCGTCGGCGATGCCTCCTCCGATCACGATGCGGTCGGGCCCGATGAGCGTCACCACGTTGGCCAACCCGATCCCGAGGGCTTCTGCCACCGCTTCGATGGCGGCGACACTTCCCGCATCCCCACCCGCGGCTGCCCGATAGACCTCTTCGGCGCTCTCCTTGCCGGCAAGGGCGGTCAGGACATCGGCCCGGGACATGGACTCGACACAGCCTTTGTTCCCGCATCCGCACAACGGCCCGTCGGGTTCGATGATCTGATGCCCGATCTCGCCGGCGACCCCGAATGCTCCAAGGTGAAGCCGCCCGTCGATCATGATCCCACCCCCGATCCCTGTTCCCAACGTGACGCACGCCACGATCCTGAATCCCTTGCCCGCGCCCACGAGGCCTTCGGCCAGTGTGAATGCGCGTGCGTCGTTGACCATCGTGACCGGGATGCCGAGGGCGTGTTGGATCGTCGCCCGTAGGGGGAAACCCTCCCAACCACCCGGCAGGTTGGGGAAGAGCTCGATGACGCCGGTGGCGGAGTGGAACAACCCTGGCACCCCGAGACCGACCTGACCGATTCCACTGTTCTCACCGAGATGAGACCGTGCGGCCCCAATGAGGTTGTCGGCCACGTGCGCGGGGCCTTCTGTTGCCTCGGTGGGGTACTCCCAGGTACCTGCGGCCCGGAATGTGTCGCAATCCGGCTCGAGCAGGACCACTTTGATGTTGGTCCCCCCCAGGTCGAGCCCCAGGAGAGGCCCGCTCATTGGTCGGTTCTCCCCGGTTCACATGATGCGTCATTCACCAGGCCTGTATATACATCCCACCAATGCAGGTGACGGAAAGATGACGGCGGACCCAGGGCCGGGAACGTGGATCGACGAGGCGCGGGCCATCCTCGATCACATCGAAGGCTCGCAGATGGACGCCATCGAGGAGCTGGCCGGCTGGTGCACCAACGCCATCGAAGGTGCGGGGCTGGTCCATCTGTTCGGCTCGGGTCACTCACGGATCCCGCTCGAGGAGATGTTTCCACGCTATGGCTCCTTCTCCGGATTTCACCCGATGGCGGAACTATCGATGACCTTCCACACCGAGGTGGTGGGCAGTAACGGCCAGAGGCAGGCCATGTTCATCGAGCAGGTGGAGGGTCTCGCCGAAGTCATCCTTTCCAACTTCGACTTCGGTCCTGCAGACGTCATGATCGTGTTCAGTGCCAGCGGCCGTTCCGCGGTGCCGATCGAGATGGCCATGGGGGCAAGACGCCGAGGGTTGAGAGTCGCCGCAGTTACCTCCATCGCCGAATCGATTGCAGCCGACCCGACTCACACGAGTGGGACACGTCTCTTCGACCATGCTGACCTGGTCATCGACATCGGGACGCCGCCCGGCGACGCCCTGGTCCATGTTCCCGGGCTTCGCACCCCGGTCGGACCCGGATCGACGCTGGCCAACGCCGCTGTCGTAAACGAGTTGAAGGTACGGGTCGCCGGCCGTCTCGTAGAGCGTGGGCTCGCACCGGCGGTCTTGACCAGCCCATCGTTGGTGGGCCCCAGCGAGTCGCATCGTCTCTTCGACCGGGCCTACTCGGACTATGCGGAGCGTTTGGCCCGGGTGTTGCGCAAACCGGCCGATTGAACGCCTGTGCATAAGTTCGAGACTTATGCTCTTGACACGCGCAAAAGTGTCTGGCATGGTGGACAAACTGGAGGCGTCAAGCATTGGTGAGTAACACCGAGAAGACGCAGGTCCCGGAGCCGGATCGTCCCGGCGATCTGCTCAACCTGATCCGCACCGGGAGGGCCCGCACTCGCGGCGAGCTCGGTGAGGTGACCGGTCTGGCTCGGTCCACCGTTGCCCAGCGAATCGACGCCCTCATCGAGGCCGGGTTGGTGGTCGAGGTCGGTGGCGCACCGTCGACCGGTGGCCGGCCCCCCTCACTGCTCGGCTTCAATGCCGAAGCCGGCGTCATCCTGGCTGCGGACCTCGGGGCGACGCATTCCAGGATTGCCGTGTGCAACCTCCTGGCCGAATCACTGGTCGAGACGACCGCCGAGATCGACATCAACAGAGGTCCGGATGAGGTACTCGGCTGGCTCGTCGACACGTTCGACCGGCTGCTCGACGAGATCGGCAGGGCACCGTCCGAGGTGCGTGGCGTCGGAATCGGCGTGCCCGGGCCGGTGGACTACATCCGTGGAATGGCAGTCAACCCGCCGATCATGGCCGGCTGGCACATGCACCCGATCAAAGACGGCTTCGTACAGCGATACGACGCCCCGGTGCTGGTCGACAACGACGTGAACATCATGGCCCTGGGGGAGTACTGGGTCATGGAGCCCAAAGTGGACGACTTCGTCTTCGTCAAGGTCGGCACCGGTATTGGCTCCGGGCTCATCCTTGGTGGTGTCCTCCATCGCGGCGCCAACGGTGCTGCCGGGGACATCGGCCACGTGCGAGCGACCTCTGAGGATGTGGTGTGCCGATGCGGTAACAACGGCTGTTTGGAGGCCTTGGCCGGGGGGGCCGCCCTGGCTGCCCGACTGCGGGAGTCGGGCCTCGACGCGATAGGTGGCCGCGATGTGGTCCGACTCGTCGAGAGGGGTAACGAGGCTGCGACGAGGGCGGTGAGACATGCCGGCCGTCTCATCGGCCAGGTACTGGCCTCGATGGTCAATCTGCTCAATCCGTCGCTGATCATGGTCGGCGGGGACCTGGCCCGGGCCGAGCAGCAGCTCCTGGCAGGCATCCGGGAGATCGTTTACCAGCGGTCGACCACTCTGAGCACTACCGACTTGACCATCGCGGTGTCCTCCCTCGGAGACAGGGCCGGTGTCATCGGCGCCGCTGCCATGGCCATCGACCACATCCTGACCCCCCGTGCCATAGACGAGGCCTTGGCCGGCATCGCTTGAAAGGACTCTTCCCGCCACCGCGGGATGATTGGAAAGAGGCCGTGAAGACGGCATAGACAAGGAAGAGGAGGAAGGATGAAGAGAAGGACAGGACTGCGGGCCGCAGCCCTGGTTGGTGTCTTCGCCCTGATCGCTGCTGCCTGTGGCGGTGGCGATAGCGCCGAGGACGAGACTTACACCATTGGGGTGAGCAACACTCTTGCCGGCAACGGCTGGCGTGAGCAGATGATCTGTGCGATCAAGGCACAGGCCCTGGCCAGTGGGGTCGTGGACGCGGTGGTTCTCCAGAACGAGAACACCGACACCACGGGCCAGATCGGCCAGATCGAAGCCCTGATCTCACAGGGCGTCGACGCCATCATCATCAACCCCACTGAGCGGGAAGGTCTCAACTCGGTGATAGAGGAGGCCATCAGCCAAGGCATCGTGGTGGTAGCGGTGGACCAGGCCGTGACGGCCGAGGGCGCCTTCGTGGCCACAAACGACCAGGTCGCCTATGGCGAGCTGGGTGCCCGCTGGCTCTTCGATCAGCTCGGAGGTGAGGGCAACGTAGTGGAGATGCGCGGCATCGACGGTGTGCCTGCGGACACCGACCGTCACGCCGGGTTCGAGGCGGCTCTGGCCGACTATCCGGGCATCACCGTGTCCCAGGAGACGTTCACCGGCTGGGACCCGACCACCGGCGGCCAGCAAGCGCTGGACATCATCAGCGCGGGCGACGTGGACGGCATCTGGACCTCGGGCATCGACTACACAGTCGTCGAGGCCTTCCAGAGCGCCGGGGCCGAGTTCGTGCCGATCGTCGGAGCCGACAACAACGGCTTCATCGACCAGCTGATCAATGTCGAAGGGCTGACCGGTGCCGCGGTCACCAACCCACCGGCCATCGGTGGTGTGGGAGCCGCGATAGCAATCCAAGCCCTGACCGGTGAGGAGCCGGACCAGGTGGTGACCCTGACACCGGAGGTCTTCGCCTCCGATGACCAGGCCAGCCTGGAGGAGCTCTTCGACCCTGACCAGCAGGTCGGTTGGAGCACCTACGTCGAGATCGAGCCCTACACCACCTACGAGGCCTCACAGGTCTCCGACTGTGTCGGACCTGGCGAGGAGTAGGGGCCCATCGATTGACAGGGAATGGGGCCGGGCAGCGGGCGCCCGGCCCCGTTTTCAGCGAGTATCCACTCTGTGACGACTGAGCCAGGCGTAAGGCCACTTCTCTCCACGCGCGCCGTCGCCAAGAGCTTTGGCAACGTGATCGCGCTTCGTTCGGTCGAGCTCGATGTGGCTCCCGGCGAGATCCACGCTTTGCTCGGGGCCAACGGGGCCGGCAAGTCCACCCTGGTCAAGATCCTTTCCGGCGTGCATCAGGCCGACGCGGGTGATGTCGAGGTCGAGGGCGAACCGGTCCGCCTCTCCACTCCTGCCGCTGCGGTCGAGGCAGGGTTGGCAACGGTGTTCCAGGACCCGGCTCTGATCCCGGACCTCACGGTCGGACAGAACCTGCGGCTGACCGGGATCGATGAGGGCGAGGTCCGCGAGTGGCTGGAGCGGATGGACGGAGCCAGCCTCGATTTCGATGCCTTGATCAGAGAGCTGCCGCTTCCTCTCCTCCGTCTGCTCGACCTTGCCCGGGCGCTCGCACTGGAGCCCTCGCTGCTGATGCTGGACGAGATCACCGCCGCGCTTCCCGCCGATCAGGCGGAGCACGTCTTCACAGTCATGGAGGAATGGAGGAGCCGTGGCAACTCGGTGCTGTTCATCACCCACCGACTGGGCGAGGTGATGCGGATGTGTGATCGCGCAACCGTGCTGAGGGATGGCCGAACCGTGGCCTCCGTGGCTCCCCAGGAAGTCGGCGAGTCGGGTCTGGTGGAAGCGATGCTCGGTGAGGTCGTCCATGCCGAAGCCGGCGCGGTGAGAACGGGTCGTGCCGGTGTGGGCCAGGTCTTGCTCGAGGCCGTCGACATCGGATCCGGGGACAAGGTGAATGGTGTCTCGTTCCGACTCCACGCCGGTGAGGTACTGGGGCTGGCGGCACTGGAGGGCCAGGGCCAGGACCGGTTGTTCGAGGTCCTGGCCGGTGACAGGCGGCCCGATCGCGGGGAGGTCCTGGTCAAAGGCGAGTCGCTCCGGGCGAGATCGCCCTACGACGCCGTGGCCCGCGGCGTCGTCCTGGTGCCACCGGATCGACTCCTCGCCCTCCTTCCTCAGCGCCCGGTCCGTGAAAACCTGGGGCTTCCCCTGTATGACCGGATCAGACGTTGGTTCTCGGTGGCTCGAGACGAAAAAGAGAGGGTGGCTGACGCCATCGACCGGCTATCCATCGACACCCGCGCCGCTCGGCAGGCAGGGCGCCTTTCGGGTGGGAACCAGCAGAAGGTCGTCCTGGGTCGTTGGCTCACCGCCGGGTTCCAGGTCTTGCTCTGTTTCGACCCGACCCGGGGGATCGACGTCAAGACCAAGGCCCAGATCTATGACCTGATCCGCGAGCTGGCAGCCGATGGCGCTGCAGTCCTCCTCTATACGAGCGAGCTCGCCGAGATCCCTCTGGTCTGTGACCGCGTCCAGGTTCTCTACCGCGGCGCCATCGTCGACGAGCAACCTGCCGAGAGCGCCACCGAGGAGTCACTGCTCACCGCGGCACACGGCATCAGGTCGGAGGAGGTGGCATGACCGCTGAGACCGCAGGGCGCTCGACGCGGTTCGATTGGTCCACCTGGCTTCGCCGGCGGGGGTGGACGGCAGGTGTCTGGGTCCTTCTGCTTCTCATGATCGTCTGGTACTCGGCTCTGATCCCCAAGTTCGGCGGCTTTCAGATCGCGTCGATCTCCAAGAACAGCCTGCCCCTCGTTTACCTGGCGATCGGGCAGGCGGTCATCGTGATCGCCGGAGGAATCGATCTCTCGGTCGGAGCGATGTTGATCCTCTCCAACTCGATCGCCGCCCAGCTGATGTTCGAGCAGCCATTCGGAGTCACCCTGGCTATCTCAGTCCTGGTGATCCTGATCGGGGCCGTGATCAACGGGGTGGTGGGCTGGATCATCACCGTTTCCCGAGTTCCCGACATCGTGGTGACTCTGGCGACGAGCTTCATCCTCTCCGGCGTTGCCCTTCTGGTGCTCCCCTCCCCGGGCGGGGGCACCAGCGACGGCTTCAGGGCCATGTTCACCGGCTCCACCACCGGGAGCGGCTCCAATTTCTGGCCCTCCCTGGTCGCCATCGCGATCCCGATGGCGCTTGCCGCCTGGTGGATGAAGAACACTCGCACCGGGCTCTCGCTCTACGCGACCGGGTCGAGCCCCACGGCCGCCTACCTGTCCGGAGTCCGGACCGCCCGCGCCAAGATCGTCTCCTACGCGGTAGGTGGCGGGTTCTCGGCATTGGCCGGCCTGTCCGCCCTGGCCATCACGGGCTCCGGTGAATCCCGGGCCGCGACAGGGTCCCTCTTCACCCTTCGATCGGTGGCTGCAATCGTGCTGGGCGGTGTTGCCCTCACCGGTGGGATCGGCTCGGTGGTCGGCGCCGCCGCCGCCGGGATCATTCTCTTCACCCTGTCCCCGATCCTGAGCGCCATGGGCATCGACCCCAACACCGCACAGGTGGTGCAGGGTGTCCTGATAGTGGTCGTGATGATGGTGGCCGGGATCATCGAGCTGAGGAGGCAGAGAGCCGGATGACCATCTCGAATACCCCGATGATCGAGATGGAAGTCCTGCCCGACTCGAAGTGGCGGACCGCCCTCCGCGATCATCCCCTGCTCGTTCTGGGGATCGTCCTCATCGCCTTGGTGATCGCCACCGCGATCATCGAGCCCCGTTATCTCAGCGTCAGTGGCTTGCGCAACACCGTGCTGATCGCTGCCCCATTGGGCATCATGGCTGCCGCGCAGACCATCCTGATGTTGACCGGGGGAATTGACCTCTCGGTAGGCATGATCGCCACCGCTGCCGCCTACGTCGCAGGCAACCAGTCTCCCAATGGCGCTGCCATCGCGATCGTCCTCGGGCTTCTGGTGGGGGTCGTCGCCGGCAGCGTCAACGGGGTAGGAGTCGGCGTGTTCCGGGTCAACCCGTTGATCATGACCCTCGCCATGTCGGCCATCCTGCTCGGGCTGTTCACCGCCCTCTCCTTCACCGTGCTCCAAGGGTCGACCACGGTGGCTCAATTCATCAAGACCATCGGTGGGGGGTCCTTTCTCGGCAACCGAATCCCCTACAACGCTCTGGTCTGGGCCGCAGTGTCTCTGCTGATCATCTATGGCCTGCGTCGCACCGGCCTGGGTCGTCTCCTCTATGCGGTTGGTGACAATCCGATCGCGGTTCGGTTGGCGGGGATCCGGATCTGGCAGGTCCAGATCGCCGCCTACGCCATCGCGGGTCTCCTCGCCGCCCTCGCCGGCATCCTGCTCGCGGGTCGGACAGGAGCGGTGGACCTCCAACTGGCGGTCAACTTCCTCCTTCCATCGGTGGCGGCGGCGGTCATCGGCGGCACCTCGATCTTCGGTGGGATCGGCTCCTATAGCGGGACGATCCTGGGCGCTCTCATCCTCGGAGTGCTGACCACCATGCTCACCTTCCTCGATGCCGGCCAGGCGATCCAGCAGATCGTGTACGGGGGGATCGTCCTCGGTCTGGCCTGGCTGTACGCGCGGGTCACCGGAACCTCATAGGAAGAAGACATGGCTTACGGCGATATCAAGGCAGGAGTGGTCGGGATCGGTTTCATCGGCGTCGCCCACGTCGAGGCCCTCCGCCGGCTCGGGGTCGAGGTCCGTGGAGTGGTGGGGTCGAGCCCGGAGCGGGCCAGGGCAAAGGCGGAAGCCGCCGGGCTCCCCCCTGTGTACGACTCGGTGGAGGAGCTGGCCGAAGACCCCTCGATCGATGTCGTGCACATCACCAGCCCCAACCACGCCCATGCCGATCAGGTGAGGACCTGTCTCACGGCGGGTAAACACGTCGTCTGCGAGAAGCCCCTCGCCCTCGGGGCAAAGGACACGGCCGATCTGGTAGCCAGGGCAGAGGAGAGCGGTCTGGTCAATGCGGTGTGCTTCAACAGCCGGTTCTACCCGCTGAACCACCAGGCTATGTCGATGGTCGCGGCGGGTGAGATCGGCGACGTGCGCCTGATCACCGGTTCCTATCACCAGGACTGGCTCTTGCGGGACACCGACTGGAACTGGCGGCTGCAGCCCGAAGAGGCTGGTGAGTTGAGAGCGGTGGCCGACATCGGCTCCCATTGGCTCGACCTGACGCGTTTCATCTCGGGAAGGAGAGTCGAGGCGGTGATGGCCGACCTCCACACCCTCGTTCCAATTCGTCGACACCCGGCCGGGCCCGTGGAGACCTTTGCCGCCGTTGACCCGGATCAGGAACTGGTCGAGGAGGTGATGACCAGCGACGACGCCGCTGGGATCTTGCTCCGTTACGAGGGAGGGGCGAGGGGCGCAGTGACGATCTCGCAGGTCTCGGCCGGACGTCGCAACTCGCTCGCATATGAGATAGCGGGGAGTGCCTCCGCACTGGCCTGGACATCCGAGCGTCCAGACGACCTCTGGATCGGGCACCGCGGTCGCCCCAACGAGCTGCTTCATCGTGACCCCGCGTTGGCCGGTCCGGAAGCGGCCGCCCTGATCGCCTATCCAGGGGGCCACCTCGAGGGCTTCCCGGACACCTTCCGGGCACTGTTCAGCCGTGTCTACATCGACGTGATGGATGGGGGCCCGGCGTCGACTCCCGCCTACCCGACGTTCGGCGACGGCCACGACGCGGTCCTGGTGACCGATGCGGTGGCCCGAAGCAACATCGAGCAACGCTGGGTGACCGTCCAGCGATGAGGAGGAGATGAGATGAAACTCGGTCTTCTGACCGCACCTTTCCCCGGCACACCACTCTCCGAGGTCGCCCGGTGGACCGCGGACAACGGCTTCACCACTATCGAGATCGCCGCCTGGCCCGCCTCGAGTGGGGACTCCCGCCGGTATGCGGGGACCAGCCACGTCGACGTCGACGACCTCTCGGAGACCCGGGCCGGCGAGATCGTGGGCGAGATGACCCAACTCGGCCTCGAGATCTCCGGCTTGGGCTACTACCCGAATCCACTCCATCCCGACGCCGAACATCAGAGGATGGTGATCGACCATCTGAAGAAGGTGATGGCCGCTGCCTCGAAGATGAGGGTCCCGGTCGTGAACACCTTCATTGGAGCAGACAGCGCGAAGAGCCAAGACGAGAACTGGGAGTCGGCCACCAGAGTCTGGCCCGAGATCGTCACCTGGGCCGGGGAGCACGGGATCAAGATCGCGATCGAGAACTGCCCGATGATCTTCTCCAGAGACGAATGGCCGGCGGGGCACAACCTCGCCTACAACCCAAAGATCTGGCGTCGGATGTTCGAGGAGTTCGGAGAGACGATCGGTCTCAACTTCGATCCTTCCCACCTGGTGTGGCTGATGATCGATATCGAGCGCGCCATCGACGAGTTCGGGGAGCGGTTCTATCACTTCCAGGCAAAAGACGTGATGATCGACCGCAACGGGCTGTATGAGAACGGCAGCCTGTCCTCGGGCATGGGATGGCAGATCCCGCGTCTGCCCGGCCTCGGCGATGTGGACTGGGCAATCGTGTTCCGGGCCTTGTATCGGGCCGGTTATGACGGGCCGATCATCATCGAGCACGAGGACCGAGGCTTCGAGGAGACCGATGAGCTCATCAAGCGTGGCTTCCTCCTCGCCCGTGACGTCCTGAGCCCGTACGTGAAGTGACGTCTTCACCAGATTGGGATCGGGAGATGCGATATTCGACACCGTGGCTCCCAATTTCGACGTAGTCGTAGTCGGATCCGGCTCGGCTGGATCACCGGCCGCGATCGCATCGGCCCGGGCGGGTGCCCGAACGCTGCTCGTCGAGAAGCTCCCTTTCCTCGGTGGCAACTCGACCGCGGTGCTCGACACGTTCTACGGCTTCTACACCCCGGGTGAGCGGGCGATCAAGTTGGTGGGTGGCGTAGCCGACGACGTGGTCGGCCGTCTCCGTCGCCTGGGTGAGGTGGTGGAGCGACCCAATACCTACGGGGCCGGGACCGGGGTCACCTATCTGGCGGAGCATCTCAAGGTGGCGTGGGAACAGCTGGTCCTGGAGGCCGGCGTCACCGTGCTACTGCACGCCTTCGTCCAGGATGTGGAAGTCGAGGACGGTCGCGTCACCACGCTCGTGGCCGCTACCAAGGCCGGGCTGATGAAAGTCGACACCACCGTCGTCGTGGATGCCTCAGGCGATGCCGACGTGTGCCATCACGCCGGATTCGGTTACGAGCTGGCCGGGGAGATCGATTCGGCCCAGACCCTGACCACCACCTTCCGAATGGTCAACGTCGATCACGAGCGCAGGCGAACCATCGACAAGGCCCGTTTCCACGAGTTGATGGAGGAGGCGGCGGAGTCGGGTGACTACCAGCTGCCCCGGCGAGAGGGGAGCGATCACATAACCCCCATCCACGGCATGACCGCCACCGTCATGACCAGGATCGAGCACGTCGGCCACGACGACGCCGGCCAAGTGATCAACGCCACCGATCCGGAGGTTCTCACTCGTGCCGAGATCGAGGGGCGGCGTCAGGCGCTCGAGTACGCCCGCTTTCTCGTCGATCGTGTGCCCGGTTACGAGAGGGCCTCCCTGGCCTCCCTGAGCAGCCAGATCGGCCTGCGGGAGACGAGGAGGGTTTACGGCGACTATCGAGTGACGAGAGATGACGTGTTGTCTGCCCGCCAGTTCGACGACCAGATTGGGCTATGTGGGGCGCCGATCGAGGATCACATCCCGGGCGAGACGACGACCTGGGAGTACCTCCCCGAGGGCACCGCCGTGGGCATCCCGTTTCGCAGCCTGGTTGCCCGGGACGGTTCGAACGCCCTCGCCCCGGGTCGGTGCTTCTCGGCTACCCACGACGCGCAGGCATCGATCCGGTCGATGGCGCAATGCATGGCGATGGGCCAGGCCGCCGGGCTGGCCGCGGCGATAGCGGCGGCGGGTGGGGGCGAGGTCAGATCCGTCGACCCCGGTCGGCTCCGTGATGGGTTGCGGGCCGCCGGGGCGATCCTCGAGATGTCGTGACCGGCTTCGCCCGAACTGTGCTCGGCGACATCGAGGCCGACCGGCTCGGGACCGTGCTGGCCCACGAGCATCTGATCATCGACAGCCCGATCGTGGCCGCGAGCATGCCACACATCCATCTGCCCTCGGTCGATGAGGCGGTTACGGAGTCGAAGCTGATGATGGAGGCCGGGGTGGGAACCGTGGTGGACGCCATGCCGGCCGGCTCCGGTGGCCACCGCGGCCGGCTCGCCGAAGTGTCTCGACAAGTCGGCCTCAACATCGTCGCCACCACGGGCATGCACACGGCGCGCTACTACGAGCCGGGTGACCGGCATCTCGGCGACCCGGCCCCAGAGTTGGCCCTTAGCTTCATCCGAGAGATCACCGGCCCTTCCCCAACGGCGGGCGTGATCAAGGTGGCCACCATGGGTCTCGACCCCAGCGAGCAGGAACTTCGCCTCTTCGAGGCGGCTGCGATGGCCGTCGTGGCCACCGGTGCTCCGGTGCTGACCCATTGCGAAGATGGCGTGGGTGCCATGGCCCAGATCGAATTGCTCAGCCGCCTCGGCATCCCGTTGTCACGGGTGTGCATCTCCCACACCGACAAGGTGGCGGACCGGGGTTATCACCGAGCCCTCCTGGACGCAGGAGCCTTGCTCTGTCTCGACCAGGGCTTGCGGGAGAGCGAGCGGACAGCGGCTCTGGTGGTGGAGTTGGTCGCCGATGGGTACGGCAACCAGCTGCTCATCGGCACCGACGCGGCCCGTCGAACACTGTGGTCGAGCCTCGGCGGTTCGCGCGGGCCGGGGTGGATGAACGGCGGGTTCCGAGCCCTCCTCGCGCACCGCGGCTTGGAGGATGAACAGATCGTCAGGTTGTTCGTGGACAACCCGGCCCGATGGCTGACCAGATCCGGCTAGAGGTCGGCAGCGGCGGCGGAGTCGGCCAGGACGACTGCGTTGTGGTGCTCCCGCAGGAAGCTGGCCGGGATCTCCGGCCCGATCGGTCCCGTGATGACCCGGTCCAGTATCCCGGCTTTGTGCCCGCCGGTGACAACCAGCCACAACTCCCCAGCCTGCAGCAACTCATACATCCCGACCGTGATCCCCCAGGAGGGTCGGGTGGACGCCCCGTAGGCCCGCGCCCCATCGGCTGTCGTCTCGTGGAGCCGCACGACGCGAGTGCGGGACACCCGGGTGGAGCCGGGCTCATTCATCCCGACGTGGCCGTTGCGACCTAGGCCAACGACGGCGAGATCGAGGACGCCTCTCGTGATGAGCTTCCCGTAATCGGTGGCGGCCAGTTCGGGGTCGGCGGCGTCGACATCCGGTCCATGGAACGGCACCCCCGGAAGGTCGCGACGAAGCATGGCGGCGCACCGTGCGGGGTCGTCCTCGGGCAGGCCACCGAACTCGTCGAGAAGGAACACCTCGGGGGCACCGGCCACCATGGTGCTCCCGTAGACGGGACTGGTCGTCGCCCCGGTGGCAAGACAGACCCGTTTGCCTGGGTCGGCTCCCAACACCGCTGCCAGTCTGGCGCCGACCCGCATCGGCCACTCACCGCTGGGGATGACCTCGAGGTCGAGACTCAACCCGAAACGACGACGTCGAACACCGATCCGGTGTCCTTGTCGCTGAGGATCAGTTTCCGTCTCCCGTCGGGGAGGGTCTCCTCCTTGACGATGGCGTGCCCTTCGTGGGTAGGAGCGGTCTTGCCGATCTTCGGCGTGGACCCTGCTCTCCATTCCATCTCTACTGGCTCCCATTGCCGTGATGCAGCCGATGAGTACGCGGCGTCCATGATGGCGTTCACCACGTACCCGTCGTAGATGGTCTCCCGCGGTGCCCGATCCGCCTCGAGCGAGTCGAACATGTCGGCGAACATTGCGGTGTACCCGAGTTCGCTGATCTCGTCGCCCACGGGGAACAGCCAGCCCTCGGTCGACTCCAACTTCTCTGCCACATAGCCGCCGCCTCCACCAGAGCTGTACATCTCATACCCGGTGCGGAGGAAGTGATTGAGCCAGATGGTCCCTTCCGTGCCGGCCACCTCGTCCCGGAGGTCCATGCCGCCCCGGAAGGTCCAGCTCACCTCGAACTGACCCAAAGCGCCCGATTCGAAGCGGATGAGCACCACCGCGTTGTCCTCGGCCTCGATGGGGTGGACCAGGGTGTCGGCCCAGGCGATCACCTCCATCGGCCGGTTGCCTTTGCCAACGAAGTTGCGGATGATCTCTATGCAATGACAGCCGAGGTCGACGATGGCGCCACCTCCGGCCATCTCCTTGTCCCAGAACCAGGCGGAGTGGGGCCCGGGGTGGGTCTCGCGTGACCGGACCCATGTGACGTCACCGATCGCACCCGATGCGACCGAGTCGACCGCCTTCATGGTCTTGGGGGTGTAGACCAGGTCCTCGAGGTAGCCGCCGAAGATCCCGGCCCCCTCCACGACATCGAGGATGCGCTTGGCCTCAGTCGCATCCCTGGCCAGCGGCTTGGTGACCAGGACCGCTTTGCCTGCGGCGGCGGTGAGGGCGATCGCCTCCTCGTGGAGGAAGTTGGGCAGGCCGACCACCACCACGTCGGTATCGG